>CAYTTL010000009.1:0-24721 GCA_964440725.1 uncultured Acidimicrobiales bacterium | reverse complement strand
AACAGGTTCACCGCAGCCATCACCGGAGCGAACATACGTTCGTATCCTAGACCGGATAACCTGACATTTGCAAGCGTTTTGATAACTTTCGGCCGCCGGACTCTGCGTGCGTGACCGCGATGGTCACCAAGACCGGCGCCGTCCTCATGGGGGAAGGCGGACCTTCGCCATGGTCGCTGCCCTGCAGGCGGGGAGGCCCGGGTAGAGACCCTCCGTGCCGCCGCTCCGGTCGGCGACGAAACCGTCGACCGAGACCGTCGTTCCCACGATCACCCTTGCCGTCGACGAAAGCCTCGCAGCGTCGACAAAGCCCACACGGGTGCTGCCCGGGCGTGGCCGCCCGCGCGACATCAATGCAACCCGTTGACATAGGGATGTTTTCGGCTTACCGTCCCGGCTACTCGATTGTCGGCGAGGGGGATGGAGATGAGGGGACGCTGGGGTGCCTGCGGCGGCAGTCCTTTCCGCTGCCGAGCCTTCGTCGCGGAAACTTTGGCGACGGTTGTCACGAAGCCAACGTGCACCGTACGACATCGCAGATGACGGCACGCTGAACAGAGCAGCGGGAGGTCCGAGCTGATGATGCGTTGGATGGTGGGCGCGAGCCTCAGGTCTCGCGGTCTGATCGTTGCTCTCGGTGTGGGACTGCTGGTCCTGGGGGTTCTGCATCTCGAGAAGATGCCAAGGGACGTGCTGCCCGAGATCAACCCGCCCGTTGTCGAGGTGCAGACCGAGGCCCTCGGACTCTCGGCCGTAGAGGTCGAACAGCTCATCACCGTGCCCCTGGAGCAGGACCTGCTCAACGGGGTGGCGTTCCTCGACGACATCCGCTCCGAGTCGGTGCCGGGCCTGTCGCGCATCGAGATGGTCTTCGAGCCGGGCACCGAGATCGGCAGGGCCCGGCAGGTGGTCAACGAACGACTCACCCAGGCTCACGCCCTACCGAACGTGTCGAAACCGCCGCAGATGCTGCAGCCCATCTCGTCGTCGGGCCGGGTGATGATGGTCGGGCTCACCTCCAAGGACAAGTCGCTCATCGACATGTCCGTCCTCGCCCGCTGGACGATCCGCCCCGCCCTTCTGGGCGTCAAGGGCGTGTCCAACGTCTCCATCTGGGGTCAGAGGGAGCAGCAGCTCCAGGTCCAGGTCGACCCGGCGCGGCTGCAGTCGGTGGGCGTCACCCTCGACCAGGTGATGCGCACCACGGGTAATGCCCTCTGGGTGTCGCCGCTGACCTTCCTCGAGGCGTCGACGCCGGGCACCGGCGGGTTCTTCGACACCCAGGCGCAGCGCCTCGGCGTCCAGCACGTCCAACCCATCAAGACACCCGAGGACCTGGCCAAGGTGGTCATCGAGCAGTCGCCCGCACCGGCTGCGGCCGGTGCCGAAGGAGAGGCACCGCCTCCCCCTGCGCCGCCGAAACGACTCGGCGACGTGGCCTCGGTGGTGCAGGACCACCAGCCCCTCATCGGCGATGCGGTGTTCACCGACGGTCCGGGGCTCCTGATCGTGGTGGAGAAGTTCCCCGAGGCCAACGCCCTGGAGGTCACCGAGGGGGTCGAGTCGGTGCTCCACGGTCTCGAGCCCGGGCTGGCAGGCATCGACGTCAACTCGTCGTTCTTCCGTCCCGCCGAGTACCTGGAGCAGTCGACCGACAACCTTCGGACCGCCCTGCTCATCGGGCTCGGCCTGCTCGCGGTCGCCCTGGGCGTGCTCTTCCTCAGGTTCCGCACTGCGTTCATCACCCTCATCGCCATCCTGCTCTCGCTGGCCGGGGCGGTGCTGGTGCTGTACGCCCGCGGCGAGACGGTCAACGCCATGGTGCTGGCCGGTCTCGTTCTCGCCCTTGCCGTGCTCGTCGACGACGCCGTGGTCGGTGCCGACACGGCGCGCCGGAGCCAGACGGCGTCCGGCGACTCGGCCTTCTCGGCCAGTCGCTACTGCTCGGCGGTGCTGGCGGTGCGCGGCCCGCTGATCTTTGCGACGGTGATCGCCCTCCTCGTGCTAATCCCGGTCGTCGCTCTCGAGGGTGAGATGGGCGCCTTCCTGCCGCCGCTCGCCCTCTCCTACGCCGGAGCCGTCGTCGTCTCCATGCTGATCGCCCTCACCGTCACGCCGGCCCTGAGCATGCTGCTCCTCGCCAAGGCGCCGCTGCCGCCCGCCGAGCCGCCGGTCGAGCACAAGCTCCGGCCCCGATACGAGGGCGCCCTCTCACGGTTCACCCGCACACCGCGAACGGCGTACCTCGCCGGCGGGCTGCTGCTCCTGCTCGCCCTGCTGTCGCTGCCGCTGATCGATCGAGGCGACTCGCTGGTGCCCACCTTCAAAGACCGCGACCTCCTGGTCCACTGGGAAGGGGAGCCGGGCACGTCGCTGCCCGAAGCGCAGCGCACCACGGCGCTTCTCGGTGAGGAGCTGCGCGCCCTGCCCGGCGTGAACAACGTCGGAGGTCACGTCGGCCGGGCGATACTCGGCGACCAGATCGTCGGAGCCAACTCGGGTGAGCTCTGGGTGAGCCTCGATGCGTCGGCCGATTACGAGGGCACCGTCGAGTCGATCGAGAAGGTGGTGGGGGGCTACCCGGGCATCGAGGGATCGGTGCTCACCTACCCCCAGGACAGGATCGACGACATCCTGCTCGAGCCGGACGGCGTCGAGGGCAAGGACCTCACCGTGCGGGTGTTCGGCCAGGACCTCGACACGCTGCGTGCGCAGGCCGACCAGGTGAGCACGGCGGTGGCCGAGGTGGACGGTGTCGAAGCGCCCGTCCTGAAGCTGCCCGTGCTGGAGCCGACCGTGGAGGTGGAGGTCAACCTCGACAAGGCCCAGGCCCTCGGGATCAAGCCCGGCGACGTGCGCCGCACAGCGGCGACCGTGCTGTCGGGCATCGAGGTCGGCAACCTCTTCGAGGAGCAGAAGGTGTTCGAGGTGGTCGTCCGGGGGACGCCGGCGACCCGCAGCAGCATCGACAGCGTCCGCGGCCTTCTCATCGACAGGCCCGACGGCGCCGGTCAGGTTCGCCTCGACCAGGTGGCCGACGTACGTGTGTCTCCGAACCCCAACGTCATCCGCCACGAGGACGTCTCCCGGTACATCGACGTCGGGGTGGACCTGAGCGGGTCGGATGTCAATGCCGTCGCCCGGGACATCCAGGATCGTCTCGAGGCGGTCCCGTTCCCCCTCGAGTACCACGCCGAGCTGTTGACCGACTACCAGGAGGCCCGCTCGGCGCGCTGGACGTTCATCGTCGCCGCCCTCGCCGCCGCGCTCGGCATCTTCCTCCTCCTCCAGGCGGCGTTCGGGTCCTGGAGGCTCGCCACGATCCTCTTCGTCGCCATTCCGCTGGCGCTGACGGGTGGGTTGGTGAGCACGGTGATCACCGGCGGCCGTCTCTCGCTGGGCTCGGTGGCGGGCTTCCTCGCCGTCCTCGCCCTGGCGGTGCGCCACAGCGTGCTGTTCGTCGGAGAGGCGCAGCGCCGCGAGGACCAGGGGAACGAAGCCTTCGGCCGCGAGCTCGTTCGCTCCGTGGCGCGAGCCCGGCTCCTGCCTGTGGTCATCAGCCTGCTCGCCACTGCGGCGATGGTGCTCCCCCTCATGTTCTTCGACGGCCCGGGACTCGAGATCGTGCAGCCGATGGCGGTTGTCCTCTTCGGCGGGGTGATCACGGTGGGGATCTTCAGCCTCCTCCTGCTGCCGGCGCTGTACCTGGGTTTCGGGACCCGCACCGACGCCGACCGCGAAGCCCATCTCGCCGTCGGCGACCTCATCACCGCCGAGGACGACATCCGGACGGGCAACGGCCAAGGGGAGCGCATCCCCGTGACGACCGCGACCACCGAAGGGACAAGAGATGCATAGGAGGCCTTCGATGCCTTACCGGGCACGCCCAGTTGCAGTGGTGATGGTCGCCGCCGGGTTGGCACTCGGCGGCTGTGCCGACCATTCCGAGAGCTCGTCCAGCGGCGACCCGGCGGCGACGCTGGTCGACGTGCCGGGGAGCACCCTCAAGCAGGTGGTGCTCACCGACAAGGCCTCCGAACGCCTGGGGATCCAGATGCAGCCCATCGCCGACCAGGCCGGCACCCAGGTCATCCCCTACGCGGCGCTGATCTACGACGCCAAGGGGGGCACGTGGGTCTACACCACCCCCACGCCGCTGACCTTCGTACGCACCCCGGTCACCGTCACCAACATCGCCGGCGACCAGGCCTTTCTGGCCGCGGGGCCCGGTGCGGGCACGGGGGTCGTGACAGTGGGGACAGCGGAGCTGTACGGCGCGGAGAACAAGATCGGTCAGAGCAGCGGGCACTGACCCGACCATGAGCGGCCACCGGGGTACCGACAAGGGGCGTTCCGACCGATGATGAGCTGGGCCGTTCGCTCGAGTCTGCGGTTCCGCTTCCTCGTGGTGGCGATAGCTGCGACGTTGCTCGTCGTCGGCTTCGTCCAGCTCCCCAACTCGAAGGTCGACGTCTTCCCCGAGTTCGCTCCCCCGAAGGTCGAGGTGCAGACCATCTCGCTCGGGCTCACCGCCTCCGAAGTGGAGCAGCTGGTCACCGTTCCCCTGGAGCAACCGCTGAACGGCTTGGCCAACCTCGACATCATCCGCTCGAGGTCCGTGCCCCAGCTCTCGTCGATCGAGATGATCTTCGAGCCGGGCACCGACCTGCTGAAGGCGCGCCAGGAGGTCCAGGAGCGCATCGCCACCGTCACCCCCACGCTGCCCACCTGGGCGAGTCCGCCCTTCCTCATCCAGCCCCTGTCGGCGACCAGCCGTGTCATGAAGATCGGCCTGTCGTCGGACACCCTGTCGACCATCCAGATGTCGTCCACGGCCTACTGGAAGATCCGGGCCCGGCTGCTCAGGGTGCCGGGTGTGGCCAACGTGCCCATCTGGGGAGAGCAGCTGGAGCAGCTCCAGGTGCAGATCGACCCGGTGAAGTTGCGCGCCCACAACGTGTCCCTCGACCAGGTGATGGGCGTCACCGCCGACTCCCTCGACGCCGGTCTGCTTCGCTTCTCCGAGGGCGGGTTCATCGGCACTGGCGGCGCCATCGAGACGCCCAACCAGCGGCTCAACGTGGAGCACACGCTGTCCATCCGCACGCCGGAGGACCTGGCCAAGGTGCCCATCCGCGCCAACGCCGCCGACGGCAGGGCCCTGACACTCCGCGACGTGGCCGACGTGAAGATCGACCACCAGCCGCTGATCGGCGACTCCGTCATCAACGGTGGCCCCGGGCTCATGCTCATCGTCGAGAAGCTCCCCTGGGCCAACACCCTCGACGTCACCGAGGGGGTGGAGGCGGCCATGGAGGAGCTGGCGCCCGGCCTCCCGGGGATGGAGGTCGACACCACCATCTTCCGGCCCGCCACCTTCGTGGAGATGTCGATCGACAACCTCACCGAGGCCCTGCTGCTCGGGTCGCTCCTCGTGGTGATCGTGCTCGCCCTCTTCCTGTTCTCGTGGCGCAGCGCCCTCATCAGCCTCATCACCATTCCGCTCTCGCTGACGGCATCGGCCCTGGTGCTCTACTGGCGGGGCACCACCATCAACACCATGGTGCTGGCCGGCTTCGTCATCGCCCTCGGGGCGGTGGTCGACGATGCCATCGTCGACACCGAGAACATCGTGCGCCGCCTCCGCCAGCATCGGCGCGAGGGTGGTGACCGATCGACGGCGCGGGTGATCTTCGATGCATCCCTCGAGGTGCGGGGTGCCGTCGTCTACGCGTCCCTCATCGAGGCGCTCGCCCTGCTCCCGGTGTTCTTCCTCACCGGGCTCACGGGGTCGTTCTTCCGGCCCCTGGCCGTCTCGTACGCCCTGGCCGTGGTCGTGTCCATGCTCGTCGCGCTGGTCACGACTCCCGCGCTGAGCCTCATACTGCTCAGGAAGGCGAAGCTCGAGCGGCGCGAGTCCCCGCTCGTCGGCTGGCTCCAGCGCGGCTACTCCCGCGCCCTCGGCGCGGTCGTGCGCAAGCCGCTGGGGGCCTACGTCGCCTCCGCCCTCGTGCTGGTGGCGGCCCTGGGCGTGGTGCCCAGGCTCGGCCAGGAGCTCCTGCCCGAGTTCAAAGAGCGCGACTTCCTGATGCACTGGGTCGGCAAGCCGGAGACGTCGCAACCCGAGATGTTCCGGATATCCAAGGCGGCGGCCGACGAGCTGCAGGCCATCCCGGGGGTCCGAAACTTCGGTGCCCACATCGGACAGGCCTTCCTGATGGACGAGGTCGTCGGGATGAACTTCGGGGAGAACTGGATCAGCATCGAGCCGTCCGCCGACTACGAGGAGACGCTGGCGAAGGTCCAGGAGGTGGTCGACGGCTACCCCGGGCTCCGCCGTGACGTGCAGACCTACCTCAAGGACCGGATCCGCGAGGTGCTGACGGGGTCCAGCGAGACGATCGTCGTCAAGATCTTCGGAGACAATCTCGAGACGCTCCGGACGACCGCCGGCCAGGTCCAGGAGATGATGGCCCAGGTGCCCGGCGTGGTCGAGGAGGAGGTGGAGCTCCAGTCCGACGTGCCCCAGGTGGAGGTCCAGGTCGACCTGGCCAAGGCCCAGAGCTTCGGGCTGAAGCCGGGGGACGTGCGGCGGGCGGCGGCCGCCATGGTGGCCAGCGAGGAGGTCGGCGACATCTTCCGGGGAGGCAAGGCCTACGACGTGCACATCTGGACCACGCCGGCCTCCCGCAACAACCTCACCGCCATCCGCCAGCTTCCGCTCGACACACCCGACGGTCGAAAGGTGAGTCTGTCCGACGTGGCCGACGTGAACATCAAGCCGACCCCCAACCAGATCCACCGGGAGGCGGTCTCGCGCACCATCGAGGTCGGCGCCAACGTCGAAGGCCGCGACCTCGGTTCGGTGGCCAAGGACATCTCCGACGGCCTCGAGGACCTCGCCCTGCCGCTGGGGTACCGCGCCGAGGTATCGGGCGAGTACCAGGAGCGGCAGTCCGCCGACCGCCGGCTGGTCCTGTACGGCAGCATCGCCGCAGTGGGGATCTTCTTCCTGCTGGTGACGTCGTTCCGCAGCGCCCGCCTGGCCGCACTCTCCTTCTTCAGCCTGCCGATGGCGCTGCTCGGGGGCATCCTGGCCGCGTTCGCCTTCGGCAACGGCATCATCTCGCTGGGGTCGCTCGTGGGGTTCTTCACGATTCTCGGCATCGTCGCCCGCAACGGCATCATGCAGGTCAGCCATTTCCAGCACCTCGAGCGGGAGGAGGGCGAGACCTTCGGTCCTGGGCTGGTGGTCCGGGGCGCAACCGAACGCCTCGCGCCCATCCTGATGACGGCGCTGACGACGGGCCTGGCACTGGTGCCGCTGCTCATCGCCGGCAACATCCCCGGTCAGGAGATCGAGTACCCGATGGCCATCGTCATCATCGGCGGCCTGGTCATGGCCACGCTGCTGAACCTGTTCGTGGTGCCGTCCCTCTATCTGCGGTTCGGCAAGTCCCGCCGCGAGCGCGCCCAGGTCGAAGGCGCCCCTCAGCCCGCTTCGTAGGGCGCTCCTGGAGCCCGAGGTCGGATTCGAACCGACGACCTGCTCATTACGAGTGAGCTGCTCTGCCGAACTGAGCTACCCGGGCGTGGCGCCAGTGTAGGAGACGGCTTGTGCCGGTCCGAGAGGTGGGAGGCGCAGGAGCAGGGCCTGCAGGAACAGGGCTTCCTGGGGATTGCGAACGAGGTTCTCGGCCCCCGCCCGCAGGGCCTCGACCGCGTCTGCGCACGCCCGGGAATCGGCCGATCCCGCCACCAGGGCGTCGCGGTAGGCCCCCGAGAGCACCGCCAGCCCGAAGCGAAGCTCGTCGGTGCGCAGCCGTCGCAGCTCTCGCTTGTGGCGGTCGGCGAGCGTCTTGCGCCCCGACCCCCGTTCGCCGGTGCGCGCCACCCGCTCCTCCAGGGCGGCTCGCTCGGCGGCCTGGCGGGCCTCGAGGGGCCCCACCGCGGCCACCGACATCAGGGCGATCAGCTCCACCGCCACCACCGCCACCGCTGCGCCGGTGCCGTCGAGGCGGTGGGGGACGGCCTGCCACGCCGCCCGGCGGCGCCCGAAGTCGGGATCCGACGCCAGCAAACGGGCCCGGTCGAGGCGGCCACCGGCCGCGGCGGCCACCTCGGCGGCCACCGACTCGTCGACGCCCTCGGCCACCAGAGTCGTCACCAGGTCGGCGGTCGTGAGGGCGCCGAACTCGATCAGCACGCAGCGGGAGGCGATGGTCACCAGCTCGGGGGGGACGTGCTCGGCCAGGATCACGAACACCGTGCTGGGTGGGGGCTCCTCGACCACCTTCAGCAGCGTGGGGCCGGCCTCGCGCACCAGGTGGAAGTCGACGAGGACCAGGACCTTGCGGGGACGCTCGTTGGGCGTTCGCATGGCCAGGCGCACGATCTCCCGGGCCCGGTCGACGCTGATGGCCGCGCCCTCACGCTCGACGACAACGAGGTCGGGGTGGACCTCGGCGGCGACGCGGACGCACACGTCGCACTGACCGCACCCGCCGTCGGGGCACAGCAGGCCGGCGGCGAAGGCGCGGGCGGCCACCGCTTTCCCGCTACCCGGCGGTCCCACGAACAGGTAGGCGTGCACGGGGGCGGGCACGGCGGCCCGAAGCTGGGCCACGGCCCGCTCCTGGCCGACCACCTCGCCGAAGACGTCACACATCCGCCGCCGAACCGGTCAGGTCTCGGGGGGCCCGGGGCCCCCGAAACGTGACCAGAACGGTCGTGTGGGGTGAGGCGCGTCGTCACCGCATCCCATACCTGCGCGGCCACATCGTCCACCGGGGCAGCGCCGTCGACCACGACCCACCGGGCCGGGTCGGCGGCCGCCAGCGACCGGTAGCCCGCCCGCACCCGCTCGTGGAACTCGCCGTGCCAGGACTCGAACCGGTCGAGGGGCCGACCCTCCCGACGGGTCAACGCCACGGGAACGGCGACGTCGAGGAGCACCACCACGTCAGGCTCGAGGCCGCCGCTGGCCCAGCTCGACAACCAGGCCAGGTCGGCAGGGTCGAGGCCGTGGCCGTGGCCCTGGTAGGCGAGGGTCGAGCCCGAGAACCGGTCGGTGACGACGTGCCGGCCGGTGCCCAGGGCCGGCTCGACCACGTCGCGCACGTGCTGGGCCCGGTCGGCGACCATCAGCAGGGCCTCGGCCCGGGGGTCGAGGGAACCCGTCTCGGGGTCGAGCACCAGGGCGCGGATGCGCGCCCCGACCGCGGTGCCCCCCGGCTCCCGGGTGAGCACGGCGTCCAATCGGGCGGCGAGCCTGGCCGCCTGCGTCGACTTCCCGCTGGCTTCGCCTCCTTCGAAGGCCACCAGGCGGCCGCGGGCGGGGGTCACGCAGCGCGGGGTCAGGCCCCGTCGTCGTCCGGTGCGGGACCGCCTGTGGTCGCGGCCTTGGCGGACACGGCAGCTTTGGCAGCCTTGGCCGCCTTGGGCGTCTTGGTCTTGGCCTTGGCCGACTTCGCCTTCGGCTTCGCCGCCTTCGCCCCCTTGCGACCGCGCGTCTTGGGCGCGGCCGGGCCCTTGTCACGGCGCTCCTGGAGGAGCTCGGCCGCCCGCTCGAGGGTGATCGTGTCCACCGAGTCACCCACCCGGAGCGACGCATTGGTGACACCGTCGGTGACGTAGGGCCCGAACCTGCCTTCCCGCAGCAGCACGGGAGCCTCGGTCGCAGGGTCGTTGCCGAGCTCGCGCAACGGCCCCTTCGCCGTCTGACCCCGCCCCCGCTTGGGCTGGGCCAGCACGGCCAGGGCGTCGTCGAGGCCGAGGGTGAAGAGCTGGTCCTCGTTCTCGAGGCTCCGGCTGTCGGAGCCCTTCTTCACGTACGGCCCGTAGCGGCCGTTCTGCACGGTGATCTCTGCGCCGTCGGCCGGGTCCACGCCCACGACCCGGGGCAGGCTGAGGAGGCGCAGGGCGTCGTCGAGCGTGACGGTGTCGAGGGTCATGGTCGACAGGAGCGATGCCGTCGGCGGCTTGTCCTTGGAACCTGCCTCGGCCGAGCCCAGCTGCACGTACGGGCCGTAGCGGCCGGCCCGGGCCACAACGGGCAGCCCGGTGGCGCGGTCCTTGCCGAGCTCACGCTCCTCGTTGGTGGACGCCAGCAGCGTCTCGGCCCGCTCGACGGTGAGCTCGTCGGGAGCCAGGTCCTCGGGAACCGTGGCCTTGTCGTCGCCCCGCTGCACGTAGGGGCCGAACTTGCCCACCCGGGCGACGATCTCCCGGCCCTCGGAGTCGCGCCCGATCGGGATCGAGTTCACGGCCTTGGCGTCGATGGCCTCCAACCGCTCGCCGACCATGGTCTTGAGCCCGGCGCTGCCGTTCCCGAAGTAGAAGCGCGACAGCCACGGGAGCGACTCCTCGCGTCCGGCGGCGATGCTGTCGAGGTCGTCCTCCATGCGGGCGGTGAACTCGTAGTCGACCAGGTCGGCGAAGTGGTCCTCGAGCAGGCCCACGACGGCGAAGGCGGTGAACGACGGCACCAGGGCCGACCCCTTCTTCCACACGTACCCCCGGTCCTGGATGGTGCCGATGATGGAGGCGTAGGTGGACGGCCGCCCCACCCCCAGCTCCTCGAGGGCCTTCACCAGCGAGGCCTCGGTGAAGCGGGCCGGCGGCTGGGTGGTGTGGTCCTTGACCTCGAGGCCGGCCAGGTCGAGCGGATCGGACGACGCCAGCGGGGGCAGGCGCACCTCCCGGTCCTCCAGGTCGCCCTGGGGGTCGTCGGAGCCCTCGACGTAGGCCCGCATGAAGCCGGGGAACTCGATGACCTTGCCCGACGCCGAGAACTCGACGTCCTCTCCCAGGGCCCCGGCGTCCCCCGCCGGCCCCGCAGCGCGGCCGCCGAGGCGCACCTGCATGCTCCTGCCCCGGGCGTCGGCCATCTGGGAGGCGATGGTGCGCTTCCAGATGAGGTCGTAGAGCGCCCGTTCGTCGGCGCCCAGCTCGCCCGCCACCTGGTCGGGGGTGCGGAAGGTGTCGCCGGCGGGCCGGATGGCCTCGTGGGCCTCCTGGGCGTTCCTCACCTTCTTCTCGTACCGTCGTGGTGCCGCCGGCACGTACTCGGGCCCGTACAGGGCGCTGGCCTGGTTCCGGGCCGCGGTCACGGCCGCCTCCGACAGCGCGGTGCTGTCGGTGCGCATGTAGGTGATGTACCCGTTCTCGTAGAGACGCTGGGCGACGCCCATGGCCCGCTTGGACGTGAACCGCAGCTTCCGCCCCGCTTCCTGCTGGAGGGTCGACGTCATGAACGGGGCGTAGGGCGAGCGCTTGTAGGGCTTCTCCTCCACCGACCGCACGGCGAAGTCGGTGTCGGCCAGGCGGCCGGCAAGGTTCTCGGCTGCGGCGCGGTCGAGGACGACCACGTCGGTGCCCTCGGCCAGGCTCCCGGTGGTGCCGAAGTCGCGACCGGTGGCCAGTCGGGTGCCGTCGAGGGAGACCAACGTGGCGTCGAACTGCTGGCTGTCCTTGGCGGCGAACGTGCCCTCCAGGCCCGCGTACGACGCCGACCGGAACCGCATGCGGGCCCGCTCCCGCTCCACCAGGATGCGGGTGGCCACACTCTGCACCCGCCCGGCCGACAGCTTGGGCAGCACCTTCTTCCACAGCACGGGCGAGACCTCGTAGCCGTAGAGCCGGTCGAGGATGCGGCGGGCCTCCTGGGCGTCGACGAGGCGACGGTCGAGGTCGCGGGTCTCGTCCACCGCGGCCCGGATGGCCTTGGCCGTGATCTCGTGGAACACCATGCGCTTGACTGTCATCCCCGCCGGGGGCGACAGGACCTCCATCAGGTGCCAGGCGATCGACTCGCCTTCGCGGTCCTCGTCGGTGGCCAGATAGAGGACGTCGGCCTGCTTCAGGAGCTGCTTCAACTTGGTGACCACATGCTTCTTCTCGCTGGCTACGACGTAGAGCGGTTTGAAGCCACCGTCGACGTCGACACCCAGGCGGGCCCACGGCTCCGCCTTGTAGGCGGCGGGCACCTCGTCGGCCCCTCGGGGCAGGTCGCGGACGTGGCCGATGGACGACTCCACGACGAAATCGGATCCCAAGAGGCGCGCGATGGTCCGGGCCTTGGCGGGGGACTCCACGATGACGAGCGGTTTAGCCACGAGTCGAGAGGTTGGGCAGGCCGAGGGGACAATGTCAAACGGGCCCGTGTCGCTACCCTGCCCCGATGGACCCCCGGGATCTTGGTTCGAGCCTCCGGGAAACCCCGGGCGGCCGGGTCGGTTTCGCGGGGTCAGGGCTGCTGCGAGGACGACGTCAGGGCCAGCCGGACGGCGTCGTCGAAGCCCATGGGCTCGAACGGGATCAGGGAGCGGATGCGGTCGTCGACGACGACGACCTCCACGGAGAGTCCCTCGGCGAGGGGTCGGGCGATGGAGGCGGGCTGGTCGGTGACCAGGCCGATCCAGTGAGACGACAGTGTGGGGGTGAGCACCGGGACCTTCAGGATGATCCGCTTGCGCCCGGTGAGATCGGCGTAGCGGCGCATCATCTGCTCGTAGGTGAGCACGTCGGGGCCGCCCACGTCGTAGGCACCGGGCGGCAGGTCGAGGCCGGCGACCAGGTAGTGGACCACATCGGGGAGGGCGATCGGCTGGCACCTCGTCGTCACCCATCGGGGGCAGACCATCACCGGCAGCCGCTCGACGAGCTGGCGCATGATCTCGAAGCTGGCGCCGTTCCGTCCGACCACGATGGCCGCCCGGAGCTCCACGGTGTCGGCACCCTCGCGCAGGATGCGGCCCACCTCCTGACGCGAGCGGAGGTGGGCCGACGGGTTCGGGCCGCTCGGGCCCGGCTCCCCGCTCAGGGGGCCGCTCGGGCCCGGCTCCCCGCTCAGGGGGCCGCTCGGGCCCGGCTCCCCGCTCAGGGGGCCGCTCGGGCCCAGGGCGCCCAGGTACACGACCCGCTGCCCACCCCTGCCCGCCGCCTCGGCGAAGGCGGTCGCCGCCCGGCGGTCGGCGTCGACGAACCCCTCGCCGGCCATGGAGTGCACCAGGTAGTACGCGGCCCGGCATCCGTCGAGGGCGGCGTCGATGGTCGCCGCGTCGGCCGTGTCGAAGGCGACGGGCTGCCCCTCGCCCCGGTAGCTCTGCGGCCGTCGGGTGCCCGCCCGTACCTCGTGGCCCGCCTCGACGAGGGCGGAGACGACCTCGCGTCCGACGAACCCGGTGGCACCGGTGACGAGGATCCTCACCGCGGCACACCTACCACAACGGTGCGGTCGTGACCCTCGTCGTCGCCGTGGGCCTGGTCGTGGCCGCGGCGTCGTGGGCGTGGCTGTTCGCCCGGGAAGGGGACGGCACGGCGTTCGGGCCCATCCGGCCGGGCTTCTGGAACCGCGCCCCGGTGGCGGGACTGGTCATCGGCTCCTACGCGGCGGTGGCCCAACGGCAGCGACTGGAGGCGCTCCTGAGCCCCACCCTGCTCGACGTGGCCATCGGTGTGGGCGCCGCCGCCGCCCTCTACGGCGCCTTCTGGCTCGGCGACCGGCTGATCACCGCGTTCCTTCCCGCCCTGGCCGACCAGGTCGCCGACCTCTATGGCCTGAGGAGCTCCGCCCGGCCGGCGCGCATGGTCGGTGTCCTCGTGCTCGTCGGCGCGTGCGAGGAGATCTTCTGGCGTGGGTTCGTGCAGTCGCGGGCCGGCGTAGCCGTCGCCCTCGCCGGCTACGCCGCCGTGCACCTCTGGGAGCGCAAGGCGGTGCTGGTGCTGGCGGCCGTCGCCGGGGGAGCGGCGTGGGCGGCGCTGTACTCCTGGCGTACCACCCTGGTGGCGCCCATCGTGTGCCACGTCCTGTGGGACCTGGCCGTGGTCGCGTGGTTTCCGTTCCGCCCCCGGGGGCGATGACCGCCGGCGCGGGCGTCGGCGGATCGCTACCCGGCCCCGGCCGGCGGTACCGGCGTAGGTGACGCCGGCTTCTCGTCGCCGGCCGGTCCGTCCGATCCCGCGCCCGTCGGATCCTCGTCCCCCGTGCCACCGCCCTTCTTGGCCGGGGGAATGGGGTGGAACGGCACGGAGGTCACCACGGTGCCCGGCCTGTCGAGCAGGGCCAGCTTCAGGGCCAGGGCGCTCTGGCCGTGCAGGAGGTTGCCGAGGCTGCGGAGGCCCACCACGAACTCGGGGATGATGATCGTGATGACGTCGTTGTCCCATCGGTCGTCGAGCTCGTCGAGGAAGGTCTCGACCGGCTTCACCAGATCGCGGTACCGCGAGTGGACGATCTCCAGGGGCACGTCGAACCCGAACCGCTTCCACTCGGCCTCCATGTGCTTGCGCTCGTCGTCCTCGGAGGCGATGTAGAGCACCATGAGACGGTTGGGCCGGAGGGACTTCGCGTAGTCCAGCGCAGTGATGACTCCCCGGTGGATCCGCCCGACCATGACGACGACCGTGTGGTTGAGGTCCTGGTGGCGGACCTCCTCGGGGGTGATCGAGAGGGCTACGTGGAGCCGGTCGTAGTGACGCTTGATGGCCCGGAAGATGAGGATGATCAGGGGGACGACCACGATCGGGACCCAGGCCCCGATGGTGAACTTGGTGACGGCCACGATGAGGGTCACCAGCCCGGTGGCGACGGCGCCGACGCCGTTGATCAGCGTCCCCCGGCGCCAGCCCGGCTCACGCAGCTTGTGATGGTGGCGCACCATCCCCGCCTGACTCAGGGTGAACGAGGTGAACACGCCCACGGCGTACAGCGGGATCAGGGCGGTGGTTATGCCCCCGAAGGCGATCACCAGGACGCCGGCGGCCACGGCCAGGAACAGCACGCCGTTGGAGAAGACCAGCCGGTCACCGCGGTTGGAGAACTGCCGGGGCAGGTACCCGTCGCGGGCGATGATGGAGGAGAGGCTGGGGAAGGCGTTGTAGGCGGTGTTGGCCGCCAGGACCAGGATGGCGGCGGTGGCGAACTGCAGCACCCAGTAGTACGGGCCCCCACCGATCACCGCCCGGGCCAGCTGCGAGAGCACCGTCTCGTCGTGGGAGGGGTAGGGCGCGAGGCGGTGGGCGAGGACGGAGATCCCGAAGAAGAGAGTCCCGAGGATCGTCGCCATCATGAGCAGGGTCCTGGCCGCGTTCTGCGACGTGGGCTTGCGGAACACCGGCACGCCGTTGGCGATGGCCTCGACGCCGCTCAGGGCCACGGCGCCCGACGAGAACCCCCGCAGGAGCAGGAAGAGGCCCAGCGACCCCCCGAGCTCGCGCACCCCCTCGAAGCGCTCCTGGTCGAACGGCACCGGTTCGATGTCGCCGAAGAAGCTCCGGAACAGGCCGATGGCCAACATTCCGCCGAGGGCAGCGACGTACACGTAGGTGGGGATGGCGAAGACCCGCCCCGACTCCTTGACACCCCGCAGGTTGGCCACGGTGACGAGGAAGATGAGCACGAGGCACAGCAGCACCCGCTTGCTGGCGAGGCCCTGGAACGTCGGTATGGAGATGATGGCGGCCGCCCCCGCCGATACCGACACGGCCACGGTCAGCACGTAGTCGATCAGCAACGAGGCGCCGGCCACGAGCGACGACATCTCCCCGAGGTTCTCCCGGCTCACGATGTAGGAGCCGCCACCCTGGGGGTAGGCGAAGATCGTCTGGCGGTAGGAGAAGGTGACGATGGCCAGGAGAACGGCCACGGCGATGGCGATGGGGACGAGCTTGGAGAGGCCGAGGGCCAGGCTCGACCCGGCCACGGCGGTGACGAACAGGATCTCCTCGGTGGCGTAGGCCGTGGAGGACATGGCGTCCGAGGAGAACACCGGCAGGGCGATCCACTTCGGGAGCCGCTGACCCCCCTCCTGTTCGGTCGGCAGCGGGCGACCGACCATGAGGCGCTTCAGCATGCTCAGCACAGGAGCACGAGGATACGCCTCACGTCACCGTTCGCCGGCTCCCGAGAGGGCTTTTGACTCGGGCCCGGGCCCGGCCTCGACGCTGGCGTCGAGACCACCCGTCTTGCGCTTGGAGAACGCGATGGCCGCGGCCAGGATCACCAGGGCCGCAGCGGCGATGCCGTAGCGGGCGGGATCGTTGTCGCGCAGGGAGATCACCGCCGGCAGCATGAGCAACGACACCAGGTTCATGACCTTGATGAGCGGGTTCAGCGCCGGCCCGGCGGTGTCCTTGAACGGGTCGCCGACGGTGTCGCCGATGACCGCCGCTTTGTGGGCCTCCGAGCCCTTGCCCCCTTCGTGGCCGTCCTCGATGTACTTCTTGGCGTTGTCCCACGCCCCGCCGGCGTTGGACAGGAACACGGCCATGAGCTGGCCGGTGAGGATCACCGCGGCCAGGAACGCCCCCAGGGCCAGGTAGCCGACCCCGAACCCGATGACCACGGGCGTCAGCACCGCCAGCAGGGCCGGGGTGGTGAGCTCGCGCAGCGAGGCGACGGTGCAGATGTCGATGACCCGGCCGTACTCGGGGCGTTCGGTGCGGTCCATGATGCCGGGGTGCTCGCGGAACTGGCGGCGCACCTCCTGGACCACGGTGCCGGCCGTCCGGCTCACCGCCCGGATGGCCAGGGCCGAGAACATGAAGGCCACCGAGCCACCGATGAGCAGGCCGATGAACGTCTTGGGATCGGCCACGTTGATCTGCGTCGCCGGATTGGCGAACAGGTCGACCTCGTCCAGGCCCAGCTCGTCGCCCACCACCTCGATGAACGAGGCGAACAGGGCCACGGCGGCGATGACCGCGGAGCCGATGGCGAAGCCCTTGGTGATGGCCTTGGTGGTGTTGCCCACGGCGTCGAGGCTCACCATGATCTTCTCGGCCTCGCCGTCGAACTCGCCCGACATCTCGGCGATGCCGGCGGCGTTGTCGGCCACCGGGCCGAAGGTGTCCTCCGACACGACCACACCGGTGGTGGCCAGCATGCCCAGCCCGGTGAGGGCCACCAGGTAGAAGGTGAACTGGATGTTGCCGTCGCCCAGGCCGATGGCCACCCCCAGGGCGCAGGCGATGGCGATGACGGCGAACACCGTCGATTCCAGCCCCGAACTGATCCCCGACAGCACCGTCGTGGCGGGACCGGTGCGGGCGGCCTCGGCGATCTCGCGGACAGGCGCGGTCTCGGTGGAGGTGTAGTACTCGGTGAGCCGGCTCACCACCTGGGCGAGGACCAGCCCGGTCACGACGGCCCAGAAGATGCGCAGGTTGTGCACGTAGTACTGGGCCACCAGGAAGGTGCCGGCCACGGTGAGCAGCCCGGCGCTGAGGAAGCCCCGGTTGATGGGCGCCATGGCGTTGCGGTCGTTCGCCTTGGCCTTGACCATGTACACGCCCACGATCGACGCCAGCACGCCGATGGCCCGCGCCACCACCGGGAAGATGACCCCCAGCGCCGGGTTGAGGTCGATCGACTCGAAGGCGGCGAAACCGAGGATGATCGAGGCCACGAGGGTGACCTCGTAGGACTCGAACAGGTCGGCGGCCATCCCTGCGCAGTCGCCCACGTTGTCGCCCACGTTGTCGGCGATGGTGGCGGGGTTGCGGGGGTCGTCCTCGGGGATGCCGGCTTCGACCTTGCCCACCAGGTCGGCGCCCACGTCGGCGGCCTTGGTGAAGATGCCCCCGCCGACCCGCATGAACAGGGCCAGCAGGGAGCCACCGAAGCCGAACCCGATCAGGATCGAGGTGGCGGTGTTCTGGAACAGCATGATGATCACGGTGGCGCCCAGCAGCCCGAGCCCGACGGTGAACATGCCGGCCACACCCCCGGTGCGGAAGGCGACCTTGAGGGCGGCGGGCAGCGATCCGGAACGGGCGGCGGCGGCCGTGCGCACGTTGCCCCTCACGGCCAGGTACATGCCGATGAAGCCGGTGAGCCCCGACAGGAAGCAGCCCGCGAGGAACGCCAGGGTGCGGAAGATCCCCGATTCCACGAACGACAGAGCCGTCCCCCCGGAGTCGTCGGCGATCTCGGTGGAGGTCAGGAACACGAGCACGGCCAGGGGCACGACGATGATGGCGATGGTCTTGAACTGGCGGCGGAGGTAGGCCATGGCCCCCTCCTGGATGGCGCCGGCGATCTCCTTCATGGTGTCGGTGCCCTGGTCGGCGGCCAGCACGCCCTTCATGAGGACGACGCCCACGCCGAGCGCCAGCAGCGCGGTGACGGCGGAGAACACCAGCCAGAACCACTCCGCCCCTCCGAGCTCGAACGCCTGAAAACCGCCCTCGGCGGCGAAGATCCTGGTCATGCCGACTGCTCCTTTCTGTACCCCGCCACGGGGCACGGGGACTTCACGACTATCTGGGGGGCTAAACGCTCGCCCACGGTTCGGTCGGTGCCGTCGACACGCACCACCATGGGCCCGTCGAAGGGGTGCTTCTCACGAACCTCGACGACCACGTCGGGCCGCAGCCCGAGGGTCTCGAGGAACGCCACCAGGTCGGGGTCGGTGGAGCCGGGCAGGGCGACGACGCCCACGTCGCCCGGCTCCAGGTCGTAGAGGGGGGGCATGGCCGGGATGTCGCGCCCCTCGGGTTCGGGGATGGGGAAGCCGTGGGGACACGACGTGGGCCGGTCGAGGGCGACGAAGATCCGGTCCTCGACCTCGCCCGGCAGGTCGTGCTCGAAGGTCGCGGCCAGGCGGTCGGCTTCGTTCCAGGGATAGCCGAGCATGTCCGAGAGGAAGCGCTCCACGATGCGGTGGCGGCGAATGGCAGCCACCGCCGCGGCCCGCCCCGTCTCGGTGAGCTCGACGCCCCGATAGGGCTTGTGGTCGAGTAGGCCGCGCTCGGCGAGGCGCTTCACCACGGCCGTGGCCGTTCCCGGGGACACGCTCAACGCCTCGGCCAGGGCGCCGGTGTGGGCGTCCTGGCCGTCGCGAGACAGGCGGTACAGCGACTTGAGGGCGGCGCGCTCAGACTTTGAAAAGGGGGTAGCCATGGCTTCGAGTGCCGTAAACGTAGGTTTTGGATAGGCAAACGTCAAGAACAGTCGGGGGGCTCTGCCCCCCGACGGCCACCCGACGGCCACCCGACGGCCGCAGTCGCTCACCTTGGCCAGCTGGGCGCCGGCGTCGGCTTGTGCCCGGCCCCTCCGGCGTGTTGCATGGTCGGTCATGCACGTGGTCGTCGTCGGCTGTGGACGAGTCGGATCGGAGCTGGCGAACGCCCTCGAGCGCGACGGCCACAGCGTCTCGGTCATCGACAAGAACGGCTACGCCCTCCGGCGGCTCCCCGACACATTCGCCGGCAAGTTCGTCGTCGGTTTCGGGTTCGACCGCAGCCACCTGGAGGAGGCGGGGATCAGGGAGGCCGACGCCCTCGCCGCGGTGACCAACGGCGACAACTCCAACATCCTCACCGCCAGGATCGCCCGGGAGACCTACGAGATCCGCAGTGTCGTGGCCCGCATCTACGACCCGAGGCGGGCCGCCATCTACCAGCGCCTCGGCATCCCCACCGTGGCGACGGTGGCCTGGACCACCGACCAGGTGCTGCGCCGGCTCCTGCCGGCGCGGTCGGTGTCGGAGTGGAGCGACGCCACCGGGTCCCTGAGCGTGGTGGAGCGGCCCCTCCCGGACGCCTGGGCCGGCCAGAAGCTGGCGGAGCTGGCCGAAGGCGACCGCTTCCGGCTGATCGGGCTCACGCGCGGCGGCGATGCCCGGGTCGTCGGCAGCGAGGCCGTGGGCCAGGAGGGCGACATCCTCCATCTGGTGGTCCATCGCGACGCCCTCGAGGAGCTCGAGGGGCGACTGGAGGGCCCTCCATGAAGGTCGCCATCGCCGGGGCGGGCAACGTGGGCCAGTACATCGCCCTCGACCTGCGCGACAGCGGCCACGACGTGCTGCTCGTCGAGCAGGACCCGGACCTGGTGGCCATGCTGCGCCCCCGCCTCGACGTGCGCTGGTTCATCGGCGATGCCTGCGAGCCCGACAGCCTCCGTCTGGCGGGCTTCGACGAGATGGACGTGGTGGTGGCGGCGACGGGAGACGACGAGGACAACCTGGTCATCTCCCTGTTGTCCAAGCAGGAGTTCGCCGTTCCCCGCGTGGTGGCCAGGGTGAACCATCCCGACAACCAGTGGCTGTTCAACGAGTCCTGGGGCGTGGACGTGTCGGTCTCCACGCCCCACCAGCTGACCGCTCTGGTGGAGGAGGCCGTGCAGGTCGGCTCGTTGGTGCGGCTCCTGCAGTTCCAGGACGCCAACCTCGTCGAGGTCACCCTGGCCGACGACTCGCCCGCGGTGGGGGTGTGCCTCAGCGACCTGGGCGTGCCCCGCGACGCCACCGTGGTCGCCGTCATCCGTGAGCGCCACGTTGTCGTGCCCCGGGGGGAGACCACCATGCAGGCGGCCGACGAGGTGCTGCTGCTGGTGAGCCCCGAATCCGTCGAACAGGTCAAGGCCCTGCTCGTCGGACCGGGCGGCCCCACGCCCCTCGGCTAGTCGGACTAGTCGAGAGCCAGGAGGGCGACGATCGCCACGATTCCGGCGACGACGAGCAGTACGCCCACGACCAGCGCCAGCACGCCACCGGGCCGGATCCCGAGGTTCGCCTCCACCGCTTCCCGCTCCTGGCGGATCTCCCGCTCCGGCGCCGTGCCCACCTTGGGCAGGTGGTCACGCCCCTTGCGCTTCTGTCCCGAGCTGCCCATCGACGGAGCGTACCCGGCTCCCGCCGGGCGCGACCGTTATCGTCTGCGTCATGGCCAACGACTACGTGAGCGACATCCCGATCTCGACGACATTCGACCTGCCCGGCTACACCGTCGACCAGACCGTCGGGCTGTGCTGGGGGGTCATCGTGCGCAGTGTGGGAACCGTCAAGGGCATTACCGGTTCGCTCCGCTCCCTGCGGGCGGGCGAGGTTCCCCAGTACACCGAGGTGGTCAGCGAAGCCCGGCACACGGCCATGGAGCGCCTGATAGAGCACGCCAAGCAACTCGGAGCCAACGCCGTGCTCGGCGCCCGGTTCGACTCGTCCGACGTGGGTGAGGCGATGGCTGAGATCGTGGCCTACGGCACGGCTGCGATCGTGCGACCGACGGGCTCCTAGCGCACTCCTAGCCGAGGAGCTCGTAGCGCGGGTTGTACAGGAACAGCCGGTGGCCCTCGGTGCCGGGGTTGGCCCGCCCACTGACCACCAGCTTGCGGCCGGGGGCGATGCCGGCGATCTGGCGCCGGCCCATCCAGACGGCCACGAGGGTGCCGCTGCCGTCGGTGATGGTGGCCTCCAACGAAGGTGACCCGGCCCGGGGGACGATGCGCATGGAGCAGATCTCACCAGCCACGGTGACCTCCTGGCGAGCCCGCACCTCGCCGATGGCGGTCATCCCCGGCAGCTCCGAGCAGAACTGGCGGAGGCGGTCGACGTCGAGCTCGGACGGGCTCGTCCGCAGGTTTCGGAGCAGGCGCTTGAGCGTCAACGCCATGTTCGGTCAGTCGACGATGTCGTCGGCGGCATGGAGCATCACCAGACGGACAGCGGTTCCGCCCTGCGAAGAGGTGATCTCGACCTCGTCGACCAGGGCCCGGATCAGCGGGATCCCGAGGCCGCGCTCGAACTTCAACCGGTCGGGGTCGGTCACCGGCGGGTGGTCGGGCAGGCCGGCGGGGTCGAAGCCCGGGCCGCGATCTTCGATCTGGACCTCCAGTCCCCGGTCGTCGGCCCGGCACTGCATCCGGACGCGCTCGCGGGTGGACACGGAGTCGTGGGCCTCGATGGCGTTGGTGCATGCCTCGGAGACGGCGAGCTTGAGATCGTCGATGCGCTCGTCGGCCAGCTGGAAGTCGGTGGCCGCCAGGGCCGACACCACCAACCGGGCCAGGGCCACGAACTCCGCCCGGGCAGGGATCTCCAGGGCGACGACGTCGGTCACCATCGGGGTGCCGGGGCCGGGGCTCTCAGGATCCGCCGGTCGCGTCGTCGACCGTGGCGTGGATGGAGAACACCTTGGTGAGGCCGGTGATCTCGAAGACCTTGAGGATGCGGCTCTGGGTGCACACGAGGAGAAGGTCGCCGTCGTGGCTGCGGAGGCGCTTCAGCCCGCCGACGAGCACACCCAGCCCCGTGGAGTCGAGGAAGTCGACACCGTCGAGGTCGACGACGATCTGGTGCTTGCCCTCGGTGACGAGCTCGATGAGGCGCTCCCGGAACTTCGGGGCGGTATACACGTCGACCTCACCTTGGACGCTGAGCACCGTGTACTTGCCCCGTTCCGTGACATCGAGGCCAAGGTCCATCCGCGTTCCTCCTGCTCGCTCTGACGGCAAAGCTACCAACTCCCTCCGGTTGTCCCGGACCGACGGCGTCGCAGCCGCTAGACCGTGCCCGTTGCCAGGTAGCGGATGCGCCCGGCGATGTTGACGGCGTGGTCGCCGAGGCGCTCGTAGAACCGGCCCACCAGGGCCAGCTCGATGGCCACCGGGATGGTGACGGTGCCCGACGCCAGCTCGGCGGTGAGGCTGACGTGGACGTCGTCGAGCTCGTCGTCGCGCTCGCGCATGAGGGCGGCGGCGCTGCCGTCCCGGGCGGCGTAGGCCTCGGCCGTCGCCCGCCACATCTCCACGCCGACCCGCCCCATCTGCTCGATCAGGCCCCGGATGCGGGGGGTGAGCTCGGGGGTGAGGCCCCGAGCGGCTCTCTGGGCGATGTGCTCGGTGAGGTCGCCGCTGCGCTCCAGCTCGGGGACGATGCGCAGCACCGAGAGGAGGAACCGCAAGTCGTCGGCCATGGGTGACTGGAGGGCGAAGAGACTCTGGACCAGGTCTTCCAGCTCGACGTAGACGGTGTCGATGATCTGGTCGCGGGCCACGAGGGCACGGGCCGTCTCCCGGTCGCCCGCCAGCAGGGCCTCGGTGGCTCCGGCCAGGCCCTCGCTCACGAGGGCGAACAGCTGGCGGACCTGGGCGTCGATCTGGTCGAGCTCGCGGTGGAACCCGACGCGCAGCTCCTCGGCCATGAGCCGACCCTAGCGAGGCGGTGAGGCCTCAGGCCTCGAGGGGAGCATCGATCACCCTGCGGGCGAACAGCCGCAGATGGACCGCGCTCACGCACAGGAACAGCCCGGCGGCGATAGGCAGGAGAATCGCCCGCCGGTTCGTCGTGTGCCCGAGGACCACCACCGCGTCGTCGTCCGCGGCACCCCGGGGGGCGGCCCGTTCCCGGCGGGCGCCGAACGGCAGGGTCTCGGAGTACGTGCCGTCGGGTTCGGTGAAGGGCGCCGCCGGCCCCCCGCCCGCCGCGCCGGTGATGAACGACGAGCGGTTCGGGGCGCCCGAGCCGGCGTTGATGCCCGTGCCCGGTGCCGGGCCGGCACCGGGTGTGCCCGGGGGCGCTCCGGGCACGGGCACCGACACGGCGACGGTGGCCGACCTCGACGTCGCCCGGTCACTGATCGCCCCGTCGCCGTCCGGGCGGATGGCGGCCACCTGGTATTCCAACTGGCCGCCCACCTGGGCGGCGGTGGTGTCGGTCCATTGCACCCTGGGGCCGTCCGGCGGCTGGGCCACCGCGGGCTCCACCGTGCGGAAGCCCGGTGTGCCCGGGTCGTGGCGAAGGACCTCGTACCTCGCCAGGTCGGGTTCGTTGTTGCGGGCCCAGCTCACGCCGACCGTGCCGTCGGGGTTGGCGACGGCCTCGAGGCCGGCCGGTGGGGCGGGCGGGACCTCGAGCCGGAACGACGTCGGCCGTTGGCGCGTGGCCGTGACACCGGGGAGCCCACCCGTGACGTCGACGGTGACGTCGTAGGGGCCGTTGTATTGCAGCCCGCCGAACAGGTTGGAGAAGGCGACCCTCTGCCGGGGCCCCCCGAAGCCACACCCCCCCTGACACGTCCGGGAGTCACCACCGCGCCGAGGGGTGACGGTGATGCTCACATCGGTGATCTGCTCGACGGGCAACCCCATCTCGGCGGTGCCCGAGATGGTGACGTCGGCGCCGTTGATCTCCGGCTCGTTCACGACGACGTTGGGTGCACCGCTCAGCTGCGCCCCCGCACCGGTGGCGGGAAGGAGCACCACCAGCAGGGCCAACGTCGCGGTGGCGACGACCGCCAGGCCGCGACGGATCATGCCTTGGCGATGTCCTTGGACCAGCTGGCCCGGATGATGAGCCGCTCGGCGGCCGAGCCCTTCGGGTGGCACGTGGTGAGCGTGAGGGCCCGGTCGGGGGTGGGGTCGAGCACCGACATCTCGGTGGGAGCCACGACGTACGGGTCCTTGGTGATCCGGTACTCGCATCCGCCGATGGGAGTGTCGAGCTCGATGGTGTCGCCGGTTCTCAGCTGGTCGAGGTTGGCGAAGGGCTTGCCGAACGTCGTGCGGTGGCCGGCGATGGCGGTGTTGCCGATGTCGCAGGGCAGGGCGGTGTCGGCGTAGTGGCCGGCGCCGGCCCGCAGGGCGCTCGGGGTGGTGCCCTCGACGACCACCACATCGACCTTGAGGCGTGGGATCTTGATGCGGGTGAGGCTGTCGCCGGTTCCGACCTTGCGGTCGCGGTAGGCCTGCTGGAGCTGGGGGCTGGCGAGCTGGCGGCTCAGGCGGTCCTGGAGCCGGCTCTGCCAGATGTTGGTGGCCAGGGGATAGCCGAGCAGCCCGATGCCGGCGAGCAGGAGGACGACCGAGACACCCGTCAGTGTCCGGCGCAACCACATCTTGGTGCGGAGCATCTCCAGGAAGGTCTGGCGTTGTTTCATTCTCGGCAAGCGGTCCTTCGGTGCGTCGGGCGGTCCTTCAAAGGTACCGGACGCCCCGGCCCCG
>CAYTTL010000008.1:0-26212 GCA_964440725.1 uncultured Acidimicrobiales bacterium | reverse complement strand
CGCTGCGCATCCAGTACGGAGGCTCGGTGAAGTCCTCCAACATCGCCGACATCATGGCCCAGCCCGATGTCGACGGCGCCCTGGTCGGTGGTGCCAGCATCGATCCCGACGAGTTCGCCAAGATCATCCGGTACCGCCAGTCGTCGGGCTGACCCGGGGAGTGGGAAGTGAGGGGACTGCTAACCTCGACAGCCGTGGCTGATCCCGGAAAGAGCACGTCGGCGTGCTGACCCCGTTCGTGATGGTCATCCATGTCGGGGTGTCGCTGGCGCTGATCGTGCTGGTCCTGCTCCACAGTGGTCGGGGCGGAGGCCTGTCCGACATGTTCGGCGGTGGCATGGGCAGCGCCGCCTCCGGCTCCACTGTCGTGGAGCGCAACCTCGACCGCATCACGGTCGCCGTCTGCGTGATCTTCGCCTTCACCTCCATCATCCTGGAAATCCGGCTCCAGTAGCGGGTGCGACTCGGTCTACGGGCGGCGGCACCGATCCTCGGTCTGGCCCTGCTGACGTCGGCCTGCGGTGGCGGTGAGGCCAAGCAAGGGGGCGTGTTCCGCCTCGGTGTCGTCGAGCCCACGTCCATCGACCCCTACAACGCCCAGGAGTTCGTCGGGGCGAGCGACGGCGCCCCCCGGGCGGTGAACACCACGCCGCTGGCCGTCACCCAGGCCCTGTTCGAGGGCCTGGTGACGCTCGACCCGGAGACGTCCGAGCTGGCCCCGGGCGTCGCCGAGACCTGGGAGCACGACCCCGGGTGCTCCGAATGGACCTTCCGCCTCCGCCCCGGCACCACGTTCTCCAACGGAGAGGTGGTCACCTCCCAGTCGTTCATCCACGGCATGTCGCGAGCGGCGGCCCAGGCGGCCGGTTCGGGCACCGCCCACTTCATGGACGGCATCGAGGGATATGCCGCCCTCCAGGGATCACCTGATGGTCAGCCCCCCACGGCGACCACGCTCTCGGGCCTGTCCGCGCCCGACGACAACACACTGGTCGTGAAGCTGGTGACGCCGAACTGCGAGTTCGACGCCCTGACCCTGCGGCCGGTCTTCAGCCCGGTGCCCACCGTGGCGGGCGTCCCCGACCCCAACTCGGCGTACTTCGCCATGCCGATCGGCAACGGGCCGTTCAAGATGCGGGAACCGTGGACCCGCAACTCCAGCATCGTCCTGGTGCGCAACGACCTCTACCACGGCACCAAGGCCAATCTCGACCAGGTCGAGTTCACCATCCTGGCGCCCGAGAACGCCGCCGAGCTGGAGTTCAGGAACTTCCAGGGCGGCCGGCTGGACTGGGCCCGTATCCCCCCCGCCCTGCTCGGTCAGGCCCGTGAGGCCTACGAGCCCCGGAAAGAGTTCATCGCCGAGCCCGTGTTCGGCGTCACCTACCTGCTGGTCAACGTCGTCAACCCGCCCCTGAACAACGTCAAGGCCCGAGAGGCCATCTCCCTCGCCATCGACCGCGACGCCGTCATCGCCGGCGTCTTCGACGGTTTCCAGACCAAAGCCACGTCGCTGGTGCCGCCGGCCCTCACCGAGTTCCACCAGCCCGATGTCTGCGGGGTCTGCGGCAAGCCCGACCTGGCCAGGGCCAGGCAACTCGCCCAGGAGGGCGGTATCCCGCCCGGCACCAAGGTGGCGTTCTCGTTCAACACCGAGGGCGGCCACGAGCCGTGGGTCGACGCCGTCGCCCGCCAGATCCGTGACGGCCTCGGCCTCGAGGTCGAGTTGCACGCCATGCCGTTCCCACAGCTCGTCCAGAAGGAGGAGGCGGCCGACGCCACCGGACTGTTCCGGGCGTCGTGGGGCGCCGACTACCCCAGTGCCGACGGGTTCCTGCGCCCCCTGCTGGCGGCCGAGTCGCTCACGCCCGGCGACAACCGGGGTCGGTACCGAAACCCCGAGTTCGACTCCCTGCTCGACAAGGCCCAAAAGGCCGACGGCGAGAGCGAGAAGATCGCCCTGACCAAACAGGCCGAGCAGATCGCCATCGGCGACGACCTCGCCCTGATCCCGCTGTGGTACCGCACGCAGCACCGCGTGTTCTCCAGCACGTTCACGAACGTGTCCATGGACTTCTTCGAGAACCCCGCCCTCGCCCACATCAGCCTGGCCTGAGGCGGGCCTCCGCCGTCCCTAGACTCCCCATGGTCATGAACCCCTCACCCACGCCATCCCGACGCGCCCTGGTCCCGAGATGACGGCCAAGCGGGTGACCGCCACCGCGCTGGGACTGGTGCTCGTCCTGTTGATCGCCGCGTGTGAATCGTCCGACGGTGGCCTCACGCCCGCCTCGGTGAAGCCACCCCCCGACGTGCTTCGTCTCGCCGTGGAGAGTCCCGGGTCCCTCGACCCCGCCCAGGCCCGGTCGCCGTCGGAGCTCCTCATGGCCGAGCAGCTCTTCGACGGGTTGACCGCCTACGACCCCGTCTCCCTGGCGGTCAAACCCTCGCTGGCCGCCAGCTGGACGGCGAGCCCCGACCTCGCCCACTGGGACTTCACCCTTCGCCCCGACGCCAAGTTCTCGAACGGCCGCCAGATCACCTCGACCGACGTCAAGTACAGCCTCGATCGCATCGCTCTCAAGGGATCGACGTCGCCGGGCATCTCCCAGCTCGAGCTGGTGACCGGGTTCAACCCGGCGAACGTGACCGGCAGAGCCGACAACCTGGCCGGTGTCTCCACGCCCGATCCGGCGGTGGTGCGCATCGACCTCGACGCGCCCCTCTCGGTCCTGCCCGCCATGCTCGGCAACCCCGTTTTCGGGATCGTGCCGAGGGAAGCGGTGGAGAACCCGGCACCCGCCTTCGCCACCCAGCCGGTGGGCAGCGGGCCGTTCATGGTCCAGTCGCGCGCCGAGACCGTCCTGCACCTGGTGCCGTCCCCCGACGCCAAGGTGTCGCTCAAGGGCATCGACGTCTTTCTCGCCAGGGACGCGGCCAGTGCGTACGCCGACTTCCTGCGCGGCAGCGTCGACTGGTCGGAGGTACCCGCCGACCAGGTCGAGCCCGTTCCCGCCGACAGAGGCACCGACGCCGTCCGCCCGTACGGGGCCGAGCTCTTCTACGCCTTCAACCTGAGGAACCCTAAGTTCGCCGACCAGCGGTTCCGGGAGGCGATCGTCCACGCCGTCGACCGCGACGCCATCGGACGGGTCGTCTACGGAAGCACGGTGATCCCCCGAAGTGCCCTGGTGGCCGAGGGCATCCCCGGCGCCCAGCCCGACCCGTGCGGCGAGACCTGCCGCTTCGACCCGGCCAAGGCCAAGGACCTGCTGAAGCAGGCGTTCGGCGACGCCCCGCCCCCCGACATCCAGATCGACTACGACGACAACCCCACCCAGGAGGCCGTCGCCGAGGCCATGCAGGCCAACCTCAAGGCCGTCGGCGTGAACGCCGGTCTGCGGCCACACGTCTTCGGCGACTACCTCAAGTTCGCCCAGAGCGGCGAGCAGGAGCTGTTCCGGCTGGGCTGGATCGGCTCGTATCCCTCGCCCGACGCCTTCCTCACGCCGATGTACCAGTCCGGGACGACGGACAACGTCACCGGGTTCTCGTTGCCTCAGGTCGACGCTCTGCTCCAGGCCGGGCGGGCCGAGGCCGACGAGGCCAAGGCCATCGGCGCCTATCAGGAGGCGGAGAGGATCATCCTCGCTCAGGCCCCGGTGGTGCCGGTGGCCCAGTTCCAGACCCACAGCGTGACCGCGCCCCGGGTGCAGGACCTGGTGGTGACGACCCTCGGGATCTTCGATGCCTCGAGGGTCCGCCTCACCGACTAGGCGGTAGACTCGTCCACCACCCCAGTCGGAGTGGCGGAATTGGCAGACGCGCCAGGTTGAGGGCCTGGTGCCCTAATAGGGCGTAGGGGTTCAAGTCCCCTCTCCGACACGAGGTTCCCGGTGCGCCCAGCGGGGGTGTCGCCGGTTTGGCGATGGCGGTCGCGGGTATCCCCTCTCCATCGAACGGCTTGGAGGAACCCATGGATGACCCCACGACCGACGATCGCGGGCTGAGCGAGGCGGAGCTGGTGGCCCAGGACGCCGCCGCCCTCCCGGAGCGAGAGGCCATGTCCACCATCCGGGGTGGCGGTCTCGACGCGGCGATCGACAACTTCGCCATGCCCATCAACGAGGCGATTGCCATCAACAACGAGTCGATCTCGTCGATCGCCATCGCCGATGCCGACCAGATCGTGATCCTCGACCAGACCGACATCGACGGAGGAGCCTGACATGACCACTTCGACCAACGGACTGAGCCCTGAGGAGATGGACGGACAGGAGGCGGCGGCGCTTCCCGACCGGGAGGCGATGTCACTCCTCGACCTGAACGCCGACCTCGACCTGGCGCTCGACATCGCCGCCCCGGTCGACGCGGCCGTGGCCGCCAACGCCAACGTGGCCGCCCCCATCGACGCTGCCGTCGGTGCCAACGTCCTGTCGGTCAACTCCGACGCCCTGGCCAGCGCGTCCCAGGACTCAGGCATCGTCCAGAACCTCGACGGCGTGGCCACCGCAACCGCCACTCAGGACGCCACCATCGACCAGGCCGATCCCCCGGCCGGCCCCTGACCTTCCACCTTCGATCGAGGAGATCTTCATGGACCAGAACAATCTGACCCCCGAGGAGCTGGAGGCGGAGTCCGCCGCCCAGCTGCCCGACCGGGAGGCGATGTCGGTGCTCAGCGACGCCACCTCGCTGCTCGGCGACACCTCCCTCCTGAACGTCAACCTCGATCTCGCCCTCGATGCCGACGTGGCTGCGCCGATCGACGCGGCGGTGGCGGCCAACGCCAACGTGGCCGCTCCGATCGACGCCGCCGTTGCCGCCAACGTGGCATCGGTCGACTCCGATGCCATGGCCGTCGCCGATCAGGACTCCGTGATCGTGCAGAACCTGGACGGCGTGGCGACCGCCACCGCCAACCAGGACGCAACTCTCAACCAGTAGCGCTCGAGAGTGAAGAGGGGCGACGAGCCGAGCCCCACCGGGCTGCTCGAAGACGAGCAAGCCGCACAACCGGCAGGCGGCGGGCGCCCGGCGGCCGCCGTCGGCGACGGCAGCGGTGCCGCAGGCGTCGAGGTGCCTCAACTCGCCGACGGTGTCACCCTCATCGGCGAGTTCGAGCAATCCGGGTTCAAAGAGGCGCCGTCCCTGGCGCGCCGCAGCGACGGCCAGGTCGTGCAGCTCACGGAGCTGCTCTACTTCACCCTGGAGGCCGTCGACGGCCACCGCGACCTCGAAGCCATCGCCGCCGAGGTGAGCGGGCGCCTGGGGCGGACGGCCACCGCCGACAACATCGCCTTTCTCCTCGCCAAGAAGCTGCGGCCTCTCGGCCTGCTGAAGAACCCCGACGGCTCCGAACCGGCGATCAGCAAGTCCAATCCCCTGCTGGCTCTCCGCTGGAAGTTCGTCGTCTCCAGCGAGCGCCTCACGAACCGCGTCACCGCGCCGTTCGCCGCCCTCTTCCACAGCCCTGTCGTCGTCGTGGTGGTCGCCGGGTTCGTGGCCATCTGCGGCTGGACGCTGTTCGTCCGCGGCATGGCCCAGGGCACCCGGGAAGCCCTGTACTCGCCCGGCCTCCTGCTCATGGTCTTCACCCTCACGGTCCTCTCGGCCGGCTTCCACGAGTTCGGCCACGCCGCCGCCTGCCGCTACAGCGGGGGACGGCCGGGGGTCATGGGCGCCGGCATCTACCTGGTGTGGCCGGCCTTCTACACCGATGTCACCGACGCCTACCGGCTCGACCGCCGGGGCCGTCTCCGCACCGCCCTGGGGGGGCTGTACTTCAACACCCTCTTCATCCTCGGCACCTTCGGGGCCTGGGCGGTGACGGGATCCGAGGTGTTCCTGCTGTTCGTCCCCCTCCAGCTGTTCCAGATGCTCCACCAGCTCCTGCCGGTGGTGCGCATGGACGGGTACTACATCCTCTCCGACCTCACCGGCGTTCCCGACCTCTTCGCCCGAGTGAAGCCGACGCTCAAGTCGGCGGTGCCCGGGAAGGAGGCCGACGAGCGGGCACTGCAGCTCAAGCCCTGGGTGCGGGTGACGGTGACGGCCTGGGTTCTCGTCGTCATCCCGCTGCTGCTGGTCAGCGTCGTCCTGGCCGCCATCTCGTTACCGCGGGTGGCCTCCACGGCATGGGACTCGGTCGGACGGCAGTGGGACGTGATCGCCAGACAGGCGGGTGACGGTCGGTGGCTGGAAACGGTCGTGGGCGTCCTCGCCATCGGTGCCCTGATCCTGCCGATAGCCGGGACCGTCTGCATCCTCTTCCGCACGGCCCGCCGCTTGGCCACGCGGGCCTGGGGGGCAACGTCGGGCCGACCGGTGTGGCGGTCCCTCGCCGCCGGTGGGGCCGTGGCGGCAACGGCGGCGGTGACCGTGCTGTGGTGGCCGAACGGCGAGTACGAGCCGATTCGTCCCGGCGAGCGGGGCACGCTCACCCAGGGGGTCAAGGCGGTGCGCGACGTGGGAACCGGCCGCCCCGGGCTCACCCAGGAGCGCGCCGACGAGCTTCAGGCCACCACCGGCGTACCGGGCCCGGATCCCGCGCCGACCACCGAAGGCAGTCCTGCGGAGACGACCGATTCCCCGACGACCACGATGGCGAGGACGCCGGCGCCCGTGGTCACGACCACCCTTCCCCGGGTCACGACCACCGTTCCCGCCGCGACCACAACCGTGGTGAGGAGCACCCCGACACCGACGTCCGTGCCTGCGCCAGGCACCGGCACCCAAGGAGATCCGACACCGTGACTCACATCCGCCGCATGGCCCAGACCGTCATCGCCGGCCTCGTCGCCGTTCTGGTCGCCGCCGGGCCCGGGCAGGCAGCCTGGGCCCAGCAGGAGCTGAACAACAACGACGAGAACTCGGTGACGGCCGTCAATACCACCGACGGCGCATCGATCTTCCGGCTCGCCTTCTCCATCGCCCAGGTCACCGACGGCGTGGTCGATCAGGAGAACCTGGCGGTGGCCTACGCCAGCTGCACCGACTGTCGCACCGTGGCCCTGGCCTTCCAGGTGGTCATCGTCGTCGGCGACGCCGACTACGTGGCTCCGATCAACCAGGCCGGCGCGCTCAACGACCAGTGCGCCGAGTGCCTCACCTTCGCCTCGGCCACCCAGATCGTCATCCGGGTGGACGAGCCCGTCACGCTGACTCCCGAGGGGTGGCGGCGAGCCGCAGCGTTGGCCGCCCGCTTGGCCGAGCTGGAGAAGCAGATGCCGCAGCTGACGGCGGCGCAGCTGGCCGCCGAGGTCAACGCCATCGAGCAGGAGCTGATCAAGATCCTCGACGAGGAGCTGGTGCCGGTGGAGCACCGGAACCGCGGCCGGAGTGGCGAAGGTGGCCCCGCCGGGTCGACGACGACGTCGCTGCCATCCGCGACCACGACCACGACGGCCACGCAGTCCGGCTCCGTCCCACCGACCACAAGGACGACGGCGACCACTTCACCTCCGACGACGGCCGCCACGGCGCCGAGCACCACCGCCCCCGGCGGGTGACCCGCACGAGAGCTGCCGCGGTCGTCCTGGTCGGCGCGGTACTTCTGACCGGCTGCGGCAACGACGAGACCACGTTGGACGGGGCCGATCGGGCACTCGGAAAGCTGGACCGGGGCGAGATCTCGGTGGCCCTCACTGCGGGTGCCGGTCAGCCGGAGGGCGCTACCGCCGGTCCCGTCGGGTTCACCATGGCCGGACGCTTCGACGTCGCGGCCGGAACCGAGCTTCCGGTGCTCGATGTCACCTACACCCGCATGTTCGGCGAAGAGGAGGAGCAGGTCGTCACCGTCCAGAGCGACGGGACGAAGATGGTGGTGACCACTGACGGCACGGCGGTCGATGTCCCGCCGGAACAGGCGAGCAGCCTCCAGCTGGGTGGCGGCGACCGTCCCGCCGGGCTCGGCGAGCTGGGCATAGGAGGGTGGATCACCGAGCCGACCGAGTCGGAGGGGCCGACGGTCGACGGGGTGGCCACCCGCAAGGTCACCGGTCCGGTCGATGCCGCCGACCTCATGTCCGACCTGTCGATGCTCGCCGGCCAGGTGTCGGGACAGGGCGAGGGGCAGCGGCTCACGGGCGAGGCGGCTGCGAGGGTGCGGTCGCGGGTCCGCTCCGGCGACGTCGAGATCCTCGTCGACGAGGACGACCTTCCACGCCGCGTGCGGGCCACGGTGAACTTCGGCAGCACGGTGGCGCCCGAGGTCCAGCAGGCCCTGGGCCCCTACGCCGCCGCCCGCCTGGAGGTCGTCCTCGAGGTACGGGCCCCCGGGCAGCCTGTTCCCCCTCCCTCGTTCCCCTAGGCGTAGTAGGCGGGGGGCGGGCCGCAGGAAGACCGAGGTTCGTCCGCAGTAGAGTGCCAGCCGTCGGCGGGTCGGCCTTCGAGCGAGAGAAGGGGAACCCATGGGACTCCCGGTCACTGCCAAACAAGACGAGGTCTCGGGGATCCCGATCCCGGCGCTACGGGGCTTCTACGAGGCCATCGGCGATGGGCCCATCGTGTTGGATCTCGAGGCATTCGTCGAGTGGCAGGGCAAGGGCACTCGTGCCACCGGCCACATCGGGCCGTTCAGCCTGATGGGAGAACGCAAGGAGCGGTTGACCCGGAAGTACACGATCCAGTACGACGACTGGGCGGAGATGCCCGGATGTGACGACGCCGGCCCCGAGGCGGTCGAGACCGTGCTCTCGGCGCTGGGTGCCTGCATCATCAACCAGACCAGTTGGCACGCCGCTCGCATGGGTATCGAGCTCGAGGAGCTGTCGGTCAAGGTCAACATGAGCTTCGACGCCCAGGGGTTCTTCCAGAACACCGACCAGACCGACAAGTTCAGCGCCATCACCTACGAGATCCACATCAAGGCCATGGGCGTGAGCAAGAGGAAGCTGACCGAGCTGGCCAACGTGGGCCGGAACTGCCCGGTGTGCCGCATGCTGAGCAAGGAGATGGTGCTGAAGTCCAAGGTCCTGGTCCACTAGGCGGGCGTGGACCTGGGCAGGGGGCCGGCCGGGCCGGTCCCGTTCTTCGACGACGTCGACCGTGCGTACGTCGTGGCCCAGCTGGAAGGGGCCATGGATGCTCCCGTCAACCTGGGCGTATCGGTGCGCCGCTCCTCGGGCCTGCTGCTGCCGGGCGCGTCGGCCGACGGGGGCGACGCCGAGGCCGGCCGCCAGGCCGAGCGGCTCGGGAAGGAGCTGGCCGCCCTCGAGCCCCGGATACGGCTGCGGGTGACCGACGCCGGCTGCGACCTGCCCGTGTTCACGGTGGGCAGCCGGGGAGGCGGCGGTGTGCGGTTCGTCGGCCAACCGCGCGTGAACCTGTTCCGCGCCCTGCTGGAGACGATCCGGCGGGCGTCGACCGGCGACCACGGGCTCGACGACGATGCCGCGTCCCGTCTGCGCCGCCTGCCGCGGCCGGTGGCGGCGCGGGTGTTCGCCACCCCCACCTGACCGAGTTGCACGCCGGTCGTGGGTGCGACCATCCGGATGGCCCTGGCGGCGCCCACCGTGGAGATCGACGTGGTGGACGGCATCGCCGGCATGGAGATGGTGCGGGAATGGGGCGTGTCCGGGGTGCCCACGGTGATCGTCGACGACCGCCTGAGCGTCGAGGGCCCGGCCCGTGAAGAGACCCTCCTCGAGTTCCTCCTCCACGCCGGGGACCCGGCGAACCCGCTCCCGGTCGCGGCATCGGTTCCGTTCAGCTCCTGCGGACGCCTGGACTGAGCGGTCCCCGGAGGCGCGCTGCCGGAACGACCCGCAGGTCGGTACCCTGGCATCGGAACGCCGCAGCCGGTCGGTCGACGTGCATCCCAACGAGGAGGACCATGATCCACACCAAGCCCCGCGTCCGCCGGTCCGTGCTGTTGACCTTGGCGGTCGCCCTCGCAACCACGGTCACCGCCACGCCCGCCGCCGCTGGGACGGTGATCACCAAGACCCCGGTTGCCACCGGACTGGCCTTCCCGGCCGCCTTCACCCTCGCCCCCGACGGGCGCATCTTCTACGGCGAGCGGTTCACCGGGCAGGTGCGGATCATCGACCCGTCGACGGGCACGAACGGCCTGGCCTTCACCGTGCCCGAGCTGGTCACGTCCGGCGAGCAGGGGCTGCTGGGGATCGCCCTGCACCCGTCGTTCCCCACGACGCCCTACGTGTACGTCTACGCCACCCGTGTGGTCGCCGGTGTCGCGCAGAATCAGATCATCCGGGCCCGCCTGACCTCCGCAGGCCGCTGGGGATTGTTCGTCATCTACCAGGCGCCGGCGTCGGAGGTCCACAACGGCGGCCGGATCATGTTCGGGCCCGACAAGAAGCTCTACGCCGTCGTCGGTGACCGCCAGGCGCCGGCGAACTCCCAGAACCTGGGGAACCCCCACGGCAAGATGCTGCGCATGACCCCGACAGGGCTCGTCCCCACCGGCAACCCGTTCGAGGGGTCGTTGATCTGGGCCTACGGCATCAGAAACTCGTTCGGCTTCACCTTCGACCCCCAGACGCGTTTCTTGTGGGAGACCGAGAACGGGCCGGCGTGCAACGACGAGCTGAACCGCATCGTCAAGGCGAGGAACTACGGGTGGGGGCCGACGCAAACCTGTGCGACCCCGCCGGCGGCACCTCTCAACACCAACCGCGACGGTCCCTCGCCGACCCAGCCCGTACGCTTCTACAACCCCACCACCGCGCCCACCGGCGCGGCCTTCTGCTCCGGGTGCGGGCTCGGAGCCGCCCATGAGGGCAATTTGTTCTACGGCACCTTCAACAACCGCCAGATCCGCTCGGTCACCCTCGACTCCTTGCGTCGGGCCGTCACCGCCGAGACCCTGGCCTACCAGAACGACAACGGGATCCTCGGGGTAGAGCGCGGGCCCGACGGCGCGCTCTACTTCAGCGACCGGCTGGGGATCTACAAGCTCGTCTTGAGCTGACCTCCTGACTGCGGCCGCACCCAAGCCGTTTCACTTCGAGCAGCGGTGGGTCTTCCCGGTCCCGCCGGCTGAGCTGTGGGCCGCCTTCTCGCAGACCGACCGGTTCCAGGAGTGGTGGCCGTGGTTGCGCACCTTCGACTCGCCCGGCCTGGTGGAGGCCTCGGCGTCGGTCTGCGAGGTGCGGGCGCCCGTGCCCTACACCCTCCGGTTCGAGGTGACGATCCTCTCGATCGTCCCCGAACGCCTGGTGGTCACCCGGGTGTCGGGCGATCTGGAGGGGCCGGCGCGCCTCGACCTGGCTGCCCATTCCGAAGGTTCCGAGGCCGGGTTGTCGTGGGATCTCGAGGTTCGCGAGCCGTTGCTGCGCGCCGGCGCCTGGGCCGCCCGGCCGCTGATGGAATGGGGCCACAACTGGATCATCGAGTCCGGTGTCCGCCAGTTCCGGCGCAAGGCGCTGGGTGGCGCATGAGCCGGCCCCGGACCTTGGCGCTCAGGGCTGGGTACCGGCGGCGATGAGCGAGGCGATGGTCGTGGCGGAGACCGGCTGGTAGTCCCACGCGTCCACACCCACGTTGATCATGCGTCCCGATTGGCGCCACCGGTCGTGGACGTGGCCGTGGAGCAGCCAACCCCCTCGGTCGGCGGGGCGGTGGTCGAGGAAGCGGTCGTGGTCGTGGCTGTCGCCACGGTACGGAAAGTGGCAGGCGGCGACGGCGACGCCGTCGACGTCGAGGCCCACCTGGCCCTGGTGGATCTCCTCGAACCCGGCGTCGACGTAGCGGTCGATCCAGCGCGGCGATGGCCGTCGGTGCCCGGCCCAGCACCGGTCGTGGTTGCCGGCGACGAGACGCTTGTGGCCGGAGAGCCTGGAGACCTGGGCGAGCGTGTGGTCGATTCGACCGAGGGCGACATCACCCAGGACCCACACGGTGTCGTTCGGTCCGACGACGCGGTTCCACCGGTCGATCAGTTCGTCGTCCATGGTGGCGACGTCGGGGAACGGTCGACGGCAGTAGTCGATGATGTTGCCGTGCCCGAGATGGAGGTCGGCGGTGAACCAGGTGGTCATTGCGGCCGGTGGCGTGCCGGCCTCCTACCGTCCGGCGCGGTCCTGGCGGTCCGAACCGGTGCAGGTGCAGTTGTCGGTGGCCATCCCACACCCGTTGCAGGCCACGCGGCCCTCGTGGTTGTCGATGTGGACGCCGTTACCGCAGATTGCACAGGTTGCGCTGCTGAGGTCGATAGGGCTCATGGTCCGCCTCCTCGTCGTGGCTGGTCCCAGGATAGGCGCTGCGGGTCGGCGGCAGTCCCCGGGGTTGGTCGGCTCCGAACATACCCGAGGAACGAACGGTGCCCGAAGCCCGATCGGTCAGGAGGCCGGTGAAGGAGGATGAGACGAAGGTGTCGAACGATGCCGTCGATGAGCTCCCGCCGGCTCGCCGTGGTGTCCGAGCGTCGACGATGGGAAGGAAGGGATCTGTGCAGGAGCGTGGTGGCCGATCGGCTGCGAGTAGAATGGGGCCCCCATGATGGGGAGGCTGGCCACTGGCGGCATCTGTCGCGGCTCCGGACCTTCCCGTGGTCCGATTCCCGGTACCGCCGGGAGGTGCCCCGCGGCTCCCAGTGACGACAGCGTGACGACCTCGACTGCCGAGACGGTGGCGCCTTGACGCCGTACGAGATCCTCGGGGTCTCACCGAAGGCCTCTCCGAAGGAGATCACCGAGGCGTACAGGACGCTGGCCCAGATCTTTCATCCCGACCGCTTCGCCGGCAGCCCCGAACACGTCAAGGCCGAGGCCGAGCGCCGGATGAAGAACCTCACCCAGGCCTACGCCCTGGCCCGCAAGGGCGGCGGCGCCTCGAAGATGGGGCAGAAGACGCCGGGGGAGTCCTCCACCGTCGTCGAGCAGGCCTGGGAGGCGGCGGCCCGCGAGCGGGTGGCGCGTGCGGCCCGCGGGGTCCCCTGGCAGGAAGGCGTGCGGGCCCGAGCCCGGGCCGAGGCCGAGGCCAAGCAGAAGCGGGCCCAGCGGGAGCAGGCGGCCACCCACGGCAAGGCCATCGCCCGGCCCAAGAACCGCACCGACCCCGGAGTTCTCGCCGGCATCGGCGAGGCACGGCACACAAATCGCATTACCTGCCGTGACTGCAGGAGCATTCAGTGGCTGCCCGAAGGGTGGGAACCCACGCTCTACGACACCAACTATTTCTGCTCGATCTGTGGGCGGTTGCTGCTCTCACGCTGACGCCGAGCCCTGTTCCAGCGCACTAGTGGTGAATGACAGGTAGCAGTCTTCGACACTATCCCCCGGGCATCTAGAGGCTCACAACACTCTTTCGCCGATCGCCGACAGTTCGTACAATGCGGCGTCCGCCGAGTCCGGAGTGTCGAATGGTCCTGTGGTACATCGCTGCAATCGCGCTGATCATCGTCGTACCTCCCGTCGTGCTGCTCTTCCTCAACAGGGTGATCCGCCCGATCATGGAGATCGACAAGTACGTGGAGGACGTCCTCGAGCACGGCGTGCTGTTGACCGGCACGCTCGACGCCGTGCCGAACCTCATCCGCACCTGCGAGCTCACGGGCATCGCCCGCCTCAACGTCACGCGGTACGGCTTGGCCTTGGCCCGGCTGCTCCCGGACGACTGACCGACACTCCCCACCGCACCAATCAAAGGAGACCCGTATGGGCCTGGCCACCATCCTCACCCTGATCGGCGTGGCGATCATCGTCGCCGCACTCGCCCTCTACCTCATCGTCATCTCCTACGTGCTCAACCGGGTGAGCTTCCGGTTGGGGACGGTGCTGATCGGCGTCCGGGCCATCGTCCACCAGGTGGAGCCGGTGCCCAAGTACGTGGGCATCATCCTGAACGACGTGATGGCCATCGACCAGGCCGCCCAGCAACTGCTGTCGTGGGGCAAGGGCCCACAGGCCACGGGCCGGGTCAGCGGCATGTCCGCCATGCGTCCCTGATCACCCCCTCGTCGGACGAGAGAAGAAAGGACGGTCCACCGTGCTGAGGCGCAAGAAGAAGAAGGACGAGTCCGCACCCGCCGAGGACGGTCAGGCGGTCGCCGCTGACGCCGCACCTGGCGGGGTCGAGTCCGGCGCCACCGACGAGACGGAGACTCTCGAGCCCGTTGCCGCCGGGGCCGGGATCGGCATCCCCGCGGACGGCGAGGACGAGCACGAGCCGGGCCACGCCGCCATCGCCTTCGCCGAGGCCCCCGCCCCGGCCCCGGTCGAGGAGGCCCCGGATCTCGACGAGCTGGTCCCCGCGCCGGCCGAGATCAAGCAGCGCTACCCCCGGTACCAGCCGGCGGACGTACCGCTGGCCACCCCCTACGGCGCCGAGGAGCACCTGTCGGTGGGCTTCGTGGTGGGCAGCGTGCAGGACGTGCTCTCCAAGTCGGGGACGGCGAGCGCCGAGGAGCGCGAGCGGGAGGCGGCGGCCGAGTTCCAGGCGGCGATCATGCCCGGCCTCATGGGCCTGCGCGACGCCGTGCCCGACGCCGCCTCGCCCGACGACGCCCTCCGGGCCCTCGCCGAGCAGGAGGCCCAGCACGAGTTCCCCGAGGACAGCGAGGGGTCATCGCTGTCCCGGCGCGACATCTTCCAGAGCGACTCGGCGGTCTACTACCGGATCCGTACCCGGTTCGAGAAGCCCCGCAGGCGGGTGGGATGGGGCGATCCCTGGCGGCCCCCTCCGGGCCTGGCCCGCCCCGACCCCCCGAGCCGGGCGGTCAACCGCCCGGACTGAGTCTCGGGCGGCTTCCCGCCCCCACCGCCAGCCGTGTCGGTCTCGTCGCGTGACGAGCTGCGAAGCACCCGGGTGCCCGCCGGCAAGCTACCGCGCCGCGATTGCCGCCTGGCCCACGCTGATGCCGCCGTCGTTGGGGGGGAGTCGCTCGTGGACGAGAACCGCCAGGCCCGACGCCACGATCCGGCCTGCCACCACCTCGGTGAGCCGGGCGTTCTGAAAGACGCCCCCGGACAGGGCCACGGTGTCCAGCCCGGCGTCGACGGCCAGGTCGGCGGCCACGTCGGCCACGGCCCGGCCGAGGCCGTCGTGGAACCCGGCGGCGATCGCGCTCACCGCAGTGCCCCGCTGTCGCTCGGCGATCACCCGCGCCACGAGTGGTGAGGGATCGACGACGGCCATCCCCTCGACGGTGCTCACGTCCACGTCCCAGCCGCGGCCCTCACCCACCGCCACGGTTGTGCACGCCGCCTCCAGCTCGATGGCCGCCTGGGCCTCGTAGGTGACCCGCGGCCTGAGGCCGCATAGGGCGGCGACGGCGTCGAACAGCCGCCCGGCACTGGTCGTCATCAAGACGTCGTCCCGCTCGATCATGGACAGCACCGCCGGCCATCGCTCGTCGACGCCACGCCCGTAGGCGGCCGCCGCCTCCGGGCCCAGAGCGGAGTGGGCCCAGGCGAGGGCCATCCGCCAGGGTTCGCGAACAGCCTGGTTGCCCCCGGCCAGCGGCACCGGTCGGAGATGGCCCACCCGGTGGAACCCGGTGAGGTCGGCCACCAGGAACTCGCCTCCCCAGATCGTCCCGTCGGTGCCCATGCCCAGTCCGTCGAAGGCCACGCCCAGCACGGGATCCTCACGGCCGTGGTCGACCAGACAGGACGCGATGTGGGCGTGGTGGTGCTGAACGCCCCGGGTGGGAAGGTCGGCCTCGGTGGCGAACTTGGTGGAGAGGTACTCGGGGTGCAGGTCGTGGGCGACGAGGTCGGGGGCGACGCCCGTGAGACGGCAGAGGTGCTCGACGGCCTGCAGGAACGACTGGTAGGCGGCGAGGTGCTCGAGGTCGCCGATGTGGTGGCTGGCGATCACGTTGTGCCCCTTGGCCACCGACACCGTGTTCTTCAGCTCGGCTCCCACGGCCAGCACCTGGAGATGGGCCGGTCGTAGCAGGGCGATCGGCTCGGGGGCATAGCCCCGGGAGCGGCGGAGCATCTGCACCTCGTCCCCCGCAGGAGTCACCGACGGCTCAGACCGCAGGCGCAGGACGGAGTCGTCGCAGCGGATGTGGATGCCACGGTCGTGGATGAGGATCATGTCGACCATGGGACCCAGGCGCTGTTGGGCGTCGGCGTCGTCGTGGGCGATGGGCTCGTCGGACATGTTCCCGCTGGTCATCACCAGCGGCCGACCCACTCGCGACAGGAGCAGGTGGTGCAGGGGCGTGTAGGCCAGCATCAACCCCAGCTCCGGCAGCCCCGGCGCCACCGCCTCGGCCACCGAGGCGGCGCCTTCCGGCCGGCGACGGGCGAGCACGATGGGCCGCCGCGGCGAGGCCAGGGCCGCCTCGGCGGCCGGCGTCAGCCGGCACAGCGCCCGGGCACCGTCGAGGTCGGCGACCATGACGGCGAAGGGCTTGTCGTCACGGGCCTTGCGCCGCCGCAGCTCGGCTACCGCCTCCGGGCGGGCGGCGTCCACGGCCAGGTGGTAGCCGCCGAGGCCCTTGACGGCCACGATCCGGCCGGCGCCCAGGGCGGCGACGGCTCCGTCGAGGGCGGCATCGCCCTCGGCCCGCACCGAGCCGTCGGGACCTCGCAGGCACAGGCGCGGCCCACAGGCCGGGCAGGCGATGGGCTCGGCGTGGAACCGACGGTCGGCGGGATTCTCGTACTCGCGGCGACAGTCGTCACACATCACGAAGGGGGCCATGGTCGTGGCCGGCCGGTCGTAGGGCACCGACAGGATGATCGTGTAGCGGGGCCCGCAGTTCGTGCAGTTGATGAACGGGTAGCCGAAGCGCCGGTCATCAGGATCGTGCAGCTCCGCCGCGCAGTCGGCGCACATGGCCACGTCGACGCTCACGGCCACCGCCGGAGCACCTGCGGCCCGGCTGTCGACGATGTGGAAACCGGTCGTCTCCGGTGCCGGTTCGGCGGCGTTCTCGACGGCGAGGCCGGTGATGCGGGCCAGCGGCGGCGCCTCCTCGACGATACGGCGCGCCAGCTCGTCGAGGTCGGAGGCAGGCCCCGCGGCATCGACGACGACGCCCCGGCTGTCGTTGGCCACCGAACCCGTCAGCCCCAGCTCCACGGCCAGGCGGTAGACGAAGGGCCGGAACCCCACGCCCTGGACCGTTCCGGTGATCCGCAGCCGCCGATGATCGTCGGTCATCGGCCGCTCCAATCCGTTCTGGTCAGGTTCGAGGGGGCCAGGGGCCCCCGAAACCTGACCGGAGCGCAGGTCCTCAGCAGATGCGGGGGAGGGGGTCGCCCACGAGCATGTCGACGATGCGGTTGCCCCCGAAGCTGGTGTTGAGGATGACGACGCCCGGCGGGTCGTCGCGGATCTCGCCGATGACGGCGGCGTCCGCCCCCACCGGGTGGGCCCGCAGGGCGGCCAGGGCGTCGTCGGTCTCCTCGGCCGGCACCACTGCGACCAGTTTCCCTTCGTTGGCCACGTAGAGCGGATCGATGCCCAGGATCTCGCAGGCTCCGTTCACCATGCCCCGCACGGGCAGAGCCGACTCCTGGAGGACCACCGACACCTCGGCGGCCCGGGCCAGCTCGTTGCAGACGGTGGCCACGCCGCCCCTCGTCGGGTCGCGGAGGAAGCGGGTGTTGGGGGCGGCGGCCAGCAGCTTGGCCACCAGGTCGTTCAGGGGGGCGCTGTCGGTGGGCAGGTCGGCCTCGAGGGCCAGGTCGCCGCGGGCGATCATCACGGCCACGCCGTGGTCGCCGATGTTGCCCGACACCAGCACCTTGTCGCCCGGTCGCACCGCCTTGGCGTCGAGGTGGACGCCGGCGGGAACGCTGCCCACCCCCGCGGTGGTGATGTAGACGCCGTCACCCGCGCCCTTGTTGACCACCTTGGTGTCGCCGGTGACGACCTGTACCCCGGCTCGGGAGGCGGCCAGGGCCATGTCGGCGACGATGCCCCGCAACTCGTCGATCGAGAAGCCGTCCTCGATGACGAAGGCGGCGGAGATCCAGCGGGGGGTCGCTCCCATCATGGCCAGGTCGTTGACGGTGCCGTTGATGGCCAGGTCGCCGATGGAGCCCCCCGGGAAGCGGCGGGGCTTCACCACGAACGAGTCGGTGCTGAAGGCGATGCGCTCGTTGCCGACCTCGAGCACCGCCCCGTCGGAGAGACCTTCCAGCGTCTCGTTGCGGAAGGCCTCGACGAACACGGCGTCGACGAGGGCGGCCGACGCCTTGCCCCCGGCTCCGTGAGCCGAGTTGATGAACTCGTCGTTGAGCTTGGGCCGGCGCCGGCGGAAGGCCTCGATGCGCTCGAGGACGATGTCTTCGCGCGACGGCGCGTCGGACATGCCTACGCCACCGGCTCGGGCTGGGCGGCCCGCACCGGGATGGTGGCCGCCCGGGTGAAGCGTCCGTAGTTGTAGTAGGCGGCGCACGCCCCCTCCGACGACACCATGCAGGTGCCGATGGGGGTCTCGGGCGTGCACGCGGTACCGAACACCTTGCACTCCCAGGGCTTGATGACACCCTTGAGGACCTCGCCGCACTGGCAGGCCTTGGGGTCGGCCACCCGCACGCCGGGCACGTTGAAGCGCAGTTCGGCGTCGAAGTCGGAGAAGGCGTCGTTGAGCTTGAGGGCGGACTGGGAGATGAAGCCCAGGCCCCGCCACTCGAAGTGGGGTCGCAGCTCGAAGACCTCGGCGAGGATGGCCAGGGCCCGGGGGTTGCCCTCGTCGACGACCGCCCGCGTGTACTGGTTCTCCACCTCACAGCGACCCTCGTTGATCTGGCGCAGCAGCATCACGATGGCCTGGAGGATGTCGAGGGGCTCGAAGCCGGCGGTGACGAGTGGCTTGCCGTACACGCCGGGCACGAAGCGGTAGGGCCGGTTCCCGATCACGGTGGACACGTGGCCGGGGCCCAGGAAGCCGTCGAGGCGCAGGTCGGGCGACTCGAGGATGGCCTTGAGCGGGGGCACGATCGTGACGTGGTTGCAGAAGACCGAGAAGTTGGTGACGCCCCGCTCCCTGGCCTTGAGGATGGTGACGGCGGTGGACGGTGCCGTGGTCTCGAAGCCCACGGCGAAGAACACGACCTGCTTGTCGGGGTTGGCCTCGGCGATGCGCAGGGCGTCGAGTGGCGAGTACACCATGCGCACGTCGGCCCCTCGGGCCTTGGCCTCGAGCAGGTTCCCGTGCCCGCCGGGCACCCGCATCATGTCGCCGAAGGACGTGAAGATGACCCCAGGCGTCTCGGCGACGGCGATGGCGTCGTCGACCCGGCCCATGGGGATGACGCACACCGGGCAGCCCGGCCCGTGGACGAGCTCCACCGACTCGGGGAGGACGTTCTCGATGCCGTGCTTGTAGATCGTGTGGGTGTGGCCGCCGCAGACCTCCATGAACTTCAGGTTGGTGCCTGTCCGGGCGGTCAAGGGACCGGCCAGCGCCTCGATCTGGGCCACGGTCAGGCGTGCCGCGGCGGGATCCCGGTACTCGTCGACGAACTTCATCTCTTCCCTCTCTCCTGGCGCGCGTGCCAGCGGTCGGACATGGGCGGGTCCGCCCGTGTCACAAGGGCGCCTCTTGGCTGAACTGCGCCTTCTCGTCGTCCCACACGTCACCCATCAGCTTGATGAACGACAGCGTGCGCTCGGCCTCTTCCTCGTCGATGACGCTCATGGCGAAGCCGACGTGGATCAGGACCCAGTCACCGATGTGAAGCCCGCCCGGCTCGTTCAGGACCAGGGCGATGTTGATCTCCCGCCGGACGCCGTCGATGTCGGCGATGCCGCGGTGCTGCTCCTCGTCGATGATCTCGACCACTTGGCCGGGGATTCCCAGGCACATCAGACACCTCGTCTTTCTCCGCTGCCGGCCTCTCGGCTCTGGCGCTGCGAATCGGGTCGAACGTTCAATTCTCTCACCCGTGGCGGGCTTTCGGTTACGGCCAGGGCCCGGCCTCGGCCCGCGCGCTGTGCGAGTCGTACCGGTCGAGGAGGCCGACCAGCAATTGGCGTACGTCGCGAAGTGAGTCGATGGATGTCCGCAGCGCCAGGTGACCCGCGTCGGTGAGGATGTACGTGCGGCGCGCCGGCCCCGCCTGGGAGGGTTCCCACCAGGAGCGAACCAGCTCCTCCTTCTCCATCGACCGCAGGTATCGGTACAGCCCACCCGGCTCGGCGCCCTGGATTCCCAGACGACGGGACTGCTCGAGCAACTCGTACCCGTGCGACGGCCCCTCGGCCAGCAAGAGCAGCAGGCACGGCTTCAGGTAGTGGCGGGGCAGCGCCCCGCTGACGGTGTCCTGACCGTTGTTCATCGGGTCGCCTTCTGGGCGGTACGGGGCAGGCCGGCGCTGCAGGCCGCCTCCTCGTCGGTGGAGATCTGGCACCAGCATTCGTCGCTGCACGCACCGCGGGCGGGCCGGGCCATGTCGGCGAACAAGGTGGCGAACTCGACCTCGCCGTCGGCCAGGCCCTCGGGCGAGATGGCGAACCAGCGCCCGTCGGCGACGACCGATCCCTCCTCGATGAGGCCGGCGAGCTGGGTACGGCACTCGTAGCCGCTGATGTCGAGGTAGCGCCGGATCATGGGGACGTCGACCAGGTCGCTGAGGCCCTCGCCCCGCAACCAGTACATCACCGCCAGGATCTCACCTCGCCAGTACATGTTGCGCAGAGCCTCGGATTTGGGGACGGACGACACGGCCGGGCCTCCTGGCAGGAACGCCAGCGCTGAATTGCCGAACTACGTGGCAACGGGATACAGACAGGATACATCTAGGTGGCCTGCGTCCGCCGGTGGTTCTTTCGCCGCCCGATGGGGCAAGATGGCGCCCGCAGCGACACGCGAAACCGAGTCACCGGAGGGAGTGAGCCCCATGGTACGGCGCTGAGCCGGTTGTGCACCGTCGTTCGGTCGAACGACGACGATCGCCGCAGCCGTACCCACCGAGGCGCGGCTGGCCCCCTAGTTGGCCGGGGGGCCTGGCGGAACACCCCGAGACAACACAGGAGGAATCAGCATGCCGTCCGCCCCCGTCGACGCCGCTGTCGACGCCCGCCCCCCGTACCTGGCCGCCCTCGGGACGATCGTGGCCGAAGTCGTGGCCCCCCGTTCCGCCGAGGTCGATCGAGACGCCGTCTTCCCACGAGAGGCGTTGGATGCGTTGGGCCGGGAGGGCCTCCTCGGCCTCATCAGCGCCCCCGAGGTCGGAGGCCTGGGCGAAGGCTTCCGAGCGGCCACCCTCGTCGTGCAGGAGCTCGCCGCCCACTGTGCCTCCACGGCCATGGTGGTGATGATGCACTACGCAGCCACGGCGGTGATCGAGGCCCACGGACCGATCGACGTGCGCCAGGCCATCGCCGCCGGGGGCTACGTGGCCACCGTGGCCTTCTCCGAGGTGGGTTCGCGCAGCCACTTCTGGGCGCCGCAGAGCACGGCGACCGCCGACGGTGAGGGGGTGCGCCTCGATGCCCGCAAGAGCTGGGTCACCTCGGCCGGTCAGGCCGACGGCTACGTCTGGTCGAGCCGCCCGCTGGCCGAGGAAGGCGCCAGCACGCTGTGGCTGGTGCCCGCGGGTGTCGCCGGACTGACCGTCGGCGCCCCGTTCGACGGCCTCGGTCTGCGGGGCAACAGCTCGAGCCCGATGACCGCCGATGGCGTGATCGTGGGGCCCGAGTCCATGCTCGGCTCCGACGGTGGGGGGTTCGACGTGATGATCGGCACCCTCCTTCCCTGGTTTCAGGTCATGAACGCCGCCTTCTCCGTCGGCACGGCCGGAGCCGCCACCGCCAAGGCCGCGTCCCACGCCGTGGCCACCCGCCTCGAGCATCTCGACGAGTCGTTGGCCGACAACCCGGTCGTGCGGGCCCAGATCGCCCGCATGCGTATCACCACCGATCTGGCCGAGGCCCTCCTCCTCGACGCGCTTGCTGCCCTGGAGAACGGTCGTCCCGACGCCATGCTGCGGGTCCTCGAGGTAAAGGCGGCGGCCAGTACGGCCGCCGTCGACGTCACCGACCTCGCCATGCGGGTCTGCGGGGGTTCGGCGTTCCGCAAGGAGGTCGGAGTGGAGCGCAACTTCCGCGATGCCCGGGCCGCCACGGTCATGGCCCCCACCACCGATGCCCTCTACGACTTCATCGGGCGGGCCGTCTGCGGCCTCCCGCTGTTCTGATGGGGCGGGACGGCTCCGACGGGGCAACAGACACGCTGGTCATGGGCGCGGTGGCCTACGACGCCAAAGTGGTGCTCATCTGGGAGGGCTTTCGCGACTGGTTTCGTACCCAGGGGCTCGACTTCGACTTCGTCCTGTACTCCAACTACGAACGCCAGGTCGAAGCCCTGCTGGGGGGCCACATCGACGTGGCGTGGAACTCGCCCCTCGCGTGGGCCCGTTCCCACCGCCTGGCGGCGGCTGCCGGCCGCACCGTGTCGGCCCTGGCCATGCGCGATACCGACTGCGATCTCACGTCGGTGGTGGTGGTCCGCTCGGACTCCGGCATCGAATCGGTGGCCGACCTCGCCGGGCGCTCCATCGGGTTCGGTGCCGTCGACTCGCCCCAGGCCACTCTCATCCCTCTCGGACACCTGCTGTCCCTCGGCCTGGTCGCCGACCGTGACTTCCACGTCCGGATCCACGACGTGGCGGTGGGAAAGCACGGCGACCATGTGGGCGGCGAACGGAACGCGGCCCAGGCCCTGATGGCGGGGAACCTCGACGCCGCGTGCATGATCGACGGCAACCACCTGCTCTTCGCCACCGAGGGCACCCTCCCGCCGGGGTCCACCCGCGTGCTGTCCCAGACGCCCCTCTACGACCACTGCAACTTCACCGCCATCGTGCCGGGCCCGGCGGATGGGGTCCTCGGACGGTTCCGGGCGCTGCTGATGGCCATGAGCTACGACGATCCCGCCGTCCGGCCGCTCCTCGATCTCGAAGGGCTGAAGGCGTGGCGCGAGGGGCGCACCAGCGGGTACGGACCGCTCGAGCGGGCCGTGGCCGAACAGGGGTTCTACGACGACGAGGGACATGTCACCGCAGCCGGCTATCGACCTTGACCGTCTCGGCCTCGACCGGGGAGGCCAGCTCCTGCTGAAGCGGGCTCTGGCTCCCCTGGAGCCGGGCAGCCGGCTGGAGGTGCGCACCGGGACCCCGGAGGTGACGGTCCACCTACGGGCGTGGTGCCGGACACGCGGCCACGGCTTCGAACCCGCTCCCGCCGGGCCCGAGCGGCCCCCTGAGCGGGGTGCCGGGCCCGAGCGGCCCCCTGAGCGGGGTGCCGGGCCCGAGCGGCCCCCTGAGCGGGGTGCCGGCGACGACACCGTCGTGGGGTGGGTCATCCGCGGCACGGCCGTCGACGCCCGGCTGCGTGGGGCCGCACGGGCGGGGGGTGATGCGGGCCAGGTGGCGGACAGGGCGGCGGCCACGTGGGGTCTGGCGGCCCGGGGCGCCCTGGTCGAGGCCGGGGGGCCGGAGTTCCATTTCCCCCTCGACACCACCGACGCCGTCTGGGCCGACACGGCCGCCGCCCTCTACCGCCAGGCCGTCGCCGCCCAGTGGGACCCCGCGACCGCCATCGACTGGCACGCGCCGCTCGACCTACCGCCCGAGGTGGAGGCGGCGGTCATCACGGTGATGACGTACCTGATCGAGAACGAGAACGCCGCCCTCGTCGTGCCCGCCCGGTTTCTGAGCCAGGTCCATCCCCACTTTCGTGAGGTGGTCGCGGTGCTCGCCGTCCAGGTTGCCGACGAGGCCCGTCATGTCGAGGTCTTCACCCGTCGGGCCCAACTGACGGGGCGGCCCCTCGGGCTCTCGACGGCGGGAGGTCAGGCGTCACTCCAGACCCTCGTCAACGAGCCCGACTTCGCCGTCGCCCACTTCCTGCTCTCGGTACTGGGGGAGGGCACGTTCCTGTCCCTCCTGTCGTTCCTCGAGCGTCATGCCCCCGACCCCATCACCCGCCAGATGATCCGCCTGGTGCTGGCCGACGAGGCGCGCCACGTCGCGTTCGGTATGGCCCACCTCGAACACGTCCTCGCCTCCGACGCCGCCCAGCGGGGTCGCCTGGCCGTCGCCGTGCGCCGGCGGCACGACGCCCTGGCTCAGACCGCGGGGCTGAACGAAGAGGTGTTCGACGCCCTCGTGGTGTTGGCCGCCGGTTCGTGGGACCCCGAGGCGGTGGCGGCCGGCTTCGCCCGGGTTCAGGCGCTCGAGGCGGAGATGGCCGACGGTCGCCGGCGGCGAATGGCGCGGCTGGGCTTCGACGCCGAAGAGGCAGGCGAGCTCTCCTCGCTGCACACCCGGAACTTCATGTAGGCCGGATCGCTCGGGCCCCGCACCCCGCTCAGGAGTTGGGAGCCAGCAGGGGCAGCGACAGCAGGCGCTCGGCCACGTCGTCGATGGCCGCCACCACGCCGCCTTGGCGGTCGTAGTCGAACAGCGGGATCCCGGCCAGGTCGGCGTCGAGCACGGTGTCGCCCCAGGGGAGGTACCCGTCGAAGGACATGCCGTGGCGTTCGCAATACTCGGTCATGGCCTCGATGTGCGCCGGCTGACGGATCTTGTTGGCGATGACGCCCACATGGGAGATGGGCAGTTCCGAGGCCAGTTCCGCCATGCGCCGGGCGGTCTCGTAGGAGCGGTAGTAGGGCTCGACCACCAGCAGCAGCACGTCGACATGGCGGGTGGTCCCCCGGCTGAGGTGCTCGGGCGAGGCCTCCAGGTCGAGAATGGTCACCACGTCGGCCTCCTGGCCGACATCCATCAGCAGACCGCTCACCGTGGCGTGGGCCGAGCAGAGGCAGCCCTCGTCGGCGTGCTTGGGCAGGCACATGAGCAGCACGTTGATGTCGTCGTCGGTCGTGGCCCCGAACTGCTTGACCACCGTGTCGACGGAGTCCTTCAGCGCCGTGCCGCCGGAGAGCCGGCGCGATACCAGGCTGGTGGGAAGGGGTTCGATGGCCCCCGCCTCCTCGCGGCCCAGGCCCAGGGCGATGGCCACGTTGGGGTTGCTGTCGCCGTCGATGACGATGACACGCTTGCCCCGGCCGGCCATGAGCCGGGCGAGCGTGGCCGAGAAGGTCGTCTTGCCTGCTCCGCCCTTGCCGGCCACGGCGATCCGCAGTGAGCCGGGCACGCGCGCCTCGCTTCCGGCTTCGGTGTCGATCTGGTCGGTCATGGTTTCAAGTCAACACGGGTGGGGCGGCGGGGAATTCCCGCCCTCGGCGGTCGTCCCCCGGCGCGACACTCAGGCCGGGGCGTCCAGACCGATCGGGGCATCCGGGCGCGAGGCCGGGACGGTGGGTTCGACGGTGACCAGCTCGCCGATGGAGTCGTACCGCGACAGGTAGGCACTGAGGTAGCGCCGGCCCTCCCGGAGGGTGCCGGCCCAGGCGTGGAGCCATTCGACCCCTTCGTCGGTGAGGCGGTAGCTGCGGCGGGCGGGCCCCGCTGACGAGTGCTCCCACCACGACGCCACCAGGCCGTCCTGCTCCATCACCCGCAGGCCCCGGTAGAGGCCACCGGGATCGACGTTGGCCAGACCGAGCTCCTTGATCTGCTCGAGGAGGTCGTAGCCGTGGGCGGGCGATTCGGCGATGAGCAGCAGCAGGCTGGCCCGCAGGTAGTTGCGGGGCAACCCGCCCTGAGGCTCCTCGAAGTTGCGAGCCTTCATGACCGACGCTCGTTCGACATCTGGAAGGCCGGGCAACCCTCTTGGCAGTCGGTGTCGTCGGGGTCGGCCGGGAAGCAGTGCGGGCAGTCCGGACCGCACTCGCCGTGGGTGCCGTGGGTGAGCTCCTCGAACGACTCGGCGAATTCGATCCCGCCCTCGTGGAGACCCAGGGCGGAGAGACTGAAGCGGTCGCCCACGCAGTCGATCAACCCTTCCTCGACGAGCTCGTCGAGGTAGCGGATGCCGGTCGATGCGTCGACACCGAGGAAACGCTCGATGACGGCGGCATCGACGTCTTCGCCGAAGCCCTCGCCCTCGGCCAGCGACACGCACTCGAAGCCGAAGCCCTCGCCGTGCAGCCAGAACATCACCTGGAGGATCTCGCTCCTCCAGAACATGGACTTCAGCGCACCGCAGTGGGGCGCATCCAGTGTCTCGCTCATCAACACCTCCTGAGGCCGCGGAACGGGCGACATAAGCTCTGTTGAAGGGCCCAGGCCCGGTAAGGGACCACCTGACGGCCCTTTTCGATAGGTGTAGTCTACATCTACTTGTCTCTGGATCAGGGGGGTACTTCGCGATTATGGCTACCGACGGACGCAGGACCCGGGCGAGCAGTCGGGGTGGTCGCAGTGGC
>CAYTTL010000007.1:0-27081 GCA_964440725.1 uncultured Acidimicrobiales bacterium | reverse complement strand
GAGACGACGAAACCGGTCTCGGCGGCGACCACCCGTCCGGCCTCGGACAGTGCCCGTTCCAGCAGGGGTGACGCGGTCACGTCGACCACTGTGCCGCAGGCCACGCACACCAGATGGTGGTGGTGCTCGCCCGTGAGCTCCTCCGACAGCTCGAAGCGGCCAACGTCGTCGGCTCCGGCCAGGCGGCGCACCACACCCGCCTCGATGAGCACCGTCAGGTTCCGGTACGCCGAGCTCTGCGGGACGCCACCCGGTGCCTGGTTCAGGATCTCCGGGGTGGTCAACGGACGGGGTGACGCCCCCAGCACCTCCACCAGGGCGCGGCGCCCGGCGGTGTAGCGCTGCTCGGCCGCAGCCAGGCGGAGGGCGGCCTGCTCGTGGAGATGGCCGGCCGCGTCCGGCTGGGTACTCACGCGGCGGCGGCCTCCCCCGTCGGCGTCACCCACGACTCGATACTGACACATCCACCATCGTGCGGACGGGGGCCCGATCGGGTCCGCCGTTGCGCGCCAGTGCCGGCGAAAGCGGCTAAAAGAAGGGGCGTCGTGGCAACTGACGAGGCAGTCCCGGGCAAGCCCGCCCCCGCCCGGACCACCTGGCGGCGGATCCGGCGCGTGGTGATGTTCGCGCTGTTCGTGCTGGTGGTAAACGTGCTCGTGCTGCCCCAGCTCGCCGGCACCCGGGAAGCGTTGCGCCTGCTCGGCCGCATCCGGCCCGCCTGGGTCGTCCTCGGCATCGTGCTGGAGGGGCTGGCGATCCTGGCCTACGCCAAGCTGACACAGTCGCTCCTGCCCCGAGCCACCCGGCCGTCGCTCGGGACGGTGTTCCGCATCGACCTCTCGACCCTCGGGCTGAGCCACGTGGTGCCGGGGGGAAGTGCGGTGGGAACCGGGTTGGGGTACGACCTGCTGGTCCGCTCCGGCGTCAGCGGGCCCAACGCCGCCTTCGCCCTGGGCGCCCAGAGCATCGGGTCGGCGGTCGTGCTCAACGTGCTGCTCTGGTTGGGGCTCGTCGTGTCCATCCCCACCCAGGGCTTCAGTCCCCTGTACACCACCGCGGCGGTCGTGGGTTCGCTGCTCCTGGCCGTCTTCGCCGCCGCCGTCGCCTCCCTCACCTCCGGCGAGGACCGCACCGTCCGGGTCCTCAGCCGGCTGACCAGGCCGCTCCCCTTCATCCACGAGGACGCCGTGCACCGCCTGGTGGGCCAGCTCGCCACCCGCCTGCGCGCCCTCGGCAACGACTGGCGCCTCCTCGCCCGGGCCGTCGGCTGGGCCGTCGCCAACTGGCTCCTGGACCTCGCATCGCTGGGGGTGTTCCTCGCCGCCTTCGGCCACGTCGTGCGCGTCGACGAGCTTCTCGTCGCCTTCGGCCTGGCCAACGTCCTCGGGGCCATCCCCATAACTCCCGGCGGCCTGGGAATCATCGAGGGCGTGCTCATCCCCACCCTGGTGGGCTTCGGCACGCCCCGGGGTGTCGCCCTGCTCGGCGTGGCGTCCTGGCGCCTGTTCAACTTCTGGGTGCCCATCCCCGTCGGGGCCGCCACCTACCTCTCCCTGCGGGTCAGCGAGGGTCGGGCCGTCCGCGCCGCCGACAGCCTGGCCGACCTCGCCGAGCGGGCCGACAAGGGGGCCGAACGGCCGCGCCAGTGGGCGGCCCGGGTGGGCATCGGCCGGTTCGCCCGTTCACCTCGCCAGCCCCCTCCGCCCGACCCGCCCGCCCCGCCGTGATCCTACGGGCGGCGGTTGCCGGCCCGGCTTGGGCGACCTACTGGACGCGCACCAACCGCAGGGTGTCGGTGACCGCGTCGGGCCCGGCGGGCGACCCGACCAGCACGGCCGCCAGGTCGCCGGGGCGCACCGCGCCGTTCTGGGCGGCGGCCTTTACGGCGAACCACACGATGTCGTCTGTCGTCGAGTGACGGCCGGTGAGCATGGCGGTGATCCCCCACCCGATGGCGAGCTGGCGGGCGGTGCGCAGCGACGGGGTGGCGGCGAGCACCGGGACGGTGGGCCGGAAGCGGGAGATGGCCCGCGCCGTACTTCCGTTCTCGGTACAGGCGATGATGGCGGAGACCCCGGCGTCGATCGCCGCCCGCCACGCCGCGCCGGAGATCGCCGCGGTGATCCTGTCGTGCGCCGGTGCGCCGTGGGCCTCGTCGGTCTGCTGCCGGCCGAGGTTGCGGCCCCATCGCTCGTAGTCGAACTCCTCCTCGGCCCGCCGGGCCACGCGGGCCATCGTCCGGACGGCGGCGACGGGATCGTGCCCGACGGCGGTCTCGCCCGAGAGCATCAGGGCGCTCGTCCCGTCGAACACCGCGTTGGCGACGTCGCTCACCTCGGCACGGGTCGGTGCCGGGGCCCGGACCATCGACTCGAGCATCTGGGTGGCGGTGATCACCGGTCGGCCGTAGGCCACGCCGGTGCGGATGATCCGTTTCTGGTGGTGGGGAACGTCTTCGAGGGTGCAGCGGATGCCCAGATCGCCACGGGCGACCATCACCCCGTCGGCCACGGCGATGATCTCCTCGAGTGCGTCCACCGCCTCCTGGGTCTCGATCTTGGCGATCAGCATCGGACCGCCGTCGCCGATGGCCGCCCGGGCGCGGAGAATGTCCGCGGCGGAGCGGACGAACGAGATGGCCACGGCGTCGATGTCCGCCTCGGCGAGAGCATCCAGGAGGTGCAGGTCCTTCGGGGTCGGCGAGGCCATGGTGAGGCTTCCCGACGGCAGGGCCAGCCCGGGGCGACCCTGGACCCACCCACCCGCGAGGACCTCGGCGGTGGCCTGGTCGGGGTCGACGTGGCGCACGAGGAGCTCGAAGGCACCGTCGCCCAGGGCCACCCGGTCGGTCTCCCGCAGCGCCCCGATGGCGGCCGGGTGATCGACGGCGATGCGGCGCTCCCCGCTCATCTCCTCCCCGCCTCCCGGGACCAGCTCGATGACCGCTCCCTCGGCCAGCTGGACCCCGCCGTCGGGGAAGGCACCGGCGCGGATCTTCGGCCCCGGCAGGTCGCCCAGCACGCCGATGAGGGCATCGTCGCCGGTCACCGTGCGGATCCGGGACAGGCGCCCGAGCGCCTCGTCGAGCGAGCCGTGGGCCAGCGAGAGGCGGGCTGCGTTCATGCCGGCCGCGACCATGGCTTCGATGATCCCGGGATGGTCCGAGGCCGGCCCGATGGTCGCGACGATCTTCGTGCGGCGAGACATGGCCGCCCAGGCTAGAGGGGCCGGCCGATCAGTCGGCGACGTCGGTCGCCCCGGACGACCGCGTCGGGGTCACCCGGACCAGGAGCTCGCCGGGAACGCCGTTGCGGGCTCCGTACTCGTCGGCCCGGCGCGACCCCATGTAGCGGCCGCCGATGCGAGTGGCCCAGGCCCGCACGGTCGACAGCAGCGCCGGCCGTACGGGGTCGCGCAGGAACGCGCCCCGGTCGGCCTCTGACATGGAGTGGTACAACGGCTGCCCCTCACCCGGCTGGCGGCGCGAGTGTACGGGGGCAGGGAGAGCGGAGGCCCTAGTGGCCGCCCCTCCTGCCACTCCTTCTCGTCTTGACCGTACGCCCGAGGGCGTCGGTCGAGTAGACGATCGTGGAGGGGTTTCCCTTGCCGTCGAAGGTGGTCAGTTCTGAGCGGTGGTACCCGCCCGACTGTGACGGTGCCTGAGCGGGCTGGGGGGCGGCCTGAGCCTGCCCGTCAGCGGAAGCTGCTTTTGTCTTCTTACGGAACATGACGCGATTGTGGCCGTCGGACCGGGAACCGTCAAGGACCGGAGAAACCGCCGCCTGATGCGCCGCCCCCGCCCCGAGACTTAGGCTGTCGGCGCGTGGCGTCCTCCGGTCCTTTCACTGTCGGGGTGCTGGGCGCCGGCCACGTCGGCGCGGCTGTCACCAACGCCCTGGTACTGCTGGGCGCCTGCCGGCGCGTGGTGCTGTTCGACCGGCACCTGGATCGCGCCGAGGGCGAGGCGTGGGACATCGAAGACGGCGTGCCGCTGCTCGACGAGGTCGAGATCGCGCCCACCAGCAGCTATGCCGACCTGGCCGCCGCCGACGTCGTTGTCGTGACCGTCGGCGATTCCAAGATGCACGACAATCGCCTCGAGCTACTGGCCAACAACGCCGTGGTGATCCGGGAGGTCGTCGACGCCCTCGACGAGGCAGCACCCGACGCCGTGCTGATCATGACCACCAACCCGGTCGACGTGCTCACCCGGATCGCCATGGAACGGTCGACCCGTCCCCACAACCTGGTCCTGGGGACGGGCACCTTGCTGGAGACCGCCCGACTGTCGCACCGGCTCGGGTGCGTCCTCGAGGTCGACGAAAGCGACGTGCACGCCTACGTCATCGGCGAGCACGGTGCCAGCGCGTTCCCGGTGTGGTCCAGCGCCCAGGTCGGCTCGGTCAGGCTCGAGGATCTCCCCCTTCCCACCGGCGATCCGGTCAGTTCCATCAGAGACGACCTCGCCGAAGGCGTGATCAGACGGGCCTTCGACATCGTTGCTCGCAAGGGCTACACCAACCAGGGCATCGCCGTGGCCGTGGCCCGCATCGTGCGCTGCGTGCGCCGGGACCAGAAGCAGCTACTGGTGCTCTCCAGCCGGCCCCGCGCCGAGTACGGCATCGGCGACGTCGTCCTCGGGCTGCCGTGCATCGTGGGCCGGGCCGGGATCGAGCGCCAGCTGGTCATCTCGCTCACTGCGGACGAGCAGGAGCGTCTCCGAAGATCGGCTGCCATCCTCGACGCCGCCTACCGGTCCGTTTCGGGTTGACCGATCAGGCCAGCCAGCGGACCGGGGCCAGATGCGATGTACCCAGGGCGAGCAGTCGTTCGTCGCCTCCGGGCCAGACGGTGAGTCGAAGCTGGGTATTGGCGTAGTCGGCGTCGAGGGCCTCGAACGAGAGGTGTGCCAGCGGGGCCTCGGTCGTGGCGAGAGCGGCGGCGGCGTCCAGCGCCGCCGACGCCGCGCTTGCGTCCTGGTCGTCGAGGTACTGCCAGACGTAGGAGTTCATCACCACCGTGGCCATCCCGGGTGGAAGAGGCGACACGTTGGCGGCCAGCCACTCGGGGATCTGGGCTCGCTCGACGACCAGCGGAACGCGCGCCGACACCTCGAGCGCCGCCCGTAGGAGCTCGAACCGGGCCGTCTCGTCCGGGAAGACGTAGGAGAGCAGGTCCAGTCGGTCGTCCTCGTCGGTCGGGTCCAAGGGGTGTTGGTCGCATCCCCGCCGTTCGACGATCTCCAGCGGGGCGTCCACCGGTGGAGTCCCGTTGATCCAGCAGTCGACGAAACGCACCGGAGACTCGGGATCGCCCCACGCCAGATGACCGGCTTCGTATCTGTACTGGTCACACCGAAGGAGCAGCCCGGCGCTGGCCCCGATCTCCAGCAACCGCACGGGCAGCCCCGTCTCGGCCGCCACCGTGAGCAACCCGCCAAGGATGGCCGGGCAGCGCCCGACAGCATTCGTCTGGGGGGGATGGTCGATCGCCGACCGCAGCTCGTCGGCGTTGGCGGCCACGACGTCGCGAAACGACGGCCAGGCGGCCCCGGCGTCGCCGTCGCCACCCGTGGACGGGTAGTGCGGCGTGAGCGCCGGTGCCCGGCCGGCCAGCACGATGCGGTGAACGGCGTCGAGCAGCCGCAGCGCCGGCAGTTCCGTCTCCGGACGTTCCGCGTGGGACGCCAGCACCGTCCAGGTCGGGCCGCCTGCCTCGATGTCGTCGGCGATGTGCCGGATGAGCGCGGCGTTGAACGGCGAGCCGTCCGCCTCCCATTGGGCTGCATTCTCTCGCAACGCAGCGATGAACGGCCCTCTCGGTTCATCCATGGCGGTCCTCAACCGAGCACAAGCCGTTGCCGACGGCAAGGGCCCATCCGAGCGGGGATCGACACCGGGTGAATCTCAACGGTGGCCAAGTGGCGCGGCGACGGGTCTCGACTGAGTGCGGTCCCCCCGGGCACTTCTCCGCCATGGAGACGAACATGTGGGGTCCAGTTCCACAGCAGGGAGGATCCACCATGTTCACGCGCATCCGCAACATGCATCCGGTCACCGGCGTCGTCGTCGGGGTGGTCGCCACCCTGGTGCTGAGCGGCACGGCCATGGCCATCACCGACACCAGCTTCACCTACAGCACCGTCCAGACGGGCTACCTGATGATCGGCCCCGGCGATCTCGTTCCTCACAATGCCACCTCCGCGAACAACTACAACTTCGACCCCGCGGCGGCCACCGGCGGGGGATCGTGTTTCGTCGCCCCCATCCACCTGGCCCAGGGAGCCAGGATGATCTCGGTGCGGACCTCCTATTTCAGCGGAGCCGCCAGCAACCCGTCCATCTACCTCAGCCGGGACAACCCGGTGACCGCGCTGGGTGCCGTCCTCGTCGACCGCTCCATCGTCGACGACTCGGGCACCCGCGCCTACGTGAACGACGTGGTCCAGGCAGATCGCAGACTGGTCAACAACGCCCTCTACACCTACACGTACCGGGTGTGCGTGGGGAGCGCCGACGTCTTCTACGGCGCCCGTATCACCTACCAGTACTACAGCGCCGGGGACTGAGGCTCCGCAGGAAGTTGTGCCGGCTGGCGCCCTCCCCAGGGCCCCGACCAGCCTTCTGTGGAGGCGGCGAGCGGAATCGAACCGCTGTACAGGGCTTTGCAGGCCCTTGCCTAAACCACTCGGCCACGCCGCCCTCTGCCAGATTGTATCCGCCGGCGGTGTGAGACGACGACGCCCCGGGTAAGCCGCGTGCCGTGACCGACTCCCGACCCGCCATCCTGTTCGACGTCGACGGCACCCTCGTCGACACCAACTACCTGCACACCCTCGCCTGGTGGCGAGCCCTCCAGGACGCCGGCCACGACATCGCCATGAGCCGCATCCACCCCCTCATCGGGATGGGCTCGGACCACCTGCTCACCGACCTGCTCGGCGAGGAGCCCGAGGGCCTGAGCGACGCCCACAAGGAGAAGTACAAGCCTCTCAAGGCCGACCTCCACCCCTTCCCCAACGCCGCCGAGATCCTGACCGAGGTGGACAAGCGCGGTGGCCGGGTGGTGCTGGCCACGTCGTCGAAGAAGGACGACATCCCCGAGCTCTGCGACGCCATCGGTGCCGAGGACGCCATCGACCACATCGTCAACGGAAGCGACGTGGAGGCCAGCAAGCCCTCACCCGACATCTTCGCCGTCGCCCTCGACCAGCTCGACCTCGATCCCGAGCGGACGATCGTGGTGGGAGACACCGTCTGGGACGTGGAAGCGGCGAGCAAGGTCGGCGTCCGGTGCGTGTGCGTCCTCACCGGCGGCCAGACCCGCGAGCAGCTGGAGGGGCGGGGGGCGGCGGCGGTGTACGAGGACGTCGCCGACCTGCTGGCCAACCTCGACGACAGCCCGGTGGGAAAGCTCCTCAAGAAGGGTTGAACGCGACGCGACGTTGCCACTATCGCCGGCTGACGCCGGGGAGGTAACGTCGGCGTACGTGGACGAACGACGAGGAGGGTCGCGACAGTGAGCGCCAACGATCTCAGGGAAATCGCCCAGGCCATGGTTGCCCCGGGTAAGGGCATTCTGGCCGCCGACGAATCAGTCGCCACCGCCAGCAAGCGCCTGGAATCCATCGGCGTGGAGGCCTCGGCCGAGGTCCGGCGCAACTACCGCGACATGCTCCTCACCACCGAGGGGCTGGCCGACCACATCAGCGGGGTCATCCTGTTCGACGAGACCTTCCGGCAGGAGTCCAAGGACGGCAAGCCGTTCCCCGACATGGTCGCCGACGTCGGCATCCTCCCGGGCATCAAGGTCGACACCGGGGCCAAGGAGCTGGCCAACGCCCCCGGCGAGAAGATCACCGAGGGCCTCGACGGGCTGCGCGAGCGTGTCGCCGAGTACGTCGAGAAGGGAGCCAAGTTCGCCAAGTGGCGGGCGGTGATCACCATCGGCGACGGCATCCCCAGCACCTACTGCATCAACGCCAACGCCCACGCCCTGGCCCGGTACGCGGCGATCTGCCAGGAGGGTGGGCTGGTACCGATCGTCGAGCCCGAGGTCCTGATGGACGCCGACAACGACATCGACACCTGCTTCGAGATCACCGAGGCCGCCCAGCGGGCCGTCTTCGCCCAGCTGGCCGAGCACCGGGTGATGCTCGAGGGCATGATCCTCAAGCCCAACATGGTCATCTCCGGCAAGAAGTGCGACAGGCAGGCGGGCGTCGAAGAGGTGGCCGAGAAGACCCTGGCGTGCCTGAGGCGCACCGTGCCGGCCGCGGTCCCCGGCATCGCCTTCCTCTCCGGCGGGCAGAGCGCGATCGTGGCCACCGAGCACCTCAACGCCATGAACGGCATCGGCAACGCACCGTGGAACCTCAGCTTCTCCTACGGGCGGGCCCTGCAGGACCCCGCCCTCAAGGCCTGGGCGGGCAAGGTGGAGAACCGCGACGCCGGTCAGAGGGCCCTCGCCCTCCGGGCCAAGGCCAACGGCCTGGCCACCTCGGCCAGCTACAAGCCCGACATGGAGGAAGACGCCGCCTGACCACCGCTCCCGCCCCGGCGCACGACCGATGAGCTCGCCAGACTGATCCGGCCAACGCACTCGACAGACGGGTAGAGGAGCGGGACATGCGCATCGTCCTCAGTGACTTCGTCAGCCTCGACGGTGTCGTCCAGGCGCCCGGGGGCCGCAAGGAGGACACCGATGGCGGGTTCGAGCACGGCGGCTGGTCCATGCGCTTCTTCGACGCCGAAGCCATGGGGCCGGTGTTCGACGAGGCGATGCAGACCACGGATGCGCTGCTGTTCGGCCGGCGCACGTGGCAGACCATGGCGGCGGCATGGCCGGGTCGAGCCGGGGATCCGTTCGCGGACCACATGAACGCGGTCCGCAAGTATGTGGCCTCGCGTACCTTGTCCCAGGAGGACCTGAACTGGACGAACTCGACACTGCTGCCCCCGGACGATGTCATGGGAGCGGTGCGGGACCTCCGGGCCCAGGACGGCAATGACATCCAGGTGATGGGTAGCTCCCAACTCGCCGCCCAGCTCATCAGCAACGACCTGGTGGACGAGTTCCGCCTGATGATCGAACCCGTCCTGCTCGGCGGCGGGAAGCGGCTGTTCCCCGACGACGGGCGGGTCCGCAGGCTCGAGCTGGTCTCGGCGTCGATGTCCTCCACGGGCGTGCACATCTGCACGTACCGGCCAGTCACCGCCTGAGCCGCGTCAGCGAGGGTTGTAGGCGGTTGACCGGTCGTCAGGCGTACCACACCTCGATGTCGAGTGGTGCGCTGAACTGGATGGGATACCAGTCGGCGGTCGGCGCGACGTAAGAGAGCGAGTGCCCGGTCCAGGACGTCGCGTCATCTGGATACGTATCGAGGAGAACCCCACCAATTCCGGTCTCTCCGGTCCCCCAGGCCACGCATTCCTCCTCCCCGCCCCCGATAGCTCCGTCCCAATCCCACGATTCGCACACCTGGTCTTCGTCACCGTCCTGAACCACCCTCACGGCAACGGGGAGGCCCGCAGGGGCACCCTCGATCGTGACCTCTCTCACCCCGGGGAGCGTGGCCGGCAAAGCGGGTTCGTGGTAGAACTCGCGCAGATCCGGCTGCCACTCACCATCGACCTGGAAATCGAAGAAGAAGTCGTCGTCGAGGTCGGAGTCGTACGCGGTGAGCTCGAACCCAATGAATTCGACACTCGCGAAGCGGCGGAGGGTAGTGATCTCGCCGTGCGCAGACGACACGTAGCCGTCGCTGTCCCCTGCATAGGCAAGTACCTCGTAGGTCGTGTTCGCCTGGAGGTCGGGGAACGTCGCGTCGAATGCCGTGGTTGGATCGGGGCCACTCCACGACGTACCGACGCCGGTGATGTCGATGAAGATGCTCGCCGCCGTGTCTGTGGTCACCCTGATGTTGGCGCCGACCCCCACTGCGTAGGCGACACCACTGGTGATGCACTGGATCGAGCATCCTGGACCGCCTTTGAAGCTCGTGGCACCGCCGGTATTACCGCTCGGCGCCTCGGTCGACATCGAGCCCAGAATCTTCTCGTCGCCCGAGGTCACCGGCGGTCGAACGGTCAGCGTGTCATTGAAGGTCACCGGGCCACCCAGCGGCTTACCGTTGGGCTTGACGAGCTCGCTCGTGGCCACGACATCGAGCCGACCGGCCATGGTGCCGCCGTCACGCCCCCACGGCACGCTCACCACCTGAGATCCTCTGGTGGGTTCAACCGGCACCTCGATCGGCCCGAGATGGTGGAGCCCGGCGACGACGGTGACCCTGAGCACCCGCCCCGCAGCCTCGCCGGCACGACCCGATCCCGGAGTGAAGCGATGGAGGACCTCGAAGGCCTGGGCCCGCCCGTTCCAGCGGACGTCCACGATGGCGACCTTCCGGTCGCTCTCGCGAGCGGATGCGTAGGTCGGCGCGGCCGCCTGCACGAAGGTCGCTGCCACCAGAACGAGAATCGATACCGCTACGCGCCGGCACTCCATGTTCGGTCTACTCCCCTGCAATCGGTCCTGAAGGTTCCTCTCTGTCCGAGTGCGGTTCCTCGTCGTTGATACGTGTTTCTGGCCGTCGCGGCCTCTCCGCTAGGAGCGGGGGACGACGACCTCGACGGTGGTGCCCCGGTCGGGCCACGAGGCAAGGTTGAGACGGGCGCCGATCAACTCGGCCCGCTCCCGCATGCCGACCATTCCGTAGGAGCGGCCGTCCTCGGCGCACGCCGCCGTCCGATCCTGGTCGAATCCCCGACCGTCGTCCTCCACGACGAGGCGGACTCCGTCGGGGCCCGAACCGAGCGAGACCCGGACCCGGGTGGCCGACGCGTGCTTGACCACGTTCTGGAGGGCCTCCTGGGCGATCCGGTAGAGAGCCACCTCGACGTGGGGTGGCAGCCGTTCGGCCACGATGTCGAGCTCCACCGTCAAGCCGGCTGCCGGCTCCGCACCGACGGCACCGCCAGGGGTCACCAGCCCGGGCAGTGACCGGGCGAGGCTCTCCAGCCCCGGCCCGAGACCCAGGTCGTCGAGCACCGACGGGCGCAGGCCGGCGATGGCGCTGCGGGTCTCGTCGAGGGCTGCGGTGGTGAGCTCCTTGGCCACCTTCAGCTCCCCGTCGAGCCGGGCCGGGTCGGCGCTGGCGTCCTCGGCGGCCAGCAGGTGGTACCAGAGGCTCACCAGGCGCTGGCTGATCCCGTCGTGGATCTCGCCGGCCAGGTGCCGCCGCTCCATCTCCTGGGCCTCGACGATGCGGGCGGCGAAGCCCTCGAGGGCCTCCTCGCGCTCGGCCAGGCGGTGGTGCAGCTGGGCCTTCTCCACCGACCGGGCCACGAGGTTGGCCACTCCGGTGAGCAGGGCCAGCTCCGGGGGCCCGTAGGTCCGCTCCTCGGCGGAGTGGACGTTGAGCACCCCCACCACCCTGCCTCCCACCAGCATCGGCACCGACACGAGCGAGGCATAGTCCTCGCCCCTGAGGGCGGGGATGTAGCGGTAGCGCTGGTCGTTCCACTTGTCGGCGACCACCGCGGGCTCGGCGTGGCGCGCCACCCACCCGGCCACCCCCTCTCCGATCGCCAGCTCGACGGTGCCGATCACCTCGTCGAACGGCGGCGTGGCGCCGGCGAGCACGACGCGCTGGCGATCCTCGTCCACCAGGTGGACGAAACAGACGTCGGAGCCAGTGGCCTCGGTGACCAGGGCGGGCACCCGGCGAACGACTTCGTCCAGGTCGAGGTCGCTGGACGTGACGTCGATGACCAGGCGCAGCAACCGGTTCTCGGCCTCCACCGTCGGGGGGCCAGGCCCCCCCCGCGACCCCCCCCACCCCCGCGGGCGCCGCCAGCGCGCTCCGAGCCGCGGACGACCGGGCCCCCTCGGGGCGTTGGGTCGGCGTCCGCGGGTCGCGGCGGGCCTCCGCTGCGCTTCGGTCCTCGCTCCTCGTCAATGGAAGATGCCTTCGCGCAGGGCGGTGGCCACGGCCTGGGCCCGGTCGTTGGCCTCCAGCTTGCGGTAGACCCCGCGCGCGTGGGTCTTCACCGTCTCCTCGCCGATGTAGAGCCGTTGTCCGATGGCTCGGTTCGACAAGCCCCGGACCATGAGCTCGAGGACCTCGCTCTCCCGCTGGGTCAGGCCGAGCCGGGCCCCGGGCCAGAACTCCCCGCTCTGGAGGTGGGCGGCGGTGATGGCCACCCGGCCGGCCAGCGACGGGTCGATCGCCACCTCGCCCTCCATGACCCGTTCGAGGTGTGACGCCAGCTCCGGGGCGGTCGTGGTCTTCAGCAGGAATCCCGAGGCGCCGACTCGCAACGCCTGGAAGAGGTACTGCTCGTCGTCGTACACCGTGAAGAACACGACCCTGATCCCGGGATGGGCCCCGATTAGCTCGCCACAGAGGTCCAGGCCGCTGGCGCCCCGCAGGCGGACGTCGAGGAGGACGATGTCGGGCTCCACGTCGCCGGCCAGGGCCACGGCGCCCTCGGGCACGGTCGTCGCCCCCACGATGGTCACCCGGTCGCTCTGGGAGGCCAGCATCGACGCCAGGCCCTCGAGCACCACCTGGTGGTCGTCGACCAGGAGGAGCCGCACGGGCCGTCCCACTGCCGCTGAGGGGCTCTCGGTCACGGCGGCGACGTTACCGCCCTACCCGTGAGCTGCCCGGCTACCCGGCGGCCCTCACCCGTCGGACCCACCCTGGGGGGGATGCAGCGCGATGGCCCCCTGGGTAGGTTGACCCTTCCTCCCTGACCATGCGGCGGGGCGGCTCTCCACGGAAGGGATCCACTCACATGATGGTCGGACGGCATCTCCCGAGCTTCGCCGCCGCCATACCCGCCCGCGGGTCAGCCGCCGTGCAGGATCCGCCGGGGCCAGCCGACGCCGAGGTGAGCACCATTCCCGAGAAGCCCATCGCCATCCAGCGGGCCTGGCGCACCAGCAACGGGCACGGGCCCGCCCGCCCGATCATGTTGGCCATCGCCGGCGACAGCGCGTCGGGCAAGACGACCATCACCAAGGGCCTGGTCGAGGCCCTGGGCCCGGAGCGCATCACCTCGATCTGCGTCGACGACTACCACAAGTTCGATCGCGAAGAGCGCAAGGACAAGCCGTTCACGCCCCTGCACCCCGAGTGCAACTACATCGAGGTCATGGAGCAGCACCTCCAGCTCCTGGCCATGGGCCACCCCATCCTCAAGCCCGTCTACAACCACAAGGACGGCACACTGGGGCGTCCCCAGCTGGTGGAGCCCCGTGAGTACGTGATCATCGAGGGGCTCCTGCCCCTGCACTCCAAGCTGTCGCGGGCCTGTTTCGACGCGACCGTCTACCTCGACCCTCCCGAGGAGATCCGCTTCCAGTGGAAGCTCAACCGCGACACGGGGAAGCGGGGCTACAAGGAGGAGCAGGTCCGCAAGGAGATGGAGAAGCGCGAGCCCGAGTCGGCGGAGTTCATCCGCCCGCAGCGGTCCCACGCCGACATCGTCATCCGCTTCGCACCGATCGAGGGTCGCGAGCAGAAGGAGGACGAGGCCCTGAGCGCCACCATCCTCCTACGGCCCACCATCTCCCATCCCGAGCTCTCCAAGATCCTCACCGACGACCACCAGGAGGCCATGCACCTCAAGTTGTCGCGCGACGAGGACGGCAAGCCCGTCGACTCGCTGCACATCCACTCCTACGCCGACCGTGAGGTCACCCGGGAGGTCGAAGAGGAGATCTGGAAGGAACTGGGTGTCGACGAGGGCGTCCCCGAATCGCTCGGCACCATCGACAAGGGCGTGCGCAGCGAGCCCCTCGCCCAGGCCCAGCTCATCCTCCTCTACCACCTCTTCCAGGCCCGCCAAGGCTGATTCTCAGCGAGCACAGCGGCCTCAGGCCGGCCCGGAGAGCCTCAGGCCGTCCCGGAGAGATGGTGCACCTCGTTGAAGGAGCGCAGCACCGCCCCGCGCCCTCCGACGTCCAGCCTGGTCACCGAGGCCAGATCGCAGAACATCCGCCACGCCACATCATCGGGTACGCCCAGGGCCCACGTCACCGCCGCCTTGATGGGCGAGACATGGGTGACCACGACGACGTCGGCGGTCGACGCCCGCTCGGCCAGTTCCTCGCACGCCGCCCGCACCCGGCGACCCACCGCGGCCAACGACTCTCCGCCGGGGGGCGTGAACTCGGGATCGCGCCTCCAGTGCTCCCACAGCGGTGCCCACGACTCGTCCACCGGGCGCCCGTCGAGCTCGCCGTAGTCGATCTCCGCCCACCGGTCGTCCACCACCACCGCGTCGCCCCCCGCGCCCCCGTCGGGCCGCATCGCCGCGGCCGTCTCCCGGGCCCGTAGAAGGGGGCTGCAGACCACGAGGGCGGCGTGGCGGCCGACACCGGACAGGGTCCGGGCCTGGCGCCGTCCCCGATCGGTGAGCGGCAGGTCGATGCGGCCCTGGAGGAGGCGGCCGGCGTTGGCCGCCGTCTCCCCGTGACGTACGAGCACCAGCACGCTCAGGCCTCGCGGGGCAGACGGCCGGTGCGCCAGAACCGGTCGCGCACCTCGGCGTCGCCCAGGTGGAAACGGCGCCAGAACCATGCCAGGGCCAGGGCGCCCGCCAGCTCCTCGGCCCCCGCCACCGCCGCGCCGTGGTCGACAAAGGGGAGCGGGCCGTCGAGCGACCAGCCGAACGCCGGCCACCAGAAGTCCGAGGTGCGGGCCCACATGCCGTCGAACACCAGGTGCAGGAACATGCCGACGGGCAGGAAGAGCCACCGTCGCCGGGCGGCGCGGTGGCCGCGGGTCACCAGCATCACCACCACCAGGGCCATGACGCTGGCGGCCACCGTGTGGAGCACCCGGGCACCGCCGAAAGGGGCATCAGCGAGGTCGGGGACGAGCGCGCCCAACACGACGACCCGGTAGTCGATGGCGGGGTCGTGGAACACGGTCCACACCGTGACCAGGGCCATCCCCACCGGCCACAGGAGCATCTAGCGCCTCATCAGAGACTCAGGGCCGGACGAGAATGCGGCCGCACTGGTCGCAGGTGACCAGTGCGTCCGGCGGCTCACGCTTGATGCGGTCGACCTCGGTGGCCGGGAGGGTGAGGTAGCACCCGTTGCAGCGGCCGCCGACGAGCGGGGCGGCCCCCACCCCACCGTGGCGGGCCCGCAGCCGCTCGTACAGCGAGGCCAGGTCGGCGGGCAGGCCCACGGCGGCCTCGGCCCGCCGGGCCTGCTCCTCCCCCAGCTCGGCGTCGATCGTGACCTGGGCCTCGGCGATCGCGGCGCGGAGGCGGGACCCCTCGCCGTCGAGCCTCCGGCGTTCGTCCTCGTGGGCCGCCACCTGGGCGTCGAGCGGTTCCCGCTCCCCCATCGTCTCCAGCACCTCGTCCTCGAGGGAGCTCTGGCGCCGGCGCAGGAGGTCACGGTCGGTCTGCATGGCCTGCAGCTCACGGGGAATGGTCACGACGCCGGAGTACAGGCGCCGCTCGACGTCGGCCACCTTGGCCTCGACGGCGGCCAGATCGTCCTCCAGCCGGCGCTGGCGGGCCGCGACGTCGTCCCGGCGAGCGACGACATCGGCCAGTTCCGTCTCGTTGGCCGTGGTCGAGGCCTCCACCTGGGCCAGCTCGGCGATCTCGGGCAGGGTCTCGCGTCGGTGGCGCAGACGGTCGGCGGCGGTGTCGTGCTCCTGGACGGTCAGGAGCCGGGAGAAGTCGGTCAGCCTCGTTCCCCCGCCCTATCCGCCCCGTCCGCGGCGGGGGCGGGGAATCGAGAAATCGGGAATCTCGGGAAAATCGGGGGGAAGGTCGATGCCGGCGAAGGGATCAAGGGGTGGCGCCTCGGTGATGGGCTCGCCGTTGAAGGTCTCGGGTTCGGGCTCGGGAGCGGAGGCGGACGCAGCGGGGGCGGCGGCGTCGCTCCGCCTCTGATCGCCCGACGGCGCCGCCGGCCGTACCTCGTCGGCCAGGCCCCGGTACTGGGAGCTGTCGAAACCGTCCGGGAGCGGGAACCCCACGGGCGCGATGTTGGAGTGTGCCGCGGCCATGAACTGCTTCCAGATCCGGGCCGGGTAGGTGCCACCGAAGACGGTGATTCCTCCGACGCTGCGCATGGGAACGTCACCCGCCGGCGAACCCATCCACACGGCGGTGGCCAGCGCCGGGGTGTACCCGACGAACCAGGCGTTCGTGTTGTTGTCGCTCGATCCCGTCTTTCCCGCAGGCGTCCACCCCGGTACGGCGGCGGCCCGGCCCGTCCCCCGCTGGATCACCTGGGTGAGGGTCTGGGTGACCATTCGGGCGTGCTGGGCGGTGACTGCCTGGGTCGGCGTGGTATCGGCCTTGATGACCACCTTGCCCTGGGCGTCCTGCACCTCCTCGACGAAGTACGGGGGGTGGCGCTGGCCGTCGGCCGCCAGGGTGCCGTAGGCGCTCGCCATGTCGAGGGGCTTGACCGGAAAGGAGCCGAGGGTGATGGACAGGTAGGGATCGAGCTTGCTGGTGATGCCCATGCGCTTGGCCACGTCGACCACCTTCTCCGGTCCCACCATCTTCACCAGGCGGGCGTAGGCGCAGTTCACCGAGCTCACGGTGGCGTCGTTGAGGGTGAGGACACCCGACGTCCCTCCCTCGACGTTGTCGGGTGTCCACCCCTGCCTGCTGCCATCGGGGATGTGACAGGGCGCAGTGCCGAGAACGGTGTCGCCCGGCGAGAACCCGGACTCCAGCGCAGCCATGAGGGTGAATGTCTTGAACGACGAGCCCGGCTGGCGCTCGCCCTGGGTGGCCAGGTCGAACTGGGCGCTGGGGAAGTCGTCGCCGCCCACCAGGGCCCGCACCGCACCGGTGGTCGGCTCCACCGACACCAGGGCGGCGCGGAACTCTCCGCCCGTGTCGGGGAGTATGTCCTTGACCGCCTGTTCGGCCTGCTGCTGGTGGATCGGGTCGAGCGTGGTGCGGATGGTGAGGCCGCCCTTGAACACCGAGTTGAACCGCTCTTCGGGCGTCTTTCCGAGCCGTTCGTCGGCGAGGAGCTGCTGGGTCACATAGGTCTTGAAGTAGTCGCTGCCCCTGACCGGGGCGGGGGGCGGCGGCGCCGGCAGCGGTTGCGCCTTCAGCCGCTCGACCTCATCGGGCGCCAGGTGGCCGAGCGAGCTCATGCGGTCGATCACCGCGTCGCGCCGGAGGCGGGCGCCGTCGGGGTTGACCCACGGGTCGGCCCCGACGGGGTCGCGGATGAGACTGGCCAGCAGGATGGCCTCGCCCATCTCGAGCTGCTCGATGTTCTTGTTGAAGTAGGTCTCGGCACCCGCTTCCAAGCCGTAGGCGTGGTTCCCGAGGTAGACGGCGTTGAGGTAGCGCTCGAGGATCTGCTGCTTGGTCATGATGGACTCGAGGCGTATGGCCAGCGCCGCCTCCTTGATCTTGCGGCTGGCCTTCTGCTCGAACTCGTTCAGGGTGATCTTGATCAGCTGCTGGGTGATCGTGGAGCCGCCCTCGTAGACGCCGCCGGACTCGAGGTTCACCACCATGGCCCGGGTCAGTGCCCGCAGGTCGAGTGCACCGTGGTCGAAGAACCGGTCGTCCTCGGCGTCGAGGACGGCCCTTTGCACGTGCGCGGGCACCCTGTCGAGGGGCACCGGTACCCGGTTCTCCTCCTCGTGGAGGACAGCCAGCACACTCCCGTCGCGGGCGTAGACCACCGACCGGGCGGCGAGAGGCTTCAGGGCCAGGGGGTCGCCGTCGGCGCCGGCGGTGCCGCGCGTGACCAGACGGCTGACCGGCGCGGCGAGCAACACCGTGCCCGCAGCCACGCCCGCCCCGGCGATGAGGATGGCGACGAAGAATCGAGCGAAGACGCGCATCCCGGCGCCAAGGCTACTTCCTCCGGGCTCCGCCCTGGAGGGGCCTACCCCCACTCTTCGCCGAGCATGGCCTCGAGGCGCTCCTTGCGCCGGGGCCGTTCGGCCTTGGGGATCTGACGGGCCCGGCAGCGACCGGACAGGCCGTGCAGCCACAGGGTGGTCTGGGTGTCGTCGTCGGCCGCTACCACGACTCGGGCGTAGCACTCGGGACAGCGGACCGTGGTCCTCGGGATCGTCTTCCCCTGCACTGCCGCGCACCCCTTTCCGGTCCCCTTATCCCTCTCAGGATACCGCGACCCCCCTGCAATTTCCGGGTCGCGGAGGGGCGTTCATGACCGGCTGGTTCTGCGCCTGCTCCCACTCGGCGATACTGGTCGGAACGATCGTGAACGAACGAGGAGACCATGACGACGCTTTCCGAGCTTCTGTCCCGCAGCACGTGTGCCCTTTGTGGCAATCGTGTGCACATCGACGACCACGAGGGACGGGTGTCCTGTGACGGGTGCAACATGGCCACCGACAACTGCGACTGCGACAGCATCACCGGCTGAGGCACCCTGACTGAGGCACGCCGACGGGGCGCCGCCTCGCCTCCGGGGCCACCGCCGAGAACCGGTGGCCCCGTGCGTTCAGCGCCGACTAGTCCTTGCGGACCTTCGAGCGTACGAAGTTGCCGATGGTGTCAGTGGTGACCGCCACCTTGTGCTTTCGTCGCACGTGCTCCGCCACCTTGGCCATCAACTCGTCCTCGGTAGCTCCGCTTCCCTGCCAACGGCAGGCGTGGTCTTGGTCCCTTCAGGCGAACCGGTAGGCCATTGTTCCTCCTGTCACCGATACCGGCGGTCGCCGGCTCTGAGGTGTCACCTCAGTATCCGGCACCGATGACAGGGTTGGACGACAACAGATGTGGCTGGTCGCCTAGCTCTCGTCGCGGCAGCCGCATTCACAGCTGCACGGCTCCGGGGGCTTCGGCGCGGTCTTCGGCGTGTCGGTCATCTCCTGCCTCCTTCCCGTGGTCTCGAGGGTTCTGACCCCACTGTAAAGGTGGCCCTTAGGGCCAGGTCAACCGGTTTCTTTCAACCCCTCCGAGGCGCTCGTCCGCCTCAGGTCAGGCCGGCGTCGACGGCGCTCCCCACCGCGTAGGTCCCCGCCGCGGCGACGGCCCCGACTGCCAGCTGACGCAGGCCGGAGCGTGCCACTCCCCGGTTGGTGATCAGGCTGATGCCCGCACCCACGGCGAACAGAGCGACGGCGGCGAGCGCAGCGGCGGCACCCAGGGCGGCGGTGCCCGAGGCCACGAAGAACGGGAGCACCGGGACGGCCGCCCCCGCCCCGAAGGCCACGAAGCTGTAGGCCGCGGCGGCCACCGGCGACCCGATCCCCGCGTTGTCGGAGTCCCCGACCGAGGGACCGTCGGGCGTCATCGGTCGTCCTGCGGCCGCGTCCTCCAGGCGCCATGCGCGGGCGAGGAGCTCGAAGGCCACCGGTTCCCGCTCGGCCATGATCGCCAGGTCCGCCGGCCCGAGCCGCGTTCCCGCCTCCACCAGCTCCCGCTGGGACTTGACCGAGATGTACTCCCCCGCCGCCATGGACCCGGCCCCCGCTACCAGCCCGGCGAGTCCGGCGAGAAGGACCGTCTGGGTGCCGGCGTTGCCGCCGGCCATGCCCATGACGAGGGAGAGGTTGGATACGAGTCCGTCGTTGACGCCGAAGACCGCAGCGCGAATGGAGCTCGACGCCCGGGAGCGCCACGCCGGAGCGAGGCTGGCCACCAGCTCGGCGTGGATGCGCTCCTCGGCCACCATCGTCGGGGTGGCCGCAGCCTCGTCGTCGTAGCGGGTGCGTTCACCGGCCTCGACACGCTCGAGGAGGGGTACGACCCGCCGGACGCCGAGGCGCCGGCCCAGCCAGGCCAGGGCGCGGGTGCTGAACCCGAGCCGGTGGTCCTCGGCGCGGGGCACGTCCGCACCGAGGCCGCGCAGCTTCGCCTGCCAGAACCGGGCATGGCGCTCCTCGGCGGCAGCCAGCTCCAGCAGGACCTCACGGTGCTCCCCCTGGGCCCCGCCGGCCAGGTCGCGGTACAGCGACGCGTTGTCCAACTCCCTCGCCAGGTGACGCCGGTACCTCCGGAGATCGGAGATCCGCGTGCCGAGCGCCCGCCGGCGACCCTTGTGCCCCGGGTCGACCATCGGGGAATCCTCTCACCGCGCCGGCGAGGGACGATGTCGGGGGAACCGACAACTGGAGGGCCTGCATGAACGACATGGGCGACGACCCGCCGGGGGAACACGACATCGGAGGGATGGACCACCACGGTGGGCTCCCGCAGGGCCTGGCCGTCTCCGCCGACGGCTACACGCTGCACCCGGAGACGACCGTGCTCCCCACCGGCGAGACCACGACGTTCAGCTTCCGGGTCCTCGACCCGTCGGGCACACCGCTGCTCCGGTACACGCCCGTCCACGAGCGCGAGCTGCATCTCATCGTGGTCCGTCGCGACCTGGCGGGCTACCAGCATCTGCACCCCGTCCGGGCCGCCGACGGCATCTGGAGCCTGCCACTGGAGGTGCCCGACGCCGGGGCGTACAAGGTGTTCGCCGCCTTCCAGCCGGTGGGCGGACCGATGCCGATGCCGATGACACTGGCCGTCGACCTGTTCGCCCCCGGCGACTTCCAGCCCGCGCCCCTGCCGGCGCCGGCGATCACCACGGTCGTCGAGGGGTACAGCGTCGCCCTCACCGGCACGTTGGCGGCAGGCCAGGAGTCGGACCTGACCTTCACCTTCGCCAGGGACGGGAAGCCTCTGATCGACCTCGAGCCCTACCTCGGGGCGTACGGCCATCTGGTGGCCCTGCGCGTCGGCGACCTGGCCTACCTCCACGTGCACCCCGAGGGGGCCCCGGGCGACGACCAGACCGGGGCCGGGCCCGGCGTCACCTTCCACGCCGAAGTGCCGACGGCGGGCAGCTACCGGATGTTCCTCGACTTCCAGCACGACGGTGTGGTGCGCACCGCCGAGTTCACCGCCATCGCCCCCCGGGCCGGTCATCACCACATCTCGATGTGACGCCGATGGCAACGACCCTCACTCCGGCGGCCACCGGCATCAGGATGTGCTCCGGTCGGCCGATGGAATAGCCATGGGTTCTCGTCTCCGTTCGGCGCGGCTCCGCCGGTCGCTCGTCGCCGGCATCGTCCTGGCACTCGTCGCCGTGTCCGCCCCCGCCCGCGCTGCCGTCCCGCCCGTGCCGTACACGGGCTCGGTCACGCTCGACAACGTCAACAACGGCGGCGGCGGAGGCGTCCTCTACCGGGGTGGCCGCTACTACATGATCACGGTCGGTCACATCGCCAACGCGCTCTACACGCAGCACTCGGTGGTGCAGCCGGGCACCTATCCGCTCGGCGGCACCGCCTACAACGCCAACGAGACCTTCGGCGGCAAGGCCAACAGCGAGGACATCGCGCTGATCGAGCTCGGAACCACCCGGCCCAATCCCCGGCTGCGGGTGTGCGAGTCGGCCGGCTGCCCCACGCCGCCGGGATACACCGTCCCCCAGGTCGCCGTCATCGACAGCGTCCCCACCTCCGCCGACCTGCCGTACGGCCGGGTCATCTGTCACTCGGGACGATCAGCGGCCACCTTGGCTGCCGGGGGGTATCGCTGCGGGTTCGCCAACAACGCATTGCCACGGTGGACCGACGCATCGTGCACGGCCTACTGCGGCATCTCGACGATCAACGGGGCGCCCATCATCGACGGCGGCGACTCCGGCGGGCCGGTCTGGCAGCCGCTGCCGAACGGCCACATCCGGCTCCTGGGTCACCTCGCCAAGTCATTGGGGCGCACGCCCGCGCGGCACGGGTTGTTCATCCCTATCTGGCACACGGTCGACCACGTATGGACAGCCCCCCAATCCTGCAACTACTGCCCCCTCGGGCGGGGCGGGAGGGTCGTCACAGGCAGCTGAGACGGAGGTCGGAGCCGAATCTCTTGTGTGGGCGATCTCTTGTGTGGGCGCTGAGGGACTCGAACCCCCGACCGCCGCCTTGTAAGGGAGAGTCGCGCGGTGTCCTCACCTGCCCATATGCGACGTGACCTGCGGTTTTACCGTTCGTCAGTTGCCATCGTTTGCCGGTGGTTTGCGACCTCCCGCGGCCTGGCTGCGGCCTGGGACGTCGGCGCCGCCTACGCTTCCGGCATGAGCGACGAGCGGAAGTGCGAAGTGTGCGGTGAGCCCGTGACCGACGCCGATCCCGGCCGGGTCGTCGACACTCTGAGCGCGCCGGCGGCGACCCTCGCGTCGAGTTTCACGCCGACCCTGCGCAAGGACATCTACCGCCACAACCGCTGCCCCTGAGGCTCGACCTTGCCGAAGTCCACTGGCGAGGAGTTCAGCCCGGGAGTCTCAGCCACCTCGTCCATCCGCCGGCACCGCCTGCCAAGAGGGCGAAGAAAAGAGCGGCCGCCAAAGCGACGAGGCCTAAGCCGACCGCCGGCGCCTAGGCCGCTCCTGCGGTGGCGTGCCGGCCCACACGCCCACCAGCTCGGGGTTGGCCCTCGCGTACTCGCCGCAGGGCCCACGGACGGGACAGACGGCACACACACGGCCACGGCGGCCTCGAGGGCGGCGGTGGTGGTGGCAAACCAGTTAGCGCCCGGGTGCGGCTCCCGACAGGCGCCTTGAGCCATCCTCGCCGGCCGAGGCGGGAACAGGTCGGCGACCTCGATGGCGTCCCCGGGTTGCATGAGTGCCTCGACCTCGAACCAAGAGAGCGCCACCAGCGGCGAGCATAGTGGGAATCATTCTTATAAGGCGGGAGGGCGGTACCCGCCCTTTGGGGTCCCGCTTGGGACAATTCTCGCGCTCCAGGACGGCGCTAGAGGCCGCGATTAGACCAGCGCCAATGGCGGTAGCGGTGCCATCCGGTCCGGCAGGGTCGAGTGGTCGAGTAGTAGACGACGCCCCCGATCACTCCCACGGCCAACACGATGAGGATCACCATTGCTCTCCTCCTCGGAGCAAGCGGGGAGGCGTCGGTGAGGGCCATGCGGGACCGCCAGCGGCGCCTCACCCGCCACTGCCGAGATTAACGCGACGATCGACGGCGAGGCGGGGACCCAAGGCGGGAGGGGCGCGCTGAAGGTGCTGGGGGGTCCCTCCTGCGCGCCTCTCCGCCTTCGTCGATATTGCCCCTTTCCGCCTGCGCCTTCAAGGCGTAGGGTCACGGCGACAACCAAATCAGGCCCCCCGCACCGATGAAAGCGGCCGGGGGGCTGGCCAGCACCCCACAGGAGGGCACTGACAATGACCGAAGCTACGCGTTCGAGGATCAACGGGCGGCTCGACGCCATGGAAAATCGAGCTGACCGGATTGCCGAAACCCTCGGTCGGATCGAGGCTCTCGTCGGGCTACCGGGGCGCAGCGCAGTCGCGTCGACGCTTTCCACGGACCTGATCGACCAGCTCGAGCCCGAGGACGCAGACCGCGTGCGGGAGGTCGTCGAGGCGCTGCCCGAGGAGTTGAAGGATGAGGGCCGGCGCCTGGCGCATGAGGCCCAGGCCCTGGCGTGGTTGATGGTCGACCACATCGAGCGCTTCAGGCGCCTACGCACGGCTGTGCGGTACTTCGCCTGGCGGGACGTGGAAAGGGCGCAGGGAGGCGCTACTGGTGACTTCCTCCTCGCCATTGAGGAGGAAGCCGGATTCCGCATCGTCCCCGAGGTGTGCGGCGGCCTTGAGCGCCTCCTGTACGAGAGCGAGGTGGGTACCGACGATCGTTCCGACGTCATGGTTCGCCGCCACGCGGCCGACCACTACCGGGAGAGGGGGCGGCCGACCATCCTCCACGGCGACGAGGGGGGGCCGAGCCTCGAGGAGGCGATCAGGGTGCTTGCGGAGGTAGGGGCCGGCGAGACCGGCTGCGACCGCTGCGGCGTGGTGATGAGCTTCGACAACTTCGTCGATCACCTACCGTGCACCGGGCCCGACTCGGTGGTCCGATTGGACGGGCCCGAGCTGGTCGCGGCCATCGAGGCGGAAAGAGCCGAGCGGCGGGAGTAGGAGCGCGGCGCCGGGGAGTAGCAGGTTAGCTGGGGGCTGAGATTCGGCTAGGTGTTCGCCGAGTTGAGGATCGCGCCGACGAACACCACAGCGACCCCGATCCAGACCAGCCACCACCAGGCCCGCACGATGTTGCGGATTTCCCGTAGATCCTCAGCCATGCGGGCCAGCAATTCGGCCTCGGTCAGTTCCTCATCGCCTTCCTGCGACCTCGGCATAGTTCCCGGAGCCTAGGGTCCGTAGGTGGCCCCGTGCTCTTAGCCATCAGACTTCCGCCGAGTGTGGGCAATCCGGGGGGACGGGGCCACCTTCCTCGCCGCTCGGCCGGCGACTGCCCGCAGGTGGATGGCATCTGAGAGGGCTACCGTTCCTGGCGGGTGCCACGGCTGATCGGCCTCAGCATCCCCTCGCCGCAGCCCAGGGGCGGGCCAATGGAAGGCGGTCGCAATGAGCGACGCATCAGGCGGCACCGGTTGGTGGCAGGCCAGCGACGGCAAGTGGTACCCGCCCAACCCGGGCGGCTCGACCCCACTGGCGCCAGGGCCCCGCAAGGGCAGCGTCAGCGACTACGGGAGACGCGGATGGAACAAGTACCGCAGCCTCCCCCTGCCTGTTCAAGTCTTCCTGGCCGTGTCCACGGTCGTCCTCGTGGTTGGTGTCGCCGCCTCCGCCTCCACGGAGGGTGAGCCCGAGAGATCAAAGGCGGCCCCGGTCGCGGTCTCGTCCACTACGAGACCGAACCCGGCCGCAACTTCCTCCCCTGCAACGTCACCAGCCGTCACTACACCACCGCCGACGTCGCCGTCGGTCACCACCGTTAGCGGGGACGACGACATGGAGACCGACGACCAACTTGCGAACCTGGGAGCGTTCGACGTCTGCAAGCAATTCGTCGAGCCGCAGCTCAAGGCGCCCGATGGTGCGACCTGGCGTAATCCGCTTGGGAATCAAGTCACCTACACGGGAGCCTCCGGCGGTCCGGTCACTGTTGCCGCGAGTGTGGACTCAGAGAACAGCTTCGGCGCGAAGCTGCGATCGACCTATGAGTGCACAGTCACCCCCACTGGCGCCGACAACTGGCGGCTGACCGACCTCCAATTCAACGACGGGGGCGATGTCGGCGACTGAGCAGACGCTGGATTCTCGGGATCACGCCGGCTTGGCGACAGGCTCCTGGCCGAATTCGCGCAGCCAGGCCCAGCACCGGCACACGCCGGCGGCTGACCGGCCATCATCGTCCCGTGAATCCGAACGAACGGCAGGCAGCTCTTGAACGCTTCGAGCGTGCGGTCGAGGTCCCGCTCCTCGTATTGGCGCTCGCGATGGTGCCGGTCATCGTCGTGCCACTCCTGGCCGACCTCCCCTCGGGCTTAGAGACGAGTCTCGAAGCCGTCGGGTGGTTCATCTGGGCGGCATTCGCGGTGGAGTACGTCGTTCGGCTGAGCCTGACCGCGCAACGCTGGCGTTTCATCCGGCGGGAGTGGCCGGCGTTGCTCATCATCGTCCTGCCGTTCCTTCGGCCGCTTCGGGTCGTGCGGTCCGCTCGTGCCTTGCGGCTCTTGCGCCTCACTCGCTTGATGGGCGTTCTAGCGGAGGCCGTCCAGGTGGGTCGGCGGCTACTGGCGCGCCACAAGCTGCACTACGCGTTGCTCATTACCGGCGTCGTGGTTATGGGCGCGGCGGCGCTGACGCTGGCGGTCGAGGACGGCGGCGGAAGCAGCATCGACTCTTTCGGCGACGCGTTGTGGTGGGCGGTCACCACCGTGACGACTGTCGGCTACGGCGACATGTTCCCGGTGACCCCGGCGGGGAGAGGGATCGCCGCGTTCCTAATGCTGGCCGGGATCGCGCTGTTCGGCGTGCTCACTGCGAATGTGGCGGCGTTCTTCGTCGAGCAGGAGCAAGAGGTCAGCCCGGTGACCGAGCGGCTCGACGAGGTGCTTCGGCGACTAGAGCGGCTTGAACGACGTCTTGAAGGCGGGAGCGACGAAGGATTCAGCGGTGACGCTTGAACGACTTGAACCACCGAAGGCCACCGCCGAAGTTGATCGAGGCGCTCCGTCGTCCTGAGGTTGACCCACCGAGCCGTGCTCGACGGCCGCCGACGCTACCGCTCAGATCGCCCTTGCTCATCCCAATCCGGAACGGTCCGAGCGTCTTGGACTTCCGGAACGAAAAGCCCATTCCGCCTCCTACCGCTCGACGGATGGTCGGCAGTGGTGCATGAGCGGACACTAACGCCCAGCAGGCATCGGATCCCCTCGTGGACAGGATCCGCTCGCCCGAGCAATTTTCCGCGATGACGACGAACATGGGGGGTCCAATTCCACGGCAGGGAGGAACCCATGTTCAAGCGCATCCGCAACATGCACCCGGTCACCGGCATCGTCATCGGGGTGGTCGCCACCCTGGTGCTGAGCGGCACGGCCATGGCCATCACCGACACCACCTTCACCTACAGCACCGTCCAGACGGGCTACCTGATGATCGGCCCCGGGGATCTCGTTCCCGAGAACAACGGTTCGGCAGACGACTACTCCCTCGCTCCCGTTGTGATCAGCGGGACCTTTGCGTGCTTCACCGCCCCGGTCCACCTGCCCCAGGGAGCCAGGATGACCTCGGTGCGGACTTCCTATCGCAGCGACGCCGCCACCAACCCGGGTCTGCTCCTCGAACGGTTCAACCCGGTGACCGGTGCACACGACTACTTGATCGCCCCCCGCAGCATCCTCGATGACTCCGACACTCTGCAGTACGTGAACGACGTAATTCCGGCAAACCTCAGGCTGGTCACCAACAGCCACTACCTCTACTCGTACCGGCCGTGCGTGGGGAGCGGCGACGTCTTCTACGGCGCCCGCATCGCCTACCAGTACTACACCGCCGGGGACTGACGCCGGGGGGAAGGGCCCGGGACAGGTCGCACTCCCGCCCCGGGCCCTGAGCCGACGAGGAACACACCCCGGCGGGCTTCTAATGGCCAGCTAAGGCCGAAATGCGCCAGGGTCTGCTGCTCGCGCAGGGGCCGCTCCAGCAACCCCTGGCGGCGCTGACCCGGCGGATCGTCACGACCACGACAGCACGCCGACGCGGACCGGATCGAACTGGCGGGCCGCCGCCGCTCGGTTGGCCTCGCGCCTGGAGGCCTCTCGC
>CAYTTL010000006.1:16562-27835 GCA_964440725.1 uncultured Acidimicrobiales bacterium | reverse complement strand
CGTTGTCGTACAGATACGGACTGTCGATGGGGCCCCGCCCGTAGACAGAGTCGAGGTCGAACCGCGGCGTGCGGTAGTCGGTCAGGGCGGCGGGATCGTTCTGGCGGTCGAAGGCCGACACCGGGTCGAAGGTCAGGTCATGGTCGACGAACTGGCCCAGATAGGTGTAGCCGGAGGGCAGGTCGGGGTTGTCCCCGGCGGGATCGGGCACGTGGGGCTGGCCGGGCGTGGTCGGCTCGTCGGCCATGGAGTCGGCCAGGGCGGCGAGCACGGCATCGGACGGGCTGAACGGCGGCAGTCGCCGGAACAGGCGCCCGTACCGGCCGTGGTCGATGCTCGACCGCGACACCGTGGCCTGTCCGCGCGGTTGGCTGCCCCCGTGGTTGGCAAGGGGTGACGCGCCGAGCCCGTCGCCCGCCGCCGGACATCCGACCGACCCCGCTGTCTCCGCCATCCGCGCCACCCTTCGCTCGCGGGGAAAATGTAGCCAGACGCCCGGGCCGGTGTCTCGTCGTGCCGGGGCACCCCGCCGGAATGTCCGGGCGTGGACCGATCCGGAGGCTTACCTTGGGCGGACTTGGTTCCCCGTTGACGCCATCGGCAGCGCAGGTGCCTGTCCCGGGTATGAGTCCGGGTCGGATCGGTCGAGGTCACCCCAGGGTGACCCTCACGCCCGGACGGTCCGGGTTGCCGGGTACTACGTACGGACGGTCCGTGGGGATTTCGCCAATCGGGACCGACTGTCAGTCGGCGGCGCTGCACCCGCCGGGGCGAAAGCGTCGGGACCGCCAGTGGCGGCGGTGGAACCCGTTCTCGCAGGGACGCGTCGCTGCCGCGTAGAGGCCCGCCGCCGCGGCGATGACGGCAATGGCCACGATGATGAGAATCGCCATGCTCCTCCATGAGGTGGGGCTTCTGTCGGGAGAGGGTAGGCGACCCCACCGCCGGCGGACGTGAGGAACGCCGGGGACTGATCGGGCGCCTCGCTCAGCTCTTGAAGAGGAAGTCGGCCTCTTCGTCGTCGACCAAAAGGCCCACCTCCTCGCGGAGCAACTGGTGGTGGGCCAGCGTGGGATCGGGGTCGACGATGGAGAACGCCACCTCGCGGGCCTTCACCACCCACTCCTTGTCCCGGCGCAGCGACGCCAGCTTGAGGTCGCTGCGTCCCTTCTGGCGGGTTCCGAGCACCGTTCCCTCACCGCGGATCTCGAGGTCGACCTCGGCCAGCTCGAAGCCGTCGGTGCTGCGCTCCAGGGCGGCCAGGCGTTCCTCGGAGTCGGGGGTCGTGGCGGCACCGACGAGGTAGCACCAGGAACGGTCGGCGCCCCGGCCGACCCGCCCGCGTAGTTGGTGGAGCTGGGCCATCCCGAAGCGGTCGGCGTCCTCGATCACCATCACCGTGGCGTTGGGGACGTCCACCCCCACCTCGATCACGGTGGTGGCCACCAGCACGTCGAGCTCGGCGGCCCGGAAGGCCGACATGACGGCCTCCTTGTCCTTCGACGGCATCTGTCCGTGCAGGAGGCCCACGCGCAGGTCGGGCCACACCTCGGTGGACAACCGGGCGTGCTCCTCGGTGGCCGAGCGGGCCTGGATCTTCTCGGACTCGTCCACCAACGGGCACACCACATACGCCTGGCGTCCGGCCGCCACCTCGTCGGCCACCCGGCGGTGGGCCTCGACCTCGTCGTCCGGGGTCCGCAGCCACTTCGTCTCGATGGGTGTCCGCCCCGGGGGCAGCTCGTCGAGCACGGTGACGTCGAGGTCGCCGTAGACGGTCATGGCTGCGGTACGGGGGATGGGCGTGGCCGTCATCACCAGGACATCGGGGTCCTGGCCCTTGCCCCGCAGGGCGGCGCGCTGCTCGACGCCGAAGCGGTGCTGCTCGTCGATCACCACGATGCCGAGGGCCCGGAACGCCACCTGCTCCTCCAGCAGGGCGTGGGTGCCGACCAGCAGGTCGACGCTGCCGTCGGCCAGCCCGGCCAGGGTGCGACTCCGTTCAGTCGCCGTCGTGCGGTTGGTGAGCAAGCCCAGCCGCAGCGGACGGTCGCCGGTGAGCGTGGCGTCGTCGCCGACGGTGAGGTCGCCCAGCAGGTCGCGCATGCCCAGGCCGTGCTGCTCGGCGAGCACCTCGGTGGGGGCCATGAACGCGCCCTGATACCCGCCTTGGACCCCTGTGAGCAGGGCGGTCACCGCCACCAGCGTCTTGCCGCTGCCCACGTCGCCCTGAAGCAGCCGGTGCATCGGATGAGGCCCGGCCATGTCGGACGCGATCTCGGCGTTGGCCCGCTGCTGGGCACCGGTGAGGGCAAAGGGCAGGGCGCCGTGGAAGCGGTCGACCAGCTCCCCGTCGAGCGTGTGGCGGATGCCCGTGGCCTCGCGCTCCACCGCCCGCTTGCGCATCACCAGGGCGAGCTGGAGCCGGAGCAGCTCGTCGAGCACCAGCCGGCGCCGGGCGACCTCCGCCGCTCCCATCGACTCCGGGTTGTGCACGTGGGCCATGGCCCACGTGCGGTCGACCAGGTCGAGGCGATCGCGCAGGTCCCGTGGAAGGGGGTCGGCAAACTCCCCGGCGCGGGCCAGTCCCTCCTCGATGAGCGTGGCCAGCTCCCATGTGGTGAGGCCCGCCTTCTCCGACTGGGGGTAGATCGGCACGATGCGCCCGGTGCGGTCGCCCACCAGATCGACCACCGGGTTCGACATCTGCGGGCGGCCGCGGAAGCTGTCGAGGCGTCCGAACAGCACCGCCTCGGTCCCCACCGACAGTTGCCGGGCGCGCCACGGCTGGTTGAAGAACACGCAGTGCAGGTAGCTCGACCCGTCGAAGACGTCGAGCTCGACCATGGTCCGGCGCTGACGGGTGCGACGCGTCTGCACCCGTTTGACCGTGCCGAGCACCAGCGCCTCCTGGCCGACCTTCAACTCGCGGATGGAGGCCTGTCGGGTGCGGTCGAGGTACCGGCGGGGGTAGTGGGTGAGCAGGTCGAGCACGGTGGTGATCTCCATGACCGCCAGTGCCTCGGCCTTCTTGGGCCCGACCCCTTCGAGCACGGTGACGGGCAGGTCGGCCAGCTGCGACAGGCGCCGACTCACGCGTTCATCGGCGGCGGCGCCATCCGCGGCGGGGGATCACTCGATGCTGAGGAGCCAGACCGCCAGCGGCTGGCCCCCGTCGTGCACCTCGACCGAGACTCCCGGGCGGTTGACGTCCAACCACTCGGTGATGCGGCTGGTCCCTTCGGGCGGCGGATCCTGGCCCTCGACGACCGTGACCAGCTCGTGGTGGTCGGCCACAAGCTTCTCGAGGAGCGCACAGGCCACCTCGACCGGGGTCGAGGCCACAGCCACGATGCCCTCGGGGGTGACGCCCAGCCAGTCACCCGACCGGACGGGGCCGGCCGCAGTGCTGGCGTCACGAACGGCCTGGGTGACCTCGGCGGTGGAGACCTGTCCGGCGGCGTCGGCCATGAGACGGGCGTTGGTCTCTGCGTCGGCATCGGCGTCGTAGGCCAGGAGGGCGGCGAAGGCGGCGGTGACGCTCACCGTGGGGACCACCCGCACCGGCTTCGACGCCACGGCCGCAACCTGCTCGGCCACGGCTACGACGTTCTTGTTGTTGGGCAGGACGACGACCTCTTTGGCGGCCACGCCGTCGACGGCGGCGAGGATCTCCGACGTCGAGGGGTTCATCGACTGGCCGCCGGCCACCACCCGGCTGACGCCGAGGCTGTGGAGGATGCGCTTGATTCCGTCGCCGGCGGCCACGGCCACGACGCCGGTCATCACGGGCGCCGTGCCCTGCGATGCCGGGGTTTCGTCGGTCTCGCCAGCGCCCTGGCAGGCCACGTGGGCCACCTGGTCGCTGAGGTCGGTGACCTCGATGCGGTGGGGCCTCCCGGCGCGGATCCCCGCCTCCACCGCCGCGCCGATGTGGTCGGTGTGGACGTGGCAGTTCCAGATGCCCTCACCACCGACTACCACGATGGAGTCGCCGAGGCCGTCCCAGGTGGCCTTGAAGTCGTCGAGGGCGTCGTCGGGGGCGTCGAGGAGGAACATGACCTCGTAGCGTGGGCCGTCCCCGCCGTTCTTGTCGCGCTCATCGACGTGTGAGGTCGTCGAACGCGACACGTTGGCCGGGGTGGCCGGTGTGGCCGGGGGTTCGGGGACGGGGCGGCCGGCGACCACGTGCAACAGCACTTCGAACAGCAGCACCAGGCCGGCTCCTCCTGCGTCGACCACGCCGGCCTCAGCCAGCACGGCCAGCAACTCCGGCGTCCGCGCCAGGGAGGCACGAGCAGCGTCGGCGGTGGCGTCGAGGACCTCGACCAGCGGGGCGTCGCGGCTGGCACCGGCGGCCTCGGCCGCCTCGCGGATCACGGTGAGGATGGTGCCCTCGACCGGGTGCATGACGGCCTTGTAGGCCGCGTCGCTGGATGCGGCCAGGGCGTCGGCGAAGGTGGCCCCGTCGGCGGCGTCGACCTTGGCCAGGCCCTCGGTGAGGCCCCGCAGCACCTGCGAGAGGATGACCCCCGAGTTGCCACGTGCCCCCATCAGCGACCCGTGGGCAACGGCCCGGCAGAGCGTGGCCATGTCGGCGTCGGGGGATGTGGGCGGCAGCTCGGCCACCACCGACTCGAGGGTGAGGGCCATGTTGGTGCCCGTGTCACCGTCGGGCACGGGATACACGTTGAGGCTGTTGAGCGCCGCCCGATGGGCCGCCAGGACGTCGCGATAGGCCACGATCACGGCACGCAGGTGCTCGGGGCCCAGGTGGTCCAGCACCTCCATCAGCCCGGCATCGTAACGGAGGCCGGGGCCGGGTCGGCGCTTCCACGTGGTGGTGTAACCTCGGCCGCTATGGCATCGGTATGCGAGGTCTGCGGCAAGCACCCCTCGTTCGGCATGAGCGTGAGCCACTCCCACAAGCGGACCCGGCGTCGCTGGAACCCCAACATCCAGCGGGTGCGGGCCATCGTCAACGGTGCCCCCCGCCGCCTGTCGGTCTGCACCTCGTGCATCAAGGCCGGCAAGGTCACCAAGCCCGCCCGGCGGGTGCCCACCGGCTGAGTTCCGCTCCGGCCCGGTTCATTCCTGGCCGACGACGAACCCTCGGGGAACGTCGGATTCATCAAGGTGTCGGCTGCGCAGGGCGGGATGCGGCATTGGTACGGCGCTCACGGCGATGGCGACGACCGCACCCACCAGGGTGGCGACGAGGCGGCCCCCGGCCCACCGGTCGATCTCCGACGTGAACTCGGTGATGCCCACGGCGAAGACCAGGGCGGCGAGCCGGGTGGAGTGGCGCAGACCGAGGCCGGCGCAGACCACGACGATCGAACCCATGACCACGCCGGCGGACAGCGGCGTCACCGACCAGTGCTCGACGACGAGGATCGCCAGCCCCACACCGATGAGCGTCCCGATCATCCGGTAGCCGGCGAGCAACCACGACCCGACAGCCTGGATGTCGACTGTGGTGGCGACGGCCAGCAGGACGTAGATCGGAAAGTCGAGGTCGAGGAGATGGGCGATGAACAGGCCCAGGCCTGCCGCGGCACCCATCTTGACGGCCAGTTCCCACGGCAGGTCCCTCGGAGCCGCAGGCGGCCAGTCGAGCGGCAGCATCGTCTTGGAGAGCATGCCGACACGGTATGACCCGCCGTCAGGACCCCGCGTCCATGTGGTAGGTGAACATCCGGTCGGCCTCGATGCGGGCGTACACGGGCCCGGAATCGATGAAGGTCTCGTAGTGCGCGCCGTACCGCGGCACGTACACGTCGAGCAGGGCCCTCCGGAACCCTGCGTGTTCCTCGCTGCGAACGTCGACGGCGACGGCGCGCCCGTGGACAGTGACCGCCAGCTCCTCGCCGGGAAGATGGGTGGCGCTGACGTGGGGCCGGCGGCGGATGTGACGGAACCTGACCGAGTCCGGTGACGAGCCGAAGTGGAAGGCACCCCGGTAGAAGATGCCGTCGACCGGCCCCACCAGTGGTCGGCCGTCGGACGTGACCGTGGCCAGCGCCAGCAGCGTCATCCCCGTCAACCGGGCGCAGACCTGCTCGGCGCTCAGGCGACGTTCGGGGGTGATGATTCTCCGGAGGTGGTCGCCGGCGGCGGCCGCGCTCCGGTCGAGGACGTCCTGGAGGGCGGACAGGTCTGAAGGCGTCTCGTGCATCCCCCCAGTCTGTCCCTACGGACCGGACCTCGGTCGGGCCGTTCGCGTGCGCCGGGGCGCGGGGCCGGACAAGCCGAGATCGGCCAACAGGGCATCGAGCAGCTCCTCCGAGCGAGGCCATGGGAAGGGGAAGCGGTGCCAGGTGCGCAGGTCGACGAGGCCGTGACCGGAGATCAGGATCTGCACGGCGAGGAACGAGCTGGTGCGATCGGGCGACGCGGGGGCGCCGACATCGAGACACCCCTGGACGGCGTCGACCAGGAGGGAGTACGCGGGGCCTCCGGGATGCCCGGCCCGCTGCCGGGACACGCCTGCGGGCGCGGCGGCGCTGAACAGCACCCGGTAGTGACCGGGATGTTCCTCGGCGAAACGGAGGTAGGCGAGGCCGATGCAGCGGAGCCCCTCGAAGGGGTCGTCGACGTTCGCTGCGGCTTCGGCCATCGTCGCGTGCAGCTCGGCCCACCTCTCCTCGAGCACGGCGACGAGCAGCGCCTGCTTGTCGGCGAAGTGGCGGTAGATCGAGGGCGGCGTGACCCCGACGGCGGCGGCCACGGCCCTCATCGACAGCTGGTTGGCATCGCCCAGCTCGGCCAGCAGGGACCCGGCGGCAGCGATGACCTCGCCGCGAAGGCGCTCACCCTCGCCCCGTCTGGCACGCTGGCGACGCCTGCCGAGAACCTCTTGACTCATTAGCTATCACCCGTTACGTTACTAGCTGTTAAGTTTACGGTTGGAACCTTAGTACGCGAAGGAGACGGCGGTGGGAACTGGACACGGAACGAAGCGGCTCGTGGATTTCGGCCGGGCGCTCATGATGGGCAGGAAGGAGCTGGCCGCCACCGGCCGACTCGACCCGGAGCAGCTCCGTAGCCGGCAGCGCCAGATGCTCCAGGGCATCGTCGGCCACGCTCGGGCGCGCTCGCCGCTGTACCGGGACCTCTACCGCGGCATCGACGCCACGAGGTTCGAGCTCTCCGACCTGCCGACGGTGGCGAAGGCACAAGTGATGGATCGCTTCGACGACTGGGTCACCGATCAGCGGCTGAAGCTGGCCGAAGTGGAACGCCACATCGAGGACCTGGCCGGCGACGATCTCTACCTCGGCCGGTACCGGGTCGTGGCCAGCGCAGGCAGCACCGGCCGGCGAGGCGTGTTCGTGTACTCCCGGAACGACTGGCTGGTCAGCCTGGCCAACTTCGGGCGCCTCAACGAGCAGTTCGTCGGGGTCCACCCCCGCCTGCCACCACGCCTGCGGGTCGCGTCGATCGGCGCGACGAGCCCCCTGCACATCTCCGCCCGCAACGGCCTCAGTCTCGCCGTCGGCATCAACCGGGTACTGCGCCTCGACGCCCGACGGCCCGTGGCCGAGTTGGTCACCGAGCTCAACGGCTTCCAACCCGAGGTTCTCGTGGGATATCCGTCGGCGCTCGCCCTCTTGGCCGGCGAGGAGCTGAAGAGTCGCCTGCACGTGCGCCCTGCCAAGGTGGTCACGGTGTCAGAGGTGCGCACCCCGGAGATGGAGGATGCGATCTTCCGGGCTTGGGGTGCCCAGCCATTCGACTGGTACGGGATCAGTGAGGGCGGAGTGCTCGCCGGCGACTGCGAGCACCACCGGGGCATGCACCTGTTCGAGGACCTGTTCATCGTCGAGAACGTCGACGAAGACGGGCGGGAGGTCCCCGATGGCGAGATCGGGCACAAGCTGCTCCTCACCAACCTCTTCAATCGGACCCAACCGATCATCCGCTACGAGCTCACCGACATGGTGGCGATCGACTCGGGGCCCTGCGCCTGCGGACGCAGCTTCCGGCGCGTCGTGTCCCTCGACGGGCGAACCGACGACATCCTCCGCCTCCCGTCGGGATCAGGCAGACGGGTCGCCGTCCATCCCATCACCGTGCGGAGCCCGTTCGCCCAGATGGCGGGGGTCCGTCAGTACCGGGTGGTGCAGGACGGCGATGGCCTGCGCGTGCTGGTCGTCCTCCAGGACGGGGCCGACCGCGGAAAGGTCGTGCGACAGATCACCGAGGCGCTGGGCACGACGCTGGCCGCAGCCGGAGCCAGCCTTCCACCGCCGCACGTCGAGGTCGTCGACACGCTCGGCCGCGATCAGGGCCATGGTGCCAAGTACAAGCTCGTCGAGGCACGTCTCCCCGCCCGCTGATCTCCTCGAGGGCGACGCCGGTGCGGTCAGGTCACCGCTGGTGCTGAAGCTCGCGCTGGTCCCGGCAGGCGGATGCGAACGCCGGGTGCACGTTGGTGAGCGTGACCCAGCGCCGGGACGCATCGAGGCTCACGCCGGCCAGGTTGCTCCGCATCCGCCACTCCCCCACCAGGACAGCCACCGCGGTGGCAACGAGGGCACCGAATATCAGCAGCACGCCCGCCTCTGCGAGACGCGCCCATGCGGTCAACCACAACAGGCCGATGACGGCGACGGCCCCGCCGACCATGGCGCCGTTCCGGAGACGCCGGCCCTGCACGAACCGGTCGTAGGCGGCCTCCGAGTACGGGACCTCGACGGCCAGTTCCTCGCCCGAGCTTCGCGGGGCGAGCACCAGGAGGGCGATCCAGCCGAGCGGGCCCAGGAGGAGGAGGAGCCAGAGGATCCCGAGCCGGTTCGACCGGCCGATCTCCTCGACAATGCGAAAGCGACTCGTCGTCGCCACACCGTCCTGGGCGCAGATCCCGGGAAGGCGGCCGAGTACCGCGTCATCGACGAACACGGTCACACTCGCCACCTGCGTCTCCTCGGATCGTGCTGCGTCGACAATCGTACCAACACTCGCTCACCAGGCGCTCGGGCCGTCCCGTAGCCTTGGGCGGTTCCGTTCCGGGAGGCCGACGATGGCAAGGACCCTCCGAATCACCCTGCTGAGCGTGCTGGTGACGATGGCCTTGGCCGCGTGCGGCGACTCGAGCGGGGACAAGGAGTTGCCCACCGTCACATCGGTCGCTTTAACGACCGCCCCGGCCGCGCCGACGCCGCCCGACACGCCGTCCACGACCACTGCCCCGGCGCGGTCCGGGGACCGGAGCTGCGCGGCGATCCTGAGCGACGGCCTCAGGCTGGCGACCGACTGGCGCAACGCCCAGCGGGGCATCGTCGCCCCCGACGAATCGGAGTACCGCGCCCGCGCCCAGGTCTTGTTGGACGAGGCCCGTAGTCGGGGGTGCCCGGTGCCGCCCGCCGTCGACGAGTTCCTGCGGTGAGACGGCGGCACCTCGGGTAGGTCTCACCGACCGAAAGGGGCGACATGGCCGACAACGAACTGCTGGCGACGTACCTGAACGACCATCACGCCGGGGCGTCCGGCGCCCGGGACCTCGTCGCCAAGAGTGCGACCAACAACGAGGGCACTCCGTTGGGTGCCTTCCTCTCTGCGCTGCGGACCGCTTTCGAGGAGGACATCGCCGCCCTCGAAGACGTCATGGCCCGCCTCGGCATCGCCCAGGCCAAGATCAAGCAGGCCGCAGGCAAGGTCGCCGAGAAGCTGACCAGGCTCAAGCTGCACGAGAAGGTCGTGGGCGACGCCGGTCTGAGTCAGCTGATGGAGCTGGAGACCCTGGCGGTGGGCATCACCGGCAAGATCGCCCTGTGGCAGACCATGGCCGAGGTGGCGTCCACCGAGCCCCGCTTGGCCGACGTCGACCTACCGGGTCTGAGCGGCCGGGCCCAGGACCAGCTGCAAGGGGTTCAGGAGCACCACCGGCAGGTGGCGGCTGCCTCGTTCGGGTGACAGGCCTGACGGGGTTCTGTGGCGCGTTGGCCACCTGTGAGGTAGGTAACGCGCCAAGGTAGGTCCTGCCGGGTGCGGCTCCTCAGGCGAGGAAGGCACGGAGCTCGTCGGCGTCGGCAATGGCCTGCCGGCGCCCCATCTCGATGGCATCGGGCACGGCGGCAGGGTCCATGAGCGCCTTCGGATCCACCGAGGTGGGGGTTCGGTAGAGCATCCGGCTGCCCGACGCCATCAGGGCGGCGAACTCCCGCTCGGTCGACCCCGGGGCGGAGGTCATCATGCCGTGCTCCACGCCGCGTCCGTCGCTCAGGGCCAGTACCACGACGCTCCGGCAGCCGGCGAGCAGGTCGAGGTGGGTGCCGCTGCCACTCACTCCACCGTCCATGCACCGGCGGTCACCGATCTGTTGCGGCGCGAACAGGCCCGGCACGGCACTGCTCGCGGCGACGGCCCGGGCGATGCCGACGCCGGTGGTCTCGGTGATGATGCACCGTTCGCCCGAATACGTGTCGACGCACGTGACGTGCAGCGCCGCTGACGGCCAGCGACGAGAGGCGAGAATCACGCCGAGCTTGCGGGCCATCACCGGTGGGGTGGAGGTCTGGGCCGCCAGCGCGGCATGGCCGATGGCCCGTACCGTCTCGGGGTCGGCGTCGGCGGCACGATGGAACAGGTCGGCGGCCCGGATCTGGCTCGGCCGCAGACCGCCGGAGGGGGCGAGCGCTCCGAGCACCTTGGGGAGTCTGGCCACGATGCCCAGCTCGGCGTGCATGCGCCGGATCCGGCCGGCCTCGAGCACGGCGGCGACCACGGCACCGGCCGACGTGCCCACCACCCGGTCGGCTCCGGCCAGGTCGATGCCGCGACCGGCCAAGGTGTGCAGGTACGAGACCTGCCAGGCCACGAAGAACACCCCTCCCCCGCCGAGTGACAGGCCCAACCCGAGCCCGTCGCCGTACCGGGCGTCGAAGTCGGAGGGCCACGCCAACCCGTCGGCCACCGGCTCGGTCGCCGGCGGGGGGAAAGGACCTACGTCAGCCACCGAACACCGCCCGCCGGCGCTCCCAGCCCGGGTCGACGGCGCCGTCACCCGCGCCGAGGGCCACGCCCGCAGCGATGGCCTGCTCCACGAAGTGCTTGGCCGCCACGCAGGCGTGGGCCGCCTCCATGCCCCGGGCCAGTTCGGCGCAGATGGCCGCCGACAACACGCACCCGGTGCCGTGGGTGTGCCGGACCTCGAGGCGAGGGGACTCCAGCCACACCGGCTCCTCCCCCGCCACCACCAGGCAGTCGGGTGACGACCGCTCGTCGTGCAGATGGCCGCCGGTGACGAGGACGGCACCTGGTCCGAGATC
>CAYTTL010000006.1:2950-16552 GCA_964440725.1 uncultured Acidimicrobiales bacterium | reverse complement strand
CGCCCGGGCGACGTCGGCCATGCCGTCGCGGCCGGTCACGTCACCGACCTCCACGCCGGCCAGCATCGCCGCCTCGGCCAGGTTCGGCGTGACGACAGTGGCCAGGGGTAGCAGGTGCTCGCGGACCACGGCCACCCCCTCGGCCGACAACAGCACGTCGCCCCTCGTCGAGGCCATGACCGGATCCACGACGAGGGGGCGGATCCCGAAATCGCGTACCGCCTCGACGACGGCTTGGACGACCTCGGCGGTGGCCAACATCCCCGTCTTGGCCGCGCTGACCCCGAGGTCGGACGCCACCGACCCGATCTGCACCCGCACCAGCTCCGGCGACACCGCCTCGGTGGCGTGCACCCCGAGGGTGTTCTGGGCCGTCACCGCGGTCACCGCCACCGCGCCCCACACGCCATGGGCTTCGAAGGTCTTCAGGTCGGCGGCGACCCCGGCCCCCCCGCCCGAGTCGGTGCCGGCGATGGTGAGGGCGACCACTGCGTTGTCGGTCACCAGGCGTGCTCCCACCCCATCGAGGGCAGCTCGCCGTCGCGGAGGCGGCGTTCGGCCGGATCTGCGGTGCAGTGGCCGATGTGAAGGGGCACCCCCAGGCCCGCCTCGGCGAACACCTCCTCCACCTCTGCCGACTCGGGAGCGGCGAAGATCAACTCGTAGTCCTCGCCGCCGCCGAGGGCGAGGTCCTCGGGTTGGTCGCTCACCCGGGACACCCCGATGGCCACCGGTACCCGCTCGATCACCACGCCCACCCCCGACGCCCGGGCCAGGTGGGCGACGTCGGCGGCCATCCCGTCGGAGACGTCGATCATCGCGGTGGCGCCTGCGGCCCGGGCGGCCGCCCCCTCGGCCAGGCGGGCGCGGGGTCGGCGGTGGACCAGGGCCAGGTCGGGGGCCTCCCCGGCACGGTCGGCCCGGAGCAGGGCCAGGCCCGCAGCCGACGAGCCCAGCGGGCCGGTGAGCCAGAGCCGGTCGCCCGGGCGGGCCCCGCTGCGCAGTACCGGCGGTGGGTCGCCGGCTCCGCCGTCGCCGGCGACGGCCACGGCCACCACCAGGTTGGGGGCGTCGGACAGGTCGCCACCGACGACGGGGCAGCCGTAGGTGTCGGCGGCCGCGGTGAGGCCGTCGTACAGGAGGTCGACGTCGATCGAGCCCAGGGGCCCGGCCAGGGTGACCAGGGCATAGGTGGGACGGCCTCCCACTGCGGCGATGTCGCTCAGGTTGGCGACGAGGGCCTTCCAGCCCATGTCGTCGACACCCACGAGCGACAGGTCGGCGTGCACGCCGGCGACGGTGGCGTCGGCGGCGAGCAGAAGGGGACCCGAGGGGCCGGGAACCACGGCGACGTCGTCGCCCAGCCAGGTCTGGTCGGCGGGGGCGACCAAGCGGCGACGGAGCCGCTCGATGATCCCGAACTCTCCGGTCGAACCGGCCTCTCCCGTGGGGAACGCCTCCGCGGTAACGTCGGTGGTCGACCGCCCTCCACGAGATGATCGTGGGTGACGGCCCTTACCGGCACAAGCCTAGGCTGGCGGCTGAAGGGAGCGGTACGTTGCAGGGTGTGATCAAGGCCTACGACCCCGGCACCAAGGAGGGCGTGGTGACGCGCGACACCGACCGCAGCGAGCACGAGCTGGCCCCCGACGCCCTGGACGGATCGGTGTTCCGGATGCTGCGGCAGGGCCAGCGGGTCGTCTTCGACCTCGACGACCAGGGCCGCGCCGCCAAGGTGCGACTCGGGTCGGAGGTCGACATGGGAACACCCGGCTACACCAGGCAGACCGGCCAGCGCTGATCGGCGCGGCACCCACGGACGAAGACGCAGGAGGACGCATGGCCAGTACCACCACGAACCAGAAGCTGATCGACTGGGTCGACGAGGTCGCCGCCCTGTGCGAACCCGACCGAGTCGAGTGGTGCGACGGTTCGCAGGAGGAGTACGACCGCCTCTGCAAGCTCATGATCGACGGCGGCACCCTGACGCCCCTCAACGAGGCCACCCGGCCGGGGAGCTACTACGCCGCCTCCGACCCCGGCGACGTGGCCCGGGTGGAGGATCGCACCTACATCTGCTCGGAGGCCGAGATCGACGCCGGCCCCACCAACAACTGGCGCGACCCGGCCGAGATGAAGCAGGTTCTGACCGACCTGTTCCGGGGATCGATGAAGGGCCGCACCATGTACGTGGTGCCGTTCAGCATGGGCCCCTTGGGCTCCCCCATCGCCCACATCGGCGTGGAGCTCACCGACTCGCCCTACGTGGCCGTGAACATGCGGATCATGACCCGCATGGGCCAGGCCGTGCTCGACACCCTGGGCGACCGCAACTTCGTGCCCTGCCTGCACTCGGTCGGCGCCCCCCTCGAACCCGGCGAGCAGGACGTGGCCTGGCCCTGCAACCCCGACAACAAGTACATCGTGCACTTCCCGGAGGAACGGTCGATCTGGTCGTTCGGCTCGGGCTACGGCGGGAACGCCCTGCTGGGCAAGAAGTGCTTCGCCCTGCGCATCGCCTCGGTGATGGCCCGCGACGAGGGGTGGCTGGCCGAGCACATGCTCATCCTCAAGGTCACGTCGCCCGACAACGAGGCCCGCTACCTGGCCGCCGCCTTCCCGTCGGCCTGCGGCAAGACCAACCTGGCCATGCTCGTCCCCAGCCTCCCGGGGTGGACGGTGGAGACGGTGGGCGACGACATCTGCTGGATGAAGCCGGGCGACGACGGGCGCCTGTGGGCCATCAACCCCGAAGCCGGGTTCTTCGGCGTGGCCCCGGGCACGTCGAACGACACCAATCCCAACGCCATGACCACGCTCGAGCGCAACTGCCTGTTCACCAACACCGGCCTGACCGACGACGGCGACGTGTGGTGGGAGGGGATGACCGACGAGCCGCCCGCCCACCTCACCGACTGGAAGGGCCAGGACTGGACACCCGACTCCGGCCGGCCGGCGGCCCACCCCAACGCCCGCTTCACCGCTCCCGCCGCCCAGTGCCCCTCGATCGCCCCCGAGTGGGAAGACCCCCGGGGCGTGCCCATCTCGGCCATCCTGGTGGGTGGCCGGCGCTCGACAGTGGTGCCCCTGGTGCACGAGTCCTTCGACTGGCAGCACGGCGTGTTCCTGGGTTCCATCATGGCCTCCGAGACCACCGCGGCCGCCGCCGGCGCGGTGGGCAAGCTGCGCCGCGACCCGTTCGCCATGCTGCCCTTCTGCGGCTACAACATGGCCGACTACCTGGGCCACTGGCTGGAGATGGGCGGGAACGGCAACGCCGACAAGATGCCCAAGCTGTTCTACGTCAACTGGTTCCGCAAGGATGCCGACGGCCGCTGGCTGTGGCCCGGCTTCGGCGAGAACAGCCGGGTCATCGCCTGGGTCATGGACCGGGTGGCCGGAACGGGTGAGGCCATGGAGACGGCGATCGGCATGGTCCCCACTGCCGGCGCCATCAACACCGACGGCCTCGACCTGACCGACGACGACATGGCCGAGCTGCTGCGGGTCGACGTCGAGGAGTGGCGGCGCGAGGTGCCCTCCATCGAGGAGCACTACACCAACCTCGGCGAGCGCGTCCCCGACGCCCTCCGCGACCAGCTGGCCGCCCTGGAGAAGCGGCTCAGCGGCGTCTAGGGAGGGGTCGTAGCCATGTCGGTACGCGCCTACATCCTGGTCCAGACCGAGGTGGGCAAGGCCGCCCAGGTGGCGGGTCAGGCGGCGTCGATCGACGGGGTCGTCGCCGCCGACGCCGTCACCGGGCCCTACGACGTGATCGTGCGCATGGAGGCCGAGACCATGGACGACCTGGGCAAGATCGTGGTCAGCCGCCTCCAGCTCATCGACGGCGTCACCCGCACCCTCACCTTCCAGGTCGTCAACCTGTAGCTCGACCCCGCCCGTCAGCGGAGGGTGACGTCGTAGGCCTCGTCCGCCGGAAGGCTCAAGAGTCGCTCCGCCATCTCCTCTTTGAGCTGCCGGGCGCGAGCGGCCTCGGTCGGCGTGGGGGCCTCCCGGCAGGCGACTCCGACGAACTCATCCGGAACCAGGCCGGGCCGGGCGACCAGGTCGACCACTTTCCCCCGGTAGCCGAGACGGAAGAAGAAGTGGCCGCCCGGTGCCTCCGGGGCGTCGACCCCGGCGGGCACCGGTGTCAGCCGGTACCTGTCGCCCGTGACCGCCCGGGTGACCATCTCGAACGCGTCGCGTGCGCCTCCGCCGGGGAACCCGCTCTCGACGGTGATGTCGGCACGCTCCGGCGGCTCACCGGGAGACAGGAGCGGAAAGGCGCGTTCCATGGCCTTGAAGGCGTGGGCCAGGCCGGCGATCGAGCTCCTGCCGTGGTACTTCAGCAGGTCGTCGAATGAGATGGAGATGGGCCCGCCCTGATCGAGGACCACGAGTGCCGTCATGGGCGAATACTGTCAGCCCGCCCCCGCCCCACCCGGCCGGCGCGACGGGCGTGGCGCTCCAGCGCCAGGTCGACCAGGCGGTCGACCAACTGCGGGTAGCTCACGCCCGACGCCTCCCACATGCGCGGGTACATGGAGATGGGCGTGAACCCGGGGATGGTGTTGATCTCGTTCACCACCAGGCCAGGGCCGTCGGGGGCCCAGAAGAAGTCGACCCGGGCCATGGCCTCGGCCCGAACGGCGGCGAAGGCGGCCAGGGCCAGGCGACGGACCTCGGCGGCCACCTCGTCGGGCAACGGGGCGGGCACCAGGAGCTCGGCGCGGCCGTCGACGTACTTGTCCTCGTAGTCGTAGAACTCCCGGCTGGGCCGGACCTCACCGGGCACCGATGCGACGGCCGGATGGTCGCCGAGAACACCGCACTCGATCTCCCGACCGACGATGGCCTCCTCGACCACCGCCCACTCCCCGTAGGAGAAGGCGTCCGCCAGGGCGGCCGGCAGGTGGGCGGCGTCGGTGACCCGGGCGACGCCCACCGACGACCCCAGGGCCGCCGGCTTCACGAACACCGGCCACCCGAGGTCAGCGTCGACGGCCCGGCTGAGGCCGGCGACCTTAATTTCGGTGTCGGCGTCGGTGTCGCGCGCCGCGACCCACCGGGCGACGGGGATCCCGGCCGCCACCAGCAGCCGCTTGGTCGTGTCCTTGTCCATGCAGGCAGCCGAACCGAGCACGCCGGAACCCACGTACGGCACGCCCGCCAGCTCGCACAGCCCCTGGATCGTGCCGTCCTCGCCGAACGGACCGTGCAACAGAGGGAGCACCACCAACGGGGAGTCGCCGGTGGGGGTCAGCGACTCCAGCACGCCGACCTCGGGGCCGCTCGCTTCGAGGGCGGCGGGCAGGGCGGCCGGCCCCGGACCGGCGAGCACCCGGGCCGCCCCTTCGGCGCTGACCCACGCCCCCTCGCGGGTGATGCCCACCGGCACCACGTCGTAACGGGCCGGGTCGACGGCCCGCAGGACCGACACCGCGGTCGTGCACGACACCTCGTGCTCGGCGGACCGGCCCCCGAACAGCACCACCAGCCGGATCCGTCCCATCAGATGTTCGACTCGTCGGCCGGCACGCCCACCGGCCCGAGATCCCGCTCGGCGCCTGAGTCCCGCTCAGAGGGCCGCTCGGGCCCTGGCGCTGCGGGGTCGCCGTCGGTCGGGACCGGTCGGCGGGCCAGGTCGAGGGTGTACGAGGTCATCGACAACGACCCGTAGGCGTAGCCGTCGACGAGGACCTCGGCGGGCCGGCCGGCGGCGCCGGCGAGCCCGGCCAGGTAGAGGAGGGGGATGAAGTGGTCCGGGGTCGGGGCGGCGCGGCCGTAGTCGCCGTGGGCCTGCAGACGGTCGGCATCACCCGGGCTCGAGGTCAGGACCGCCCGCGCCTGCTCGTCGAAGCGCTGCGCCCAGCTCTCGCCGGTGTCCGGGGCGCTCCAGTTCATCCGTCCGAGGTTGTGCACGACGTTTCCGGAACCGACGACCAGCACGCCGCTGTCGCGCAGGGGTGCCAGCCGCGCCCCCAGGTCCAGATGATGCTCCAACGGCTTGGCCGCGTTGATCGACAGCTGCACGACGGGGATGTCGGCGGCGGGGAAGGCGTGCACCAGCACCGACCAGGTTCCGTGGTCGATGCCCCAACCGTCGTGGTCGAGGCCGACGTGGGTCGGCCGCACGACGTCGGCGACCTCGACGGCCAGATCCGGATCGCCCGGCGCCGGATAGTCGACGGCGAACAGCTCCTCGGGGAAGCCGTAGAAGTCGTGGATCGTGCGCGGCGACGCCATGGCCGTGACCGCGGTGGCGTTGATGAACCAGTGGGCGGAGATGACCAGCAGGGCACGGGGCGTCGGGACCGTCGCGCCGAAGGACTGCCATGCCTCCGTGTACCGGTTGTGGTCGAGGGCGTTCATCGGGCTGCCATGGCCGAAGAAGACGGCAGGCATCGGGGCGGCGGTCATCGTGCTCATCCACCCACCAACATGGCGCGGATGCCGAGGCCCATGATGAACAGACCCCCGAAGCCGTACAGCAGGTAGAGACGGTGCCGGAGCTGGTGGCGGTAGGAGTAGATGACGCCGACGGCGATGATGGCGACGAAGCCGTAGAACATGTGGAACTGGGGAGCCTTCATCTTCTGGCCCGACACCATCCCCACGCCCATGGCGACCTGGACGAACACCGACAGCTGGACGGCGATCGTGAACCACCACAGAGCGCGGGTACGCAGCGACTCCCACCGGGCCGCGCCCAGCGACCACACCCCGGCCAGGCCGTTGCCGACGATCATCACCCACGAGAACCCCTTGTGGATGGCCAGGAGCGTCGCCAGGCTGTAGCCGCCCACCCTCACCGGCGGCTCAAGGCAGACCGGCCAACAGATCGGTCTCGACGGTTCCGGGCGGGGCACCGGCGAGCATGTACCACTCCCACCCGAAGGCCTCGGTGAACAGGTCCGGGGGCATCCCCAAGAAGAACGACGTCTCGGAGATCTGGCTGGCGTGGGCCGCCATCGCCCGACGCTTCACGTCGACCAGGTCCCGCACGTCGATTGTTGTGGTGATGCGGTCCTCGCTCACCCCGATCTCCATCTCCCCCACGTCGGGCCCGTCGGGTACCACCACCCCGGCGTCGACCGCCTTCTGCATGCCGCGTCGGAAGTGCTCGGCGTTGGCCGTGTTCATGTAGGCCTTCGGGGTTCCGGCCAGCTCGGCCGCCCGCAGGCCGACGCGGTGGACCTGCACATGGTCGGGGTGTCCGTACACACCGTTCTCGTCGTAGGCAGTGAGCACGTCGGCCCGCTCCTCGATGCAGATGGCGGCGAGGCGGCCGGCCGCCTCGTCGACGTCGGCCTGCCAGAACGACCCGGCGACGTCGTTCTCGGGGGTGCCCATCATGCCGGAGTCGACGTAGCCGAGGAACTCCACCCGGGCCACGCCGAGGATCTCGGCGGCGGCATGGGTCTCGACCACCCTGCGCTCCCAGAGGGCCTCGTCCGGGCGCAGGTAGCCGTCGTCCACCTCGCCGTTCTCGCCGCGGGTGGCCACCACCAGCACGACGCGGTGGCCGTCGGCGGCCAGCCTGGCCATGGTGCCTCCGGTGGCGATGGCCTCGTCGTCGGGGTGGGCGTGGAAGAACACGGCCGTGCGCGTGGCCGCCATCACGCCACCGCCCCCACCCCTCGCAGCCGGGCCACCTCGTCCGGCGTGTACCGCCACGCGGCCAGGACCTCGTCGGTGTGCTGGCCGGGGCGAGGGGGAGGCGCCCCCACTTCCGCCGGAGTCCGGGAGAAGCGGGGGGCGGGCGAGGGCTGGACGACGCTTCCGTCGACCATGAAGGCCCGGCGAGCGGCGACGTGGGGGTGGTCGGGCGACTCGTCGATGCCGAGCACGGGCGACAGGCAGGCGTCGGTGCCCTCGAGGAGCGCACACCATTCGGCCCGGGTGCGGGAGCGGAACACGGCGGCGAACCGCTTCTTGGTCGCGGGCCAGCGGGCCCGGTCGTGCTGGGCGCCGAGGTCGGCGGGGTCGAGACCGAGGCCCCGGACGAGGGCGTCGTAGAAGCGGGGCTCGAGGGCCCCCACCGCCACGTACCGACCGTCGGCCGTCTCGTAGGTGTCGTAGAACGGGGCCCCGCCGTCGAGCAGGTTGGTGCCGGGCTCGCCCGGCCAGCGGCCCGAGGCCCGCAGCGCGCAGATCATGGCCATGAGGAGGGCGGCGCCGTCGACCATGGCCGCGTCGACCACCTGGCCCCGCCCCGACGTGCGGGCTTCGAGCAGCGCGCACACCACCCCGAAGGCCTGGAGCATGCCGCCGCCCCCGAAGTCACCGACCAGGTTGAGCGGCGGCACCGGGCACTGGCCCGGACGGGCGATACCGGCGAGGGCACCGGCCACGGCGATGAAGTTGATGTCGTGGCCGGGCGAGGGGGCGAGCGGGCCCTCCTGGCCCCAGCCGGTCATGCGCCCGTAGACGAGCCGGGGGTTGGCGGCCAGGCACTCGTCGGGGCCCAGGCCCAGGCGCTCCATCACGCCGGGGCGGAAGCCCTCGAGCAGCACGTCGGCCCCGGCGACCAGACGGACAACCGTGGCCACACCTTCGGGGTGCTTGAGGTCGACGGCCACCGACCGCCGCCCGCGCGCGAGCACGTCGACGGCGGGGTCGGCCTGGGTCTGGGCATGGTCGCCCGACCCGGGTACTCGGTCGCCCGATCCGGGCACCCGGTCGACCCGCACGACATCGGCTCCCATGTCGGCGAGGAGCATCGCCGTGAACGGACCGGGACCGATGCTGGCCACCTCCACCACCCGTACGCCCGACAGTGGTCCCATCGACGGGACCCTATCCCGATGCCTACATGCGGCCGAGGAGATGGGCCTTCTTGGCGTCGAACTCGGCCTGGGAGATGACACCCCGCTTGCGCAGTTCGTCGAGCTTCTCCAGCTGCTCCAGGGGGTGGAGGTCGCGCTGGCCCTGCCGCCGGTGGTGGTCACGGTCGGCGGTCAGCTCCATCTGCCGGTAGATCTCGTTCTGGACCCGGCCCGGATGCGAACAGGCGGGGAAGAGCTGCTGGCCGCGCTCGCCCGCCGACTCGATCACCAGGTCGCCGGATCGCAGCATGCGCATGAACAGGGTCTGGGTCACGGTGATGTCGTTGATGCGCTCGAGGGGCATCTCCCGACCGTGCTTCATCACCACCCCCGAACGCACCACCAGACGGTCGGAGGTGACCACCAGGGTGGTGGTGGCCCATCGCGCCAGTCGCACCAGCAGCCACGCCAGGGCCACCAGCACGACCACGAGCGTGGGGATCACGACGTACCCCCTGTCGGTCCAACTGGAGACCAGCACGGCCAGGGCGATCGCCGCCACGAGGGCCGCCGACGGTCGGGCCAGCACCACCCAATGAGGCCGGAGGTCGAGGACGACCTCCTCGTTGTCGTTGAGCAGCTTGGCGGGGAACGGCACTGGCCGAGAGGATACCGACCGGTACCGCTTCGGACCCTCCCCCGAACCCCGCCTCTCGGGCGGTCAGCGGTACACCCGGCGGCGGAACACCGCCTCGGCTGTCGACACGCGGTCGAGGAACAGGAGGCCGTCGAGGTGGTCGATCTCGTGGAGCACGGCACGCGCCTCGAAGGCGTCGACCTCCACGACCCTGTCGGCACCTTCGAGGGTGAGCCCTCGGACCACCACCGACGAGGCCCGGGTGACATCGCCGGTGAGGTGGGGGACGCTCAGGCACCCCTCCCGCGCCATCACGGGGCCGGAGGCCGTCACCACCTCGGGGTCGAACAGCACGAGCTCGCCATGGCACGAACGGGCCTTGCGGTGACCGCTGACATCGACGGCGAAGGCCCGGATGCCCACCCCGATCTGCGGCGCGGCCAGGCCGACGCATGCCACCGTGGCCCGCATGGTGTCGACCAGGTCGGCGGCGACGGCGAGCGCGGCCGCGTCCACCCGCCCGACGGGCCGCGACCGGCGCTTCAGGGTGGGGTGGGGAAGCTCGAGTACCGGGCGGACGGCCATCACGCGCACACGGCCATCGCCGGGTCGGACACGGCGGAGCTAGAGAATGTCGGCGTCGGAGGCGTGCAGGCTGGCGTCGACCCCGAGGCGGGCAGCCGCCTCCCCCAGGCGGCGGCCGAGACCGGCGGGGTCCATCCCGGGCGGGAGCGACACCTCCAGCACCATGGCGTACACGGGGCGGTCGGGGTCGCCGATCACCCGGGTGCTCAGGTCGCAGATGTTGACACCCTCGCCGGCCAGGAGCTCGGCCACTCCGTGGACGATGCCGGGATGGTCGGCGCCGTACACCGACACCGTCCAGGGCTCGCCGCCGGCGAAGGGGTCGGGGGCCCCGGCGTCGGGCTCGACCACCGGTCGCACGGCGACCAACAGGTCGAGGGCGGCGGCGGGCTCGCCCAGAGCGGACTCCAGCTCGGCGGCACCGACCCCACCCGGTACGTCGACCACGAGCATCATGGCGAACTGCCCCCCGAGGATGGTCATGGAGCTGTCCTCGAGGTTGCACCCCCGCTCGACGAGGACGGCGGTGACCGCGGCCACGATGCCCGGCCGGTCGGCACCCAGGGCGGTGACGACGACGCGCGGCACCGGACTCAGGCGAACAGGCGGAGCTGACAGAGCCGGCCCACCAGTTCGTCCCACGAGTGGATGCGCTGGGCCCGGTACAGGACCGCGTCTCTGTTGTACGGGTGGTCGAGGAGGTAGGACCGGCACACCTCGGCCAACAGCTCGGCTTCGGCCGGGTTGTCCTCGACGGTGGCGTCCACCCCGAGCTCGGCCGCCACCTCGGCCTTGGCCCCCACCTCGGTGTGGTGCACGGAGTCGAGCATCAGCCCCGTCGCCGCCAACCACCGGGAGGTGACCCCGGCCAGCTCGACGTGGCGGGCGGTGATGCCCACCACCGTGTGCCCCGCGGCCCGCAGATGGGCGACGCCGGTGACCGCACCGCAGGTGGCAGGGGCGTCGCCGTAGAGATCGGCCTCGGCGAAGATCTCGTCGAGGAAGGCGCCGAAGCGGTCTTCGGGGACACCCAGCTGGAGGCGCCGCAGGTCGTAGGAGCGCCAGGAGTCGGGGTGGCTGGCCAGCCCGAAACGGTCGGCGATCCGGGCGGACACGCCGGGGCCAAGGTCGCAGAGCACCCCGTCGAGGTCGAGACCGATCAGCACCCTGCCGACACTAGCCAGGGCCTACGACAGTCTCCGGGCCACCCTCGTCGACACCCGGGAAAAGGTCTTGACGCGGAGGGGCGACTGGCCCACAATGCAGGAGCCGGAACGGCCCAGCCGAACCGGGAGCCTCGGAGAGGGCGACGTGAGTCGCCACCCTGGGGAGCCCGAGGAGGAAGGTCCGGATCGGCAAGGTTTCGGCCCCGAGAAGATCGGAGAGCTTCGGCTCGAAGACTACTTGGGGTCGAACCGCGTCCGCCCAGCGGCTCCCGCCCGTCGGTCGGGCATCCACCCTCTTGTCACACCCCATCGGTACGGTCGGAGCATGGGTCCCGACCACACGTTCGCCCGCGAACATCTGCTCGGCGATCTCGATCCGGCCCAGCACCGGGCCGTCACCACCGAGGCGTCGCCGCTGTGCATCCTGGCCGGTGCCGGGTCGGGCAAGACCCGGGTCCTCACCCGCCGCATCGGCCACCGCGTCGCCACCGGTTCGGCCCTGCCCGCCCACGTCCTCGCCCTCACCTTCACCCGCCGTGCCGCGTGCGAGCTGAACCGCCGGCTCGTGGCCGTCGGCGTACGCGACCGGGTTGCGGCCGGCACGTTCCACGCCACCGCCTGGGCCCAGCTCCGGACCCTGTGGGCCGATCGCGAGGAGCGGGCTCCCACCCTGCTCGACCAGAAGGCCCGGGTGCTGCACCCCCTCCTCCCCCGGTCGTCGGGCACGGGTTCGGCAACCATGGCTGTCGCCGACGTGGCCGCGGAGATCGAGTGGGCCAAGGCCCGCATGATCGCACCGGCGGCCTACGAGCAGGCGCTGGCGGCAACCGGCCGCCGGCCGGGGCTGGCGGCGGCGGTCCTGGCCGAGGTCTACCAGCGCTACGAGGACGAGAAGCGCAGGCGGCGCCTCGTCGACTTCGACGACCTGGTGATCCTGTGCGCCGAGGCCCTGGAGACCGATGCCGGCTTCGCCGCCGCCCAGCGCTGGCGGTTCCGGCACCTGTTCGTCGACGAGTTCCAGGACGTCAACCCCGCCCAGTACCGCCTGCTCGAGGGGTGGCGGGGCGGACGGCCCGACCTGTGCGTGGTCGGCGATCCCGACCAGGCCATCTACGCCTGGAACGGGGCCGACCCCTCCTACCTCACGGCGTTCGCCACCCGGCTGCCCGGCGCCGGCGTCGTGCACCTCGACCACAACTACCGTTCCTCACCCCAGATCGTGGCCGTGGCCAACGCCGTGCTCCACACCCGGCGCGCCGCCGGCGCTCGCGACCTGCGCCCCACCCTGGCCGCCGGCGCGGTACCGAGCGTGGCCGCCTACGCCACCGACGCCGACGAGGCCACCGGCGTGGCCCGCGCCCTGCGCCGCCACCACGGCACCGGTCGGCCCTGGTCCGACCAGGCGGTGCTCGCCCGCACCCGGGCTCAGCTGGTGATCTTCGAAGAGGCCCTACGGGGAGCGGGCGTGCCGTGCCGGCTCCGGGGGGCGGCGACGTTCCTGGCCCGCCCGGAGGTGGCCGAGGCCGTGGCCGAGCTGCGCCGCCGTCCTCCGAGCAGTCCCCTCGCGGCCGCCGTCGCCGACGTGCGCCTGGCGGCCGGTCCCGGTGTGCCCGGAGGCGGTCCCGATACGGCCGCCGGCGAGGCGACCACCGACGAGTCGCGCGCCGCCGGGTCGCGCGGCGAGCGCCAGGCCTCGCTGCAAGAGCTGGCCCGCATGATGGGCGAGCAGTTGGCCCTCGACCCGAGGATGCCGGTCGGCGCCTTCCTGGTGTGGCTCGGCGCCACCATGCGGGCCGACGACCCCGATGCCGGTGGCGACGCCGTCACCCTGTCCACCTTCCACGCCGCCAAGGGCCTCGAGTGGCCGGTGGTGTTCCTCGCCGGCCTCGAACAGGGCCTGGTCCCGGTGGGCCGGGCCACCACGCCCGAGGCGCGAGCCGAGGAGCGCCGGCTGCTCTACGTGGCCGTCACCCGGGCCCAGCGCGAGTTGCACTGCTCGTGGGCCGAGTGCCGACGCTTCGGCTCCCACACCATGGCCCGGTCGCCGTCGCCCTGGCTGGCCGATGTCGAGACGGTGGCCGACGCCCTGGCGCGACCGACCTCGGCCGCCGGCGCCGACGGCGACTGGCGCCGCCACCTCGAGTCCAGCCGGGCCCACGTCCGCGGCCTCGACGGAGGTCGGGCCTCCCCGCGGGGCGTGGAGGTGGGCGAGCGAGCCGATCCCGCGGTGCTGGCGGCCCTGCGCTCCTGGCGGGCCGGGGCCGCCCGGGCCGCCGGGGTTCCCGCCTTCGTGGTCCTCCACGACGCCACCCTGGCGGTGGTCGCCGAGGCCCGACCCGGTGACCGGGGGGCGCTGCTCGCCCTGCCGGGCATGGGTCCGGTGAAAGCCGAGCGCTACGGCGAGGCCCTCCTCGCCGTCGTGGCCGGCGCCAGCGTGGCCTGA
>CAYTTL010000006.1:453-2850 GCA_964440725.1 uncultured Acidimicrobiales bacterium | reverse complement strand
CCAGCAAAGACATTGACGGCGAGGCCGTTCGGCGCGACAACTAGACATGACCTCCTACCAATGGCCCAGCGAGGACGGATGGCCCTATCCCGACGTCGAGGGTGAGGAGGCTTCCGTCGACGAGGCCTACGACGAGGACGCTCTCGTTCTCCGCGCCGCGCCACGTCACCTGTTCGACCAGCTCGATCCTCTCGAACGTCAGGTCGTCACCTCGCACTACGGCCTCGACGGGTCACCACCCCGCACCATGAAGCAGCTTCATACCGACCTCGGCATCACCCGGGCCGCGGTGCGCGACGCCCTGGCCGGCGGATTGGCCAAGCTGCGCCTCCGGCTCCTCGTCGAATAGCCGGGTCAGTCGCTTGAGCCTGTCCGTCGTGGGTACACCGACGCCCATGAGACGGATGTGGCCCTCGGGTGTGGTCCGCGCCCTGGCAACGGTGGCGCTGGTGGCGGTCGCCGCCGGGTGCGGTGGGTCGACGTCGGACACCGACAAGGTCAAGGCGAGCGTGTCCGACTTCCTCACCGCGGTGGCCGACGACAAGGGCGCCAGCGCCTGTGCCCTCCTCACCGACTCGGCCATCCAGGAGTTGAACTCCGCCGCCTTCCTCCTTCGCGCCCCCGCCTCGTGCGCGGACGCCATCGAGGGGTTCAACCGTCAGTTGTCTTCCGACGAGAAGAAGGCCCTGAAGAGCGCCGAGGTCAACCGGGTCACGATCACCGGCGACAAGGCGATCGTCGCCGACAACGACCTCCTTCTCGAAGCCGGCGGCGAGGCGGGCCTGTTCCGAAACAACGATCCCCGGCCTCTCGCCCTGGAGAGGATCGGCGGCGACTGGAAGATCTCCTCGTTGGGTTAGTGCCTCGACTCCTCCCTCGGCCCGAGCACCCCTCTGAGCCAGCCGTCACGGCCCAGTCGGTACAGGACGTGGCGGCGAAGGGGGTGGCCGGGCGGAAGGGCGGGGTGATCGAAGTCGTCGGCCGGGTCGTGGCTCATCGCCAGCTTCTCCATGACCCGCCGTGACCGCCGGTTCGAGCACGCGGTGAACGACACGATCTCCTCGAGAGCCAGCCTCTCGAACCCGTCGGTCATCGCTGCCCACGCCGCCTCCGTGGCGTAGCCCCGACCCCAGTGAGCACGGCCCAGCCGCCACCCAACCTCTGTCGCCGGTGTGAAGTGCGCATCGAAGGTGGCGGGCCAGAGGCCGGCGAAGCCCACGAAGGTTGCGGTCGCCGTGACCTCGACCGCCCACAACCCGAACCCGCTCGTCTCGAAGGATCCCTCGATGCGCTCCACCAGCTCGTGGCTCTCGCCCGGGGTGAGCGGCGCCGGAAAGAACTCCATGACCGAACTGTCGGAGTTGAGCTGCGCAAAGGGCTCCCGGTCGGAGTCGCGCCAACGGCGCAACCACAGCCGGTCGGTACGCAGCTCCGGCGGTGCGTTCACCCCGCGGAGCCAGGATCCTCGAAGTCCACCAGGAGCGGGGCGTGGTCCGAGGGGAGCTTGCCCTTGCGGGCGAACCGGTCGATGAGGGCGTAGGACACACGGGCGGCGAGGGGCTCGGTGGCGAGGGCCAGGTCGATGCGCATGCCCCGTCCCTGGTGGAAGTCCCCGGCCCGGTAGTCCCACCACGAGTAGATCCCGGAGTCGCGGTAGACGGTTCGGAACACGTCGACCAGGCCCCACTCCTGCAGCGCCGCCACCGCCGCTCGTTCCGGTGGGCTGACATGGGTTCCGCCGTTGACCTTGGCCGGGTCCCAGACATCGCGGTCGTCGGGGGCAACGTTGAAGTCCCCGCACACCACCAGGTCGTCGTCGCGGCTGGCGGTGGACGCCAGGTGGAGACGCAGGCGCTCGAGCCATTCCAGCTTTGCCTCGTAGTGCTCGCTGCCCACGACGCGGCCGTTGGGCACGTACACGCTGGCGACACGCACGCCGCCGCAGGTCGCCCACAACAGCCGGGCCTCGAGGGTCTCGTCCTCGGCCTGGTCGGAGAACCCGGCTACGACGTCGTCGAGGCCGACGCGAGACAGGATGGCCACCCCGTTCCACTGGCCCTGCCCGCAGTGGGCGGCGTCATAGCCGAGGGCGGCGAACGCCATCGACGGGAAGGCGCTGTCGGCCAGCTTCGTCTCCTGCATGCACAACACGTCGGGACGGGCGTAGGCGAGCCACTCCTCGACCCGCGGGAGCCGGACCTTCAGTGAGTTGACGTTCCAGGTGGCGATCCGCACGGCCTCGAAGCGTAGGCCCGCAGCCGCGGGTGCGGACTACTTCCGGCGCGTCGTCCGCTTGGTCGGTGGCGGGTCGGCGGCGGTGGTAGTGGCCGCCGGCTCGGCGGCCGCCTTCTTGGACGCCCGTTTCGCTGGGCGGCGGGCGGGCGTGGGCGCGGCGGC
>CAYTTL010000006.1:0-443 GCA_964440725.1 uncultured Acidimicrobiales bacterium | reverse complement strand
TCTTGGCGGGAGCCCGGCGCCGGGTGGCCGCGGGAGCGACTTCGGCCGACGACGCCTCGGCGGGTTCGGCCACCCGCTTCCTCGTTCGGGACTTCACGGGTGCGGCCGGTTCCTCTGGCGGAGTGGCCTTGGCGGCCCGCTTGGCTCGACCGGACGCTTTGGCCGGCGCGGCCGGTGTCGCGCTGGGAGCCGCCGCCTTCTTGGCGGTCCGGCGCGTCCGGGGGGGCGGCGCTTCCGGCCCGGCCGGCGCCTTCTTGGCCGCCCGGCGAGTGCGGGGGGCGGGTGCGGGGGCGGCGACGGCTTCAGGGGCGGCCTCCGGGGCGGTGCCGGCGACGGCTTCGGGGGCCTCGGAGGTGGTGGCCGCGGTCGCCCGCCTACGGCCACGCCGCGGCGGGGCGGGCGCAGGCGCGTCGGCGTCGGCGGCCGCTGCTTCCGGCGCCACG
>CAYTTL010000005.1:9519-27954 GCA_964440725.1 uncultured Acidimicrobiales bacterium | reverse complement strand
TATCTGCGGTTCCTGTTCGTGCCGTTAGCAACGGAGGTGACCGGTACGTGCCGGACCTCCTCGGTCAGCGTCCGGGCGCGTCGATCGGGAACGACGTGGGGTGCCCGTTACCGACCACCATTGTCTTGGACGTGGGCGACACCGTCCCGGCATGTTCGCTTGGGCGCGATCTCACCGCGCCCCAAGAGCGGAGGCGCCGATGCCGGGACCGCCGAGGGGCGGCCCGCCCATCCATCAGGCACGTCTGCGCTGGTCAGCATGGCTTCCGTGCGCCGCCCACCCGCCGCGGATGATTGAAACGCCCACCTCCCGTGACAGACCCGCTACCAACCGCGGTCGGCCCACTCCTGGAGATGGGGTCGCTCGGCGCCGATGGTGGTGTCGTCCCCGTGGCCGGGCATGACCATGGTGTCGTCGGGCAGGCGGCCGAACAGCCGCTCCCTGAGGGAGCTCATGATGGTGGGGAAGTCGCCGCCCGGTCGGTTGGTGGCGCCCGGCCCGCCGGGGAACAGGGTGTCGCCGCTCAGCAGCACGGGCGACCCCTCGACCACGAAGCACATCGAGCCGGGGGTGTGGCCCGGGGTGTGGACGGCGCGCAGGACGAGGTCGCCGACGGCGACCTCTGCGCCATCGTCGATCACGAAGTCGGGACCGCCGGCGAGCGTGGCCCCGTCGGCGGCGCCGATGCCGACCGGGTAGCCGGCGGCACGCACGGCGGGCACGGCCTGGATGTGGTCGTGGTGGCCGTGGGTGGTGAGCACCCTCGTCACGCCCAGGCGGCGACACAGGTCGAGGACCACGTCAGACTCGTTGGCGGCATCAATGAGGACGGAGTCGCCGGTACGCCGGCACCGCACGACGAACACGTTGTTGTCGATGGGACCCACGACCACGCGGGTGATGTCGACCCGGTCGTCCTGGTAGTGGAGCGGCTCGTCGGGCATGGGTGGAGTATGCCCGGGCCCGCACGGGCCCTGAACCTCGCCGTTGCGGCAGTAGCCTCGGCCCATGGGCTTGATCCTGGGGTTCCTGGCTGCGGCCCTGGTGTTCGTCATCGCCGCCGTGGTCGTGGGCCGGGAAGCCCGGCGGCTGGCGGCCAAGGCGCCGGGGCGGGTGTTCGAGTTCGAAGACGCCGTCAACTGGGTCTGCGACCACGTGGGCCACGACGTCTCCGCCGTGCTCAGCCCCGACGACGTGCGTCGCATCCTGAACTGGCACCTCGAGTACTTCCGGATCAAGGGTGTGTCGTCGAACGGCGCGTCGCCCAAGGTCGACGGGCCGGTGGTGGTGAGCGGTGCCGAGACCGTCGACTTCGTCCTCAAGCGGGCCGAGGCCGACGGCCTCGACTACACGCCGGCCCAGGTCCACGCCGTGCTCGACGCCCAGATGACCTACCTCGAGTCGATCGGGGCGGTGGGCCCGGTCAGCGAGCCCGAGGACCCGGGTCGCTAGAAACGGAAAACCTCCCCCAACGGGTGGCCCCGATGTGCTTTCATATCGGTACCGAGGAAAGGAGGTGGTCCAACTGAGCGACTGTTGTCATGGGACCTCGGAGGTGGCTGTCCGCTAGCCGGCAGCTGGACCCGGCTGGCAATTCCCGCCAGCCATCGCCCGATCAGCGGCCGGGAGTTGGTCCCCCCCGGTTCACCACGTTTCGTTCGGGTCTCTGATCCAGCATTTCTCGACGAGGGGGCGCAATCGTGCGCCCCCTCGCCGCGCCTCGCCATCGCCTCGCGGCGACGACACACCCACCACGCGCTGCAACTCGGCCGGGCGCGGCCTATGGTCAACGACCGACGGTTCGAGCACCCGGCCCAGTCAGCACGCATGACAGCACCCAATCTGGAGGTGCGGACATCGTGGAGACCACGATCAGTTCAGGCGGCCTCCGCCTGACCGCCCATGTTTCCCGGCCACCGAAGCCGGCCGGCGATCCTCCGCCCGGCCTCGTTCTCTGCCATGGCTTTCCCACAGACCCCAGCGGCGCGGCCGCTCTGGCCCAGACCTACCCGGAGCTGGCCGACCACCTGGCCGCCGAGAGTGGTTGGGTGGTGCTCACCTTCAACTTCCGGGGCGCCGGCTCGTCGGAGGGCGACTTCTCGCTGGGGGACTGGCTCGACGACCTGCGGGCGGCCATCGACCACATCCTGAGCGTCGAGTCGGTGTCGGGGGTGTGGCTGGCCGGTTCCAGCACCGGCGGCGCCCTGGCCATCGGTGAGGCGGCCGAGGACGAACGCGTCCGCGGCGTGGCCTGTCTCGCCGCGCCGGCGTCCTTCTCGGGGTGGGCCGACGACCCCAAGGGACTCCTGGCCCACGCCCGAGGGGTGGGTGTGATCTCCGACCCCGCCCACCCACGCGACCTGCAGCGCTGGACCAGGGAGCTCACCGAGATCGAGCCGCTGGCGGTGGTGGCCAAGATCCCTCCGCGACCCCTGCTCATCGTCCCCGGCAGCGACGACGAGACCGTGCCCCTCGACGCCGCCCGGGCGCTGGTCGAGGCCGCCGGTGAGGGCGCCGACCTGCGCGTGGTCACCCAGGCCGGGCACCGGCTACGCCACGATCCCCGGGTCGTCGCCATCCTCCTCGGCTGGCTGGAACAGGTGGCGGCCGAGGGCTGACACTCCCGGCCGCGGCGGGGCCGGTGCGACTAGGGTCTCGCCCACAGCGAGGGAAGAGGGGGCCACGGCGATCCCTGACATTCGCGGGAACCGACCAGCGGCGCGAGGGCGTCGGGACACCGACGGGCAGGTGTGATCGTGCGCGTCCGAACCGTGGTCCTGGCGCTCCTCCTGCCCGCCCTGGTCGTGGCGTGTGGCAGCGGCGACTCGACGTCGGAGCGGACCCTGACGGTGGGCCTGGGCTCTGACGAGTACGTCGCCGAGGGGCCCGCCGCCAATGTGGGGATGGGCACCAACATCACCGAGACGCTCATCGCCGTGACACCGGAGTACCAGTTGCAGCCCCGCCTGGCCGAACGTTGGGAGCTCCGGCCTCCCAACACCTGGCGGTTCTTCCTGCGGCCCGGGGTCAGGTTCCACGACGGCCAACCCCTCGACGCCAACGCCGTCAAGGTCGGGCTGTTCGACCGGGTCGCCAATCCGGAGGTCGGCGGGACCACGATCAGTGCCGGACCGGACTCCGCTGTCGTCGTCGACGACCACACCATCGACTTCACACCCACCGAGCCCAACGAGCGCGTTCCCCTGCAGATCGTCCATCCCGCGTACGGCGTGGTCGCGCCCGGGTCCGACCCGGCGAGGCCCGTGGGGACGGGGCCCTTCCGGTTCGCCGAGTACGCGCCCCAGGAACGGCTGGTGGTCGAGCGCAACGACGACTACTGGGGGCAGAAGGCGCGATCGAGCCGCATCACGTTCCGCTTCTACCCTGATCCCGAGGTGCAGCGTCTCGCTCTCGAAGCCGGCGAGACGCAGATCGCCACCCTGGTCCGCCAGTCCGACGCCACGGAGTTGGAAGCCAAGGGCCTGCGGGTCGCCACCAGCACGGTGGGGTCCTACTACGCCATGTACGCCAACATCCACAAGCCCGACGGCGTGCTGTCCGACCTGAAGGTCCGCCAGGCGGTGGCCTCCGATGTCGACCGGGAGGCCATCGTCGAGCGCCTCCTCGAGGGCCAGGCCACCACCGACCCGACCATGGTGCCGCCGTTCGTTCTCGGCGATGCCGCGTCACTCGTGAAGGGTCACGACTTCGACCCGGCCCGAGCCCGGGCCCTGCTGGACGAGGCCGGCTGGGTCCCGGGCGCCGACGGCATCCGCGAGAGGACCGGTCGCCGGCTCGACCTCACTCTCGCCGTGGGCTTCCCCGAGATCTTCCGGCCGATCCCTGCCTTCCTGGAGTCCCAGCTGAAGGACGTGGGGATCGCCCTCCAGGTCCTCGAGCGACCCGACCCTGCGTCCTACCAGGAGCTGATCACCTCCGGCGAGGCCGACCTGTACATGGAGGAGGGCATCCAGAACGACGCCGACCCCCCCTTCCTGCCTGTCGTCCTGTTCTACAGCGGCTCCACCGCCGAGGTGGCCGACTACCAGGCCCTGTTCGCGCCGGGTCCGGCGTTCGACCAGCTTCTCGCCCCCGCGCTCACCGAGGACGACCCGGAGAAGGTGCGCCGAGCGGTGGCCGAGGCCATGCACTTCATCGTCGACCAGGAGGCGGTGGTCATCCCCGTGGCCGGGATTTTCGGGATCTACGGCCTGCGTGACGGGATCGAAGGCTTCACGCCCCATCCCTCGTTCATCAACATCAGCTGGGACGGCGTCGGCCGCGCCGGCTGACGGCGGCGGACCGGTCGCGGGGACCCGGGGCATGCGAGCCTATGTCCTGCGTCGCCTCCTGCTCGTGGTGCCGACCCTCTTCTTCATCACCCTCGCTGCCTTCGCCCTCTCGCACCTGGCACCGGGCGACCCGGCTCGGGCGTACCTGCGCCGCCTCGCCCCCGACCGGCCCCCGACCCCCGAACAGGTGGCGAGTGTCCGCCAACGGCTGCTGCTCGACCGTCCGGTGGCCGTCCAGTACGTGGCCTGGGTGGGTCGGGCCGTTCAGGGCGACCTCGGCGAGTCCTACGGGTCCCGCCGTCCGGTCGCCGGGGAGCTGGCCCGGCGCGTCCCGGCGACACTCGTCCTCGTCCTTCCGGCGTGCCTGCTGGCGCTGGCCATCGCCGTCCCCGCGGGGGCGCTCGCCGCCGTCCACCACGACCGGCTGGCCGACCACGCCCTTCGGGCGGCATCGCTGGTCGGGGCCTGCATGCCCGGCTTCTGGCTGGCCCTCCTGCTGATTCTCACCTTCTCGGTGAAGCTGTCCCTTGTGCCGGTGGCCGGGCGCAGCGGCCTGGCCAGCACGGTGCTTCCGGTCGTGACCCTGGCCGTGGCCCCGGCGGCGCTGTTGGCCCGCTTCACCCGGGCCGCCATGCTCCACGCGCTAAGCGAGGACTACGTCCGATCGGCGCGGGCCAAGGGCCTTCCCGAGCGGCTGGTCGTCTACCGCCACGCCCTTCGCAACGCCCTCATCCCGGTGGTAACCGTCTTCGGAGTGCTCCTGGGTGGGCTGGTCGCCGGTGACGTGGTGGTCGAGACCATCTTCGTGTGGCCGGGTGTCGGCCGCCTGGCGATCGACGCCATCCTGACCCGCGACTACCCGATGATCGCCGGTTTCGTGCTGTACGCCGGTGCCGCCTTCGCCGCCATCAACCTGGTCATCGACCTTTCCTACGCGGTGATCGACCCCCGCGTCCGGCTGGGCGACTCCCGGATGAGCACGGCGTGAGCGTCCTCGAGATCATCCCCGACCCGGAACCACCGAGGGCCCCGGCGCCGGGGCCGAGACGGCCGCGCGTGGCGCGGATCCGGCGGAGCCCGACTGCGGTCGCCGGGCTGGTCATCGTGGTCACGTTGGTTCTGGCTGCGCTGCTGGCGCCCCTGCTCGCCCCGCGTGACCCGAACGCCGTCGACCTGGCCCACAGGTTCGCGTCGCCGTCGTTCCGTTTCCCCCTCGGCACCGACGAGTTGGGCCGCGACACACTCTCCCGCCTCCTGTACGGCGCTCGCCTGTCGATCGGCGCCACCGTGGTCGCGGCCATGGGGGTCTCGGTCGTCGGCCTGGCCCTGGGCCTTCTCGCCGGGTACCTCGGGGGGATCGCCGATACCGTCATCAGCCGGACGATCGACGCCCTGCTGGCCTTCCCCTCCTTCCTCCTGGCCCTCGCCGTGACCGGCGCGCTCGGGCCCGGACTCGTCCACGTCATGATCGCCGTCGTCGCCATCGGTTGGGTGAGCTACGCGCGGATCGTCCGCTCCGTTGTCGTAGCCGAGCGGGAGAGCGCATATGTCGAGGCCGCCCGGGCATTGGGAGCCTCGCACGCCCGCATCCTGAGCAGGCACGTGATGCCGAACGTCGTCGGCCCCGTCGTGGTGCTCACGACGCTGGAGCTGGGGACGATCCTGCTGGGCATCTCCGCCTTGTCGTTCCTCGGGCTGGGCGCCGAGGCTCCCACCGCGGAGTGGGGCGCCATGCTGTCCGAGGCCAGCAAGTACCTCGGCCGGGCTCCGTACATGATGGTGGCGCCCGGCGCCGCCATCTTCGTGATGGTCCTGGGGTTCAACCTGCTCGGCGACGGCCTCCGCGACTTGCTCGACCCGCGGATGGCTTCGTCCCCGTCCCGCTGACGCTCGACCCATTGGCGGGAGGCTTCTTCTTCTTCAGCTCCACCTTGGTCGCAATCAGCACACCCAACTCCGGCACCGATTTGGCCCCGTTGGCACTCCTCTGGGCCAAGCCCGACAGCGAGTGGAGACCGGCGAACGCCGGCTGCTGGGTATTGGCGTTGGCCGTGCTCATGTGTGCCGCAATGGCCCCGGCCACCTGGGGAGCCGTGAAGGAGGAGCCGCTCCAAGAGGCCCACCCCTCGAAATGCTGGGGGCCCAGGTTCGGCAGGCGGTGGATGGTGAGAGGGCGGTTCCCGAAGTTCTTCTTGTGCAAGAAGGTGCTGACGACGTCGACGCCGGGGGCGCAGGCGTCGACCCACCATCCGCCGTTGCTGAACCATGCCCGCTGGCCCTGGCGATCCACGGCACCGACGGCGATGACCTGCTTGTAGGCGGCAGGGAAGAAAGCCCGACTCGAGGAGTCGTTGCCGGCTGCCGCCACCACCACGGTGCCGGGATGCTTCTCGAACAGCACGCGCAGCGCTTCCGCCGTCGCCGGCAGGCCCATGTCCTGGGGAGTGTGACCCCCGAGGGACAGGCTCACGATGTGGACCTTCTTGTCCGACCGCAGCGCGCTGAGCCGCACCAGGGCCTGGGCCAGGTCCCAGTCGGGGATCAGCCCGTCGGATTCGACGCAGCGGAGGGACACCACGGTCGCCATGGGCGCGTTCTGGAGGACGAGCCCGGCCGCAAAGGTGCCGTGCCCGCCGCCGTGGTGCAGCATGTCGTCGTCAGGGTCTTCGTTGGGGACGTCGAAGCCGTCGTGGTCCACCCGTTCGATACGGCCCTCCAGTTGGTCGAGCTCAGCGACCCCGGTGTCGATGAGGGCCACCCTGATTCCGGATCCGGCCTTCGAGTCGGTGGGAATCACGGGTCCGGGGTCGGGCACCGGCTGCGGGGGATGGGGGCAGTGGAAGCGGTTGTGGTACCCGAGGCTGAGGACGGTGTTGAGGTTCACGCTGGCCCGCTGGGCGCGACCGAGCACCGACCGCAGATCGACGAGCACCTGCTCCGCCGAGAACCGATCCGGCAGGTGGTACCGCAACAGCTTTCCCACGCCCCCTACCGGGGTCACCGGTCCCACCCGTCGATCGAGTTCTTCCTGCACCCGGTCGGCGACATCCGGAGACACGATCAGATCACCGCGGCGGTACGCATGGAACTTGTCGGAGTCGTCGTCATGGACAGCTACGACATTCTCCGGCACCGGGCCGTAGAGCTTTATGTGGTCGGTCGTCTCGCAGTCGTCGTGAGCGTGGTCGTCATGGCCGTTCATGCCCACCTCCGTTTCGCCTTCTTGAGTAGAGCGTCACGCGGCGCGTCGTGATACAGGCATTCTTCTATGATCGGCGAGGTGGCCGCAGGGGGCGTGCTGGTGGATCACCGGCGCCGGCGTGACCGACCCGTTCCCTCGGTGAACGCCGCCCTGGCCGACGAGGCCATCGAGATCGTGTGGGCCGATCCCTCCCGGGCGGGGGTCCTGGCGAACGAGGCCCTCACCGGCGCCGTGGCCGCGGGTGACGTCCAGGCCGAATCGAAGGCTGCGCACGCCCTCGGCCTGGTCGCCTACGAGCAGAACGACCTCGCCGGTTCCATGACCAGCCTGACGCGGGCCATCGACGTCGCCGGGCGCGCCGCCCTCGATGTCGAGGAGGCCGAGGCCCGCAGGAGCCTCATGGGCACATTGGTGAACCTGGGTGACCTGCGCGGCGCCCTCCGCCAGGCCGACCTGGCCGCCCCTGCGCTGCAGGGCCTGGGCCTGGCCCGCCTCGAGGCCCACCGGGCCTCGGTGCTCGTGCACGACGGCCGGCTGGACGAGGCCGCCGAGTCATTCCGGAAGGCGCTACCGGTACTGCGCCGTAAGGACGACCTTCTCTGGCAGGCCCTGGTGTACAGCAACCGCTCGTTCCTGCACTTCCGCAGGGGCGACCTGGCCGCGGCCGAGGCCGACCTGCGGCGGGCCGAACGCCTCCACGTCACCCTTGGCCTCCACCGCTACGCGACCAACGACCGCCAGCACCTCGCCATCCTGGCGGCGCGGCGGGGTGACATCCCCCGTGCCCTCGTGCTGTTCGACGAGGCCGACGCCTACTTCGCCGACCGCGGTGAGGACGACTCGATCGGCATGTACGACCGGTGCGAGAGCCTCCTGGCCGCCCGCCTGGCCGCCGAGGCCCGCCACACCGCGGCAAAGGCCATCGCGTCGCTCGAGCATGAGGGGCGGTTGGGCTACGTCGCCGAGGTCCGGCTCATGCTGGCGGAGGCGGCGCTGCTCGAGGGCGACGGGCCCACGGCGCGGAAGGCCGCCGACGAGGCCAGGACGGCCTTCGCCAGCCAGGGCCGGCCCACCTACGTGGCCCTGGCCCGCCATGTCGGGTGCCGGGCGGCGTGGTTGGAGGGCGACCGCTCGCCCGCTCTGTTGGTTGCCGCCCGCAAGGCCGCCGTCGCCCTGACCAGGGCCGGCTTCGCCGTGCCCGCCGCCGACGCCCGCCTCCTCACCGCCGAGATCGCCCTCGAGCTGGGGCGGCCGAGGATCGCCCGTCGCGAGCTGGCGTGCGCGGGACGAGCCCGAAGCAGCGGGCCCGTCGGACTGCGCTCGCGGGCCTGGCACGCCGAGGCCATGCTGCGCCTGGCCGACGGCAACCGCTCGGGGGCCGACGCCGCACTGCGGGCGGGCGTGCATCTGCTCGACCGGCACCGCGCCTCGCTGGGTGCGACCGACCTGCGGGCCTATGCGTCGGCCCACGGCCAGGAGCTGGCCCGGCTCGGCCTGCGCCTGGCGCTCGAGGGTGGTCGGGCCGAGCGAGTGCTGGCCTGGGCCGAGCGGTGGCGGGCCCGCGCCCTCAGGCTCCGGCCCGCCCGACCACCGGAGGATGCCCGCCTGGCGGCCGACCTGACCGCCCTGCGCGGGGTGGTCGCAGAGGTCGAGCAGGCCGCCCTCGGCGGTCGCCCCACCCAGAGGCTGCTGTCACGACAGGCCACCCTCGAACGGGCCGTGCGTGACCGGGCCCGGCACGCTCCCGGCGACGGGACGCTCCTCGACCTGCCGGTGTCGTACCGACAGCTGGCCGCCGCCTTGGGCGACGACGTCCTCGTCGAGATGATGGACGACGGGGAGGTGCTCCATGCCGTCGTCGTGCGCGACGGGCGGGCGCGGCTGCGCCGGCTGGCCCCGGTGGCCGAGGTGGACGATGAGCTCGATCGGCTGCGCTTCGCCCTGCGCCGTCTCGCCGTGGGCGTCCGGTCCGACGGGTCACGAACGGCCTTCCGGCACGCCGCCGCCCTGGGCGGCCGCCGCCTCGACGAGCTGCTGTTCGGGCCTCTCACCGCCGACGTCGCTGACCGGAGGCTGGTGCTCGTACCCACCGGCACCCTGCACTCGGTGCCGTGGTCGGTGCTGCCGTCGCGCGCCGGACGGGCCCTCACCGTGGCCCCCTCGGCGCGCGTCTGGCACCGGGCCGCCACCGCCAGGGTCGGCCCCGGCCTGAACAGGGTGGTGCTGGTTGCCGGGCCCGGGCTCGAGCACGCGGCGGCCGAGGTGAGGGCGCTGTCGCGGCGTTACCCCGGGGCTACGACGTTGATCGGCGATGAGGCGACGTGCGGCGCCGTGTGCGCCGCCCTCGACGGCGCCGATCTGGCCCATCTCGCCGCCCACGGCCGATTCCGCAGCGACAATCCCCTCTTCTCGTGCGTCGAGTTGGCCAACGGGCCGGCGACGGTCTACGACCTGGAGGCCCTCAGGGAGGCACCCCAGGTGCTCGTCCTGTCGGCCTGCGAGTCGGCGATGGCGGTGGTGCGCCCGGGTGACGAGCTCATGGGCCTGTCCGCGGCGGTGCTGGCGCTCGGCACCCGGGCACTGGTGGCCAGTGTCTTCCCCGTCCCCGACGAGGCCACGCGGCCGCTGATGCTGGCGTTCCACGGAGGCCTACGCGCCGGGTTGGCCCCCGCCGAAGCGCTGGCCCGCGCCCAGGTGCGGCTGACCGGTGGCGATCCCGTCCGGGCCGCAGCGGCGGCGGCCTTCGTGTGCCTGGGGGCGGGTCACCGGGCCCTCGTGGAGTGAATGGCCGGCCCTGACGTCCCGGCCCCGTCGGGCCGTCCGGGACCCGGACTCGCCGGCGACGATCCTGTCCTGTCGGTCGAGGACCTCAGGGTGCACTTCCGCACCGCAGCCGGTCCGGCCACGGCCGTCGACGGTGTCAGCTGGTCACTGGGCGCGGGCGAGACGCTCGCCGTCGTGGGCGAGTCGGGCTCGGGCAAGACCGTCTCCGCCCTGGCGGTGATGGGCCTGCTGCCACCGCCCCCGGGCTGCCGCACCTCGGGGCGCATCATGCTCCGGGAGCGGGATCTGCTCCGTTGTCGCAGGGAGGAGCTGCGGCGGATGAGAGGCCGGGACATCGCCATGATCTTTCAGGATCCCGCCACCGCCCTGAACCCGGTGCTCACCGTCGGCGCCCAGATCGCCGAGGTCATGCGCACCCACAAACACACGGGCAGGGCACCGGCCCGGCGTCGTGCCGTCGAGCTGCTGGGCGACGTGGGGATCCCCGATCCCGGCCGACGGGCCGAGGACTACCCGCACCAGCTCTCGGGCGGGATGCAGCAGCGGGCGATGATCGCCATGGCGCTGGCCCTCGACCCGATCGTGCTCCTTGCCGACGAACCGACGACCGCCGTCGACGTCACCGTCCAGGCCCAGATCCTCGACCTGCTCACTCGCGTACAGGCCGAGCGCGGCACCGCCATCGTGCTCATCACCCATGACCTCGCCCTGGCCGCCAGCCAGGCCCACCGCGTGCTCGTCATGTACGCCGGAAGGGTGGCCGAGGTCGGTGCCGCCGACGACGTCGTCCACCGGCCCCGCCACGCCTACACGTGGAATCTTCTCTCCGCCCTCTCGCACCTCGCTCCCCGAGGCAGCCGCCTCCAGCCGATCCCGGGCAATCCGCCGAGTGTGATCGCCCGCCCCTCCGGCTGCCCCTTTCACCCCCGCTGTCGGTTCTCGACCGACGTCTGCGTCGAGCACCTTCCATCCCTCCTGCCCCAGGGCGGCGCCGCCCATCTCGCCGCCTGTCACCACAGCGGGGACCTGGGCCCGAGCGGCCCTCTGAGCGGGGACCTGGGCCCGAGCGGCCCTCTGAGCGGGGACCTGGGCCCGCCGGCGTCCACCGCTGCCGGGGCGGGACCCTCCGAGGAGGCGAAGCCCGCGCCGGCGCCGGCGCCGTCACCGGAGAACGGCGACCTGCTCGAGGTCGAGGATCTCGTCGTGCACTACCCCGTCACCACGGGTGCCGTCCTCAAGCGCCGTATCGGTGAGGTACGAGCCGTGGACGGCATCTCCTTCGGCGTCGCCCCCGGCGAGACCCTCGCCCTGGTGGGAGAGTCGGGATCGGGCAAGTCGACCACGGCCCGGGCCGTGCTCCGCCTGATCGAACCGACGTCGGGAACCGTCCGCTTCGACGGGGAGGACCTGGCCGGGGTTGGTCCCGCCCGCCTACGCGCCCTGCGGCGCGGGATGCAGATCGTCTTTCAGGATCCCTACGCCAGTCTCGATCCGCGCATGAGCGTCGGCGCCGCACTACGTGAGCCGTTCACGATCCACGACGTCGACGCCGGCTCCCGCGTCGAGGACCTGTTGGAGGTCGTCGGCCTCGGGGCCGAGCATGCCGGCCGCTACCCCCACGAGCTGTCCAGCGGCCAGCGGCAACGGGTCGGCATCGCCCGGGCCATCGCCCTCAACCCGAAGCTGGTGATCTGCGACGAGCCCGTCTCCGTGCTCGACGTGTCGTTGCAGGCCCAGATACTGGCCTTGCTGGAGGATCTCCAGAGGACGCTCGACCTCGCCTTTCTGCTCATCGCCCACGATCTGGGAGTCGTGCGCCATGTTGCCCACCGCGTGGCCGTGATGTACCTCGGTGTCATCGTGGAGACGGCCGGCGGTGACCGGCTGTTCGATCGTCCCTGCCACCCGTACACCCAGGCCCTGCTCTCGGCCGTGCCGCGTCCCGATCCCTCCCGGTCGCCGGCTCGGGCGCGGGTCGTGCTCTCGGGAGAGCAACCGTCGTCGCTGGAGCCTCCCCGCGGTTGCCGGTTCCATACCCGCTGTCCGAGGTTCGCCACCGAGTTGAGCGAGACCGAACGGCAGCGCTGCGTGGAGGAGATCCCGGCTCTCGTCGAGCGGGGCGAGGAGAACATGGTCGCCTGCCACTACGCCGGGGTGTCCTGGGCGTCGGCGCCGGGAAATGCCGGACCCTCGCCTGGTCCGCACGCCGGTCCTACCATGAACCGGGATGGGTGAGGACGCAGACCTGTTGCGGCGGGCCGGACAGGGCCAGCAGTCCGCCTGGGACGCCCTCGTCGCCCGCCACGGGACCCGGGTGTGGGCCGTCGCCCGTGCCTTCCGGCTGTCGCAGGCCGACGCCGAGGACGTCTTCCAGACCACATGGCTGAACCTCGTCACCCACCTCGACCGGATTCAGGAACCGGACCGGGTCGGGGCGTGGCTCGCCACCACCGCCCGCAACGAATGCCTCGGCGCCCTGCGCCGTGCCGCCCGGCAGGTGCCGTCGGGCGACGAGACGAACTTCGACACGCCCGACCGGGGTGACCCGTCGATCGACGCCGGTGTGCTGGCGACCGAGCGCCAGACCGAGCTCTGGCGGGCCATCGGCGGCCTGTCGGCGAACTGCCAGCGCCTCCTCCGGGTGCTGCTCGTCGACCCGGCGCCCAGCTACGAGGAGGTGAGCGGGGTGCTCGACATGCCCATCGGCAGCATCGGTCCGACCCGGGCCCGCTGCCTGCAGCATCTCCGTGGGTGCCTGGTGGGTATCAGCGAGGAGACGAACGACCTCCATGCATAGAGGATGACGATGAGCGACCACGATGCCCACGAGGAGACCGACGCGGCCGACGAGGCGCTGCTCGCCGAGTTGCAGGACGCGGTCGAGCACTTCGACCCCCTTCCGCCCAGGCTCGAGGCCGCAGCGCGGGCCGCATTCAGCTGGCGCACCATCGACGCCGAGCTGGCGGCGCTGACCCACGACACCCTTGTCGACGACGACCGTCTGGTTGCTGTTCGCGGCGCTGACACCCCGCGGCTGTTGACCTTCGACACCGACGGTCTCACCGCCGAGGTCGAGGCGACCGAGGTCGGCCGCCGGCGTCGACTCTCCGGCCAGCTGGTGCCGCCGCAGCCGGGTGAGGTCGAGGTCGCCCACTCCGGCGGCGAGACGCGGGTCGTGGTCGACGACACGGGCTGCTTCATCGTCGACGACCTCCTACCCGGCCCCGTCCGCATCCGTTGCCGAACTCGGGGCGGCGACGAAAGGACCTTCGAGACCCCCTGGGTCGTGATCTGACGGCGGGACGGCCCGGCCGGACCCGTCAACCGCCGGATCAGCCGCCCGCCGGGCGCCTTCCCCGGGCCGACACCATCAGGGGCATGGTGAACCGGAACCGGGGGTCACCGAGCAGCTCCAGGCAGCGGTCGACTTCCTCGGCGCCGGCCGCTCCGAAAGCGACGAGGTTGTCCCTGACCTGGGCGAGGTTGGCCCGCTCGACGGACGAGGCCACCGACCCCCCGCCCACGTCGGCCACGTGGGTCGTGGCGCGAACGTCGACGAGGCCGAGGCCCCGGAGCCGCGATGGCAGGCCGGCCGCCCAGCCCGAATCGCCCCGCAGCTCGCAGAGCAGCTCGACGAAGCCCGAACGCACCTTGTGCACCAGGCGCTGATCGGGGCTCGCCATCCGAGGGCACGGGGGCAGGGTCAGCTCCAGGTCCTCGATGACGAGCCAGCCGCCCGGGACCACGGCCGCGGCCAGTCGGGCCAGGAGGTCCTGGCGTTCGGGCAGGTGGCCCAGGACGAGCCGGGCATGGATGCAGCGGAACTCCCCGGCGGGCGGCGGGTCGTCGACGAGGTCGTGTTGGGCCACCCGGAGGTTCGGCCGCACCTCGGCCGCCATCCCCCCCACGTCGATGTCGGTCGCCAGGACCGAGCCGGTGGGTGCGACCCGGTCGGCCATCCATCGCGCCATGCTCCCGCGACCGGCACCGACCTCCCAGCAGTCCCACCCGCGACCCAGGCCGGTGGCCGCCAGGTGGCGCCGGCTCACGGCGTCGAACGCCGCCTCGAGTCCCACGAGGAGCAACTCCGTGTCGACAGCCCGGTCGGTGTCCAGGAGATCGATCGTCACGGTCGGACCCTCGCCCCGCTCAGCCGTACGGCGGCGTGAAGAACCAACCGGACACCTGGGAGATGGTGCGGTCGTAGACGTCCTCGCCGGGACGGTCCCCATCGGTGCAGCGACCATCCTCGTCGTGGAGCTCGTCGTGGGACTCGATGGAGGCGACCCGCGCGGCCGGGTCGGTCTCGTCCCCACGGCGGTTCGGTGGTCGGGCCTCGGGCAGCGATGCCAGGTCCACCACGACAACCTCGGCGTCGTAGGTCCCGGCCAGCTCGGTGGCGGCATGGAACGCAGATTCGGTCCCGACGCCGCTCGTGCCGTTCCTGCCGACGAGGATCATCGCCATCATCGGCTGGTGACCCGTGCCGGCACTCGCTCGCCGGCGGAGGGTGTAGTGCCCGAATCGTCGCATGTCCTGTCCCCCTCGTTGCTCGGCCGTTCGGCCGTCCTCTCCGAAAGAGGAGTTCGGAGCCGGGGGGGTAGATACATCCCGGCCACATAGGTGCGAGGCGCACCTAGTGGTGGTCCGCTACGGCAGCACCGACGCCACCGCGTCGTCGATCGCCGTCGCCACCGCCATCGCCGCGGCGCGAGGGTCGGCGGCTTCGGTGAGCCAGCGCACGACCACGAAGCGCGACGCTCCGGCCGCGACCATGGCCGGGACCGTCTCGGGCGTCACTCCGCCGGTGACGAACCACGGCACCGAGGCCCGCGACGCGGCGTAGCCCAGGTATCCCAGCCCGGTGCCCGAACGCCCGGGCTTGGTGGGAGTGGGGCTCACCGGCCCGACCGACAGGTAGTCGGCGGGTTCGGACGCAGCGGCGTCGAGCTCGGCGGGCGCGTGGGTCGACAGTCCCACCAGGGCGCCCGCGCCGAGGATCCGCCGGGCGAGAACGGGCGGGGCGTCGTCCTGGCCCACGTGGACCCCGTCGGCCCCCACCTCCAACGCCAGGTCGGGACGGTCGTTGAGCACGAAGGGCACCCCCCGGTCACGGCACACGCCCGCCGCCAGGCGGGCCCGGGGCAGCAGGGCGCGGGCCTCCAGGAACTTGTCGCGCAGCTGTACGACGTCGACCCCACCGTCGATGCACGCCCCCAGGAAGGCGGCGAGGTCGGGACGGTCGGGCGTGCACAGGTAGAGGCGGCGACCGACCAGGGAGAGACCGCCCATCACCCGCCGGCCACGGCCCGCACCACCTCGAGGCGATCACCGTCGGCGAGGACGGTGGCGGCCAGGTCGGCGCGGCGGACAGGTTCGCCGTTGCGCTCCACCAGCACCCACTTGCCGCCGAGGCCGAGCGTGTCGAGCAGGTCGGCGACGGTGGCGCCGTCGCCCAGCTCGACGGCGTCGCCGTTGGCCGTCACTCTCACCGTGTCGACGGTACTCGTCCCCGGGGTCGCCGAACCCCTTTCGTTCTGGTCAGGCCTGGGGGCCCTCTGGGCCCCCTGAACCTGACCAGAACGGTTTGTGGGGCGCCGCTACGGCCGAAACTCGATGAGCGCCTTCCACGTGTTCTTCCCGACGATGAAGTCCTTCGGGGCCGCCTTGGCGGCCTGGAAGTTGCCCGTCGCCTGCTTGGTCTTGGGGCCGCCGATGCCGTCGATGGCGCCGGGGTCGAAGCCCGAGTTGTTCCGGGCCGCCGCCTTCAGCAGGCCCTGCAGCGTGTCCACGTGATCGACCTTGACGGGGGTGCTCTCGGCGTTGCGGAGGTCGACGGTGTCCATCGAGACCGTCACCGACACGGGGTTGACCGGGGGCATGGTTGGCTCCTTGTTGTTCGTGAGTGTTTTGGCGACGAGCACCGCCCATCCGGCGCCGCCCGTCGACAGGAAGAGTCCCACGGATCGCCCGTGATACACGGGAGGGCCACTCCGTGTCGCGCCGGCCGAACTGCGTCACGATGGTCGCGTGGCGCGAGACGACCGACCGGGCGCCGGGCCCTAGCCGACCGTGCCCGACCTCGACTGGATCCCCGACCTGCTGGCATCGGCGACCCCGTACACCCTCGCCGTCAACGTGCCCTATGCCCTGGCCTTCGCCTTCGTCGCCGCCGAGGTGGCCTGGCTGGCCCGCCGGCCGGGCCCGGCCCGGGTGGCGATCCTGCGCTCGGCGGCGACGGCAACAGCCATGGCCGCGGGTGCCCTCGCCGTCGCCGTCGGCTACACGGCCGTCCTCCGCGTCCTGTGGGACATCGTCGCCACGGTGCGATGGGATGCGGCAGCGGGGTTGTGGCACCGAATGCCCGTGGTGGGCGCCGCCGTCACCTTCGTCGCCTGGGACCTGGCCGGATGGGTGTACCACGTCATCGGGCACCGGACCCGTGTGGGGTGGGCCGCCCACCAGGCCCACCACTCCGGGGAGGGATACGACGCCACCCTCGGCCTCCGCCAGTCATGGATGCCGTTCCACGGGCTGCTGTACCAGCCGCTGCTGGCGCTGGCCGGCTTCGACCTCGAGGTCGTCTTCGTCTGCGCCGCCGTGTCCAACTGCTGGCAGGTGCTCGAGCACACGAGCGCGCCGGTGCGCTTCCCCCGGTGGCTCGAGGCCCACGTGATGACGCCGGCGACCCACCGCCACCACCACGGCCGCGACGGTGGCCTGGTGAACCTGGGCCCCTTCTTCACGTGGTGGGACCGCCTGGCCGGCACGTGGGTGCCGCCCGACCACCCTGCCCCTGCCACCTACGGCCCGCCGGTGCGGGCATCGGCCAACCCCGTCCGGGTCGAACTGGCGGGGTGGGTCGCCCTGGCGACCCGTCAGCCGGCGTCACGCCGGGCCTGGACGAACAGCATCACCTGTCCGCCGATCAGGACCGGGAGCACCAACAGCGACAGCGAGAAGGCGTCGTCCTCGAACACGCCGATGAGCGACCTCAGGCAGACCAACCCCTCGAGCACGAGGATGACGATCCACCAGCCCAGCGCCGTCCGCGACCCTCGTCCCGCCTTGGGCGCCAGGACGAATCCGAGGACGATGACGGCCACCGACACCGCCAGCAGGAGCAGGAGAACCACGAGGACGAACAGCAGCGTCCCCCCGTCGAGAGAGACCGTCTCCGCGAGCACGTCACCTCCTCCCCTGCGGAGCTGAAAACCGCACCAGCGCCGTCAGGACCCCGAGCCCTCCCCGCTCGATGTCGCCGTTGAGCCGGCGCTCACCTTGTCGGGGGAACGGCCGTCGCCAGCGGAACCGGCCAGCAACGACCGGGCCAGCTGGAGGCCGGCCACTCCCTGCGACATGGCCTGGGCCAGCGCCTCGGACAGGCCCTGGGCTCCGTTCAGCACGATCATCTGGTCGATGTCGCCGAAGGGCCTGGCCGCCGCCTCCACGATCTCGGGCCACCTCTCGGCCAGCTGCTGGCCGATGACCGCATCCTGGTTCTCCGCCAGGGCGTCGGCCCGGGCCTGGATCGTCTCCGCCTCGGCCATGCCCTTGGCCCGGACGGCCTCGCCTTCGGCCATACCCTTGGCCTGGGTGGCGGCCGCCTCCGCCTCGCCGATGGCACGGGTCGATTCCGCCCGGGCGGCGGCGTCGAGGCGCACGTGCTCGGCCTCGGCACCGGCCTGGAGGCGCACCTGTTCGGCCTGGGCGACGGCCTCCAGCTTGACGCGCTGCGCGTGCCCGGCGGCGTGGAGCTCGACCTCCTGGCGCTGGGCCTCGGCCTGGGCCACGCGGGCGTCGCGTTCGGCCTTCGAGAGGGTGACCTGTTCGTAGGCCTTGGCGTCGGCCGGCTTGCGCACCGAGGCCTGGAGGCGCTGCTCCTCGCGTTGAGCCTCGAGCTCGGCGACCTTGGTCTCCTCGACCACGACCTCCTGGCGGGCATGGGCGTCGGACAGCGGGCCCGCCTGCTCGGCCATGGCCGCGGCGCGGTCGACCTCCGCCTGATAGCCCGCCTGCTTGACCTGGCTGGCCCGCCGGGCCTCGGCCTTGAGGGCGTCGGCCTCCTGCTCACGCTCGGTCGCCTCCCGGTCGGCCGCCGCCGCGGCGGCGCCGGCCGCGCCGGCGCCGGCGGGGGCGGGAGGGGGACCCCGGGTT
>CAYTTL010000005.1:3828-9509 GCA_964440725.1 uncultured Acidimicrobiales bacterium | reverse complement strand
GACCGCCGCCGCGTGCGGCCGGCCCAGATTGCTGATGTAGCCCGTCGGGTCGTCGATCTCCTGGATCTGCAGCGAGTCGACGATCAGCCCCAACTTCTCCATCTCGGTGCCCGAGGATTCGCGCGTGAGCTGCGTGAGCTTCTCTCGGTCGCGGATCATCTCCTCCACCGTCATGCTGCCGACGATGGCCCGCAGATGTCCGGCGAACACGTTGTGGACGCGGTGGTCCATCTGATCCTGCTGGTCGAGGAAGCGTCGGGCGGCATTGGCGATCGACGTGAAGTCGTCGCCCACCTTGAAGATCACCACCCCCTTCACCCCGAGGGGAATGCCCTGGTGGGTGACGCACTCGATCCCCAACTCGGCCTCGCGCAGATCGAGCGTCAGCCGCCGCACCGTCTGCACGCCGGGGATGACGAGGGTGCCCTTGCCGGTCACGATCTTGAAGCCCAGGCTCTCGCTCACCGCGTCGCTCGGGGTGTGCTCCCGCAGCCCGGAGATGATCAGCGCCTCGTTCGGCTCGGCCACCCGCCACATGAGCTTGAAGACCAACGCGGCGACCACGAGGAATCCGACAATTCCGAGAATCAGGAACTGCATGGTTCACCTAGCCTTTCGGACGGCGAGCTACATCCTGGTGACGACGACCGTGCGCGGCGGGTGGTATTCCACCACCACGATGGTGGTCCCGAGGGCCAGCGTGGCGTCCCCGTCGGAGGCATAGGCGTGGAACGCCTCACTTCCGCCTCGTACGGGGATCATGACCTCACCCAGCCTTCCAGGACCCACCGTTCCCGTGACCCGGCCCATCTTGCCGATCATCTGGTCGGCCACGACCCGCATCACCCCGTGCGCTCGCTGACACTGCCGGTCAGTGTCGGGCACCAAGTGTCGCAGCTTTGACCGGCGTCAGGTCAGGTCGCGCCCGGCGATCATCCAACGGGCGGTGCGCTCGGTGACGGCGGCACCAGGGTGTTCAGGGGACCGGCGGTGCTGCGAGCTTGGCCTTGGCCGCCGCCTTGGTCGCCCGCTTGTACTCGCGCACCCGGCCCAACGACTCGGGGCCGTCGATGTCGGCCACCGAGAACCAACCGGGCCGGCCGTAGGCGCCGGCGACGTCGTCCCAGCCCGGCGGTCTCACGTCGAGCCGCTTGGCCAGCAGGGCCACGAAGATGCGCGCCTTCTGGTCTCCGAACCCGGGCAGAGCCCGCAGGTTGTCGAACAGCTCCTCGCCGGTCGCCGCGGTGGCCCACACCGCCTCGGCGCTGCCGCCGTGGAGCTCGACCACCCGCCGGCACATCTCCTGGGTGCGCGCCGCCATCGAGCCCGGGAAGCGGTGCAGGGCGGGGCGCTGGGCGAACAGTGCGGCCATCTCGCCGGGATCGGCGTCGGCGATCTCGGTGGCGTCGAGCCGCCCGCCCATTCGGGCCTTCAGGTCGAACGGGCTGTGAAACGCCTTCTCCATGGGCACCTGCTGGTCGAGCAGCATGCCGATGAGCAGGGCAAGGGGCTCGTCGGCCAGGAGGCGGTTGGCCTCGTCGTCTTCGGTGAACGGCAGGCTCGGGGTGATCAGTCTCTCCTTCGCCGGACGATCGTCAGACGGTGCGGGGGTCGGGGGCCTCGGCGTCGAGATCGTAGGCGGCGATGGCGTCGGCCACCTCCTGGGGCTTGGCGTCGTCGGCCTGGGCCAGGGAGGAGAGGACGGTGACCACCACGTTGGCGGCGTCGGTCTCGAAATGGCGGCGCAGCCTGGTGCGCACGTCGGAGCGGCCGAAGCCGTCGGTACCGAGTGACGTGAACCTCGCCGGCACCCACCGGGCCACCTGGTCGGGAACGGCCTTCATGTAGTCGGTCACGGCCACGATCGGGCCCTCGGCGCCGGAGAGAGCCTCGGCGACGTAGGGGGTGCGGGGCGTCTCGGTGGGATGGAGGCGGTTCCACCGCTCGACGGAGAGGGCGTCCTCGCGCAGCGCCTTGTACGACGTGGCGCTCCACAGCTCGACGGCCACGTCGTGGCGCTCGGCCAGCAGACGCTGGGCCTCGCGGGCCGCGCCCTGGGCCGTCCCCGAGAAGATGACGGTGGCCCGGCGACTGGGCCCGTCGGGCGCAGGGGCAAACTGGTACAGGCCGCGCAGGATGCCTTCCTCGACCGACGTGTCGCCGGCCGGCGCCGACGGCATCGCCGGCATGGCGTAGTTCTCGTTGTAGAGGGTGAGGTAGTAGAAGACGTCCTCGGGCTCGGGCCCGTACATGCGCCGCAGGCCTTCGGAGATGATCACCGCCAGCTCGTAGGCGAACGCCGGGTCGTAGGCGGCCACGTTGGGCACGGTGGAGGCGAGTACCAGGCTGTGACCGTCGCAGTGCTGGAGGCCCTCGCCCTGCAATGTGGTGCGCCCGGCGGTGGCTCCGCACAAGAACCCCCGGCCGCGGATGTCGGCGAAGGCCCAGATGAGGTCGCCCACCCGCTGGAACCCGAACATCGAGTAGAAGATGAAGAACGGCACCATCGGCGTGCCGTGGGTGGCGTAGGCGGTGCCGGCGGCGGTGAGGCTGGCCATGGACCCGGCCTCGGTGATGCCCTCCTCGAGGATCTGGCCGTCGGAGGCCTCCATGTACGAGAGGGCGAACTGGGCGTCGACCGGCTCGTACTGCTGGCCGAACGGCGTGTAGATCTTCACCTCGGAGAACAGCCCGTCCATGCCGAACGTGCGCGCCTCGTCGGGAATGATGGGGACCACCCGGGCCCCCATGGCCTTGTCGCGCAGGAGGCTGCGGAGCAGGCGGGCGAACACCATGGTGGTCGAGGCCTCCTGCTCCCCCGATCCCTCGCGGAAGCCGTCGAACACCGCGTGGTCGGGGCTCGGCAGCGGCTTGGCCCGTACCACCCGCTTGGGCAGAGAGCCGGCGAGGGCCTGGCGCCTCTCCATCATGTACGTGTACTCCGGGGAGCCCTCGGGCGGCCGGTAGTAGGGCGGGAGGTCGGCCTCGAGTGACTCGTCGGGGATCTGGTCCTCGAGGTGCAGGCGGGCGCGGAAGGTGCGTAGTACGGCCTTGGACATCTTCTTGATCTGGTGGGTGGTGTTGCGGGCCTCGAACTCCGGCCCCAGGGTCCAGCCCTTGATGGTCTTGGCCAGGATGACGGTGGGCGCACCCTCGTGCTCGACCGCAGCCCGGTAGGCGGCGTAGAGCTTGTGGTAGTCGTGGCCGCCGCGCGGCAGCGTGCGCAGCTCGTCGTCGGACAGGTGCTCGACCATGGCCCGCAACCGCGGGTCGGGGCCGAAGAAATGGTCGCGGATGTAGGCCCCGGACTCCACCGAGTACTTCTGGTACTCGCCGTCGAGGGTGGTGTTCATCTTGTTGAGGAGCACCCCGTCGACGTCGCGGGCGAGCAGCTCGTCCCACCTCGAACCCCAGATCACCTTGACGACGTTCCACCCCGCACCCCGGAACACCGCCTCCAGCTCCTGGATGATCTTGCCGTTTCCCCGCACCGGGCCGTCGAGGCGCTGGAGGTTGCAGTTGACGACGAAGATGAGGTTGTCGAGCCGCTCCCTGGCGGCCAGCGACAGCGACCCGAGGCTCTCGGGCTCGTCGCATTCCCCGTCGCCCAGGAAGCACCACACCTTGGATCGGCTGGTGTCGCGGATGCGACGGTTCAGGAGATAGCGGTTGAACCGGGCCTGGTAGATGGCGGTGATGGGCGCCAGGCCCATGGACACCGAGGGGAACTCCCAGAAGTCCGGCATGAGCCGGGGGTGGGGGTACGACGACAGGCCCCGTCCGTCGAGGCCGGGTTCGCCGATCTCCTGGCGGAAGCGGTCGAGGTCGGCCTCGCTCAGCCGGCCTTCGAGGAAGGCGCGGGCGTAGATGCCCGGCGCGGCGTGGCCCTGGAACAGGACCTGGTCGCCGGAGCCCCCGTCGTCCTTGCCCCGGAAGAAGTGGTTGAAGCCGACCTCGTAGAGCGAGGCCGAGGAGGCGTAGGTGGCGAGGTGACCGCCGATGCCGGGAGCAAGGGTGTTGGCCCGCAGCACCATCACCGCGGCGTTCCAACGCACGTAGGCCCGGATGCGGCGCTCGATGTACTCGTCGCCCGGAAACCACGGCTCGCGCTCGGGGGGGATGGAGTTGATGTAGGGGGTGGAGACCGTCGCCGGGGTGCCCACCTGCAGCTCGCGGCCCCGTTCGGCCAGCTTCATGAGCAGGAAGCGCGCCCGGCTCTTTCCCCGGACGTCGACGACGTCGTTGAGCGAGTCGAGCCACTCCGCCGTCTCGTCGGGGTCGATGTCGGGGAGCTGCTGGGAGAACCCGTCGAAGATCACCTCCCTATGCTTCCACGGCTCGACGCCCACGGCGTCCGTTTGGGAAAGCTGAACCACGTCGTACGGCCGCGGCGGGCCAAGATGCTCCGATGACGACGGTCGCCTACACCGACGGGGCATGCCTCGGGAACCCCGGTCCCGGCGGGTGGGCGTGGGCCGTGCCCGCCGGGCGCTTCGCCAGCGGAGCGGCGGCGGCCACCACCAACCAGCGCATGGAGCTGACCGCCGCTCTGGAAGCGGTGCGGGCCCTGGACGGGCCCCTCGAGGTGGTGAGCGACTCGACCTACGTCGTCAATTGCTTCCGCGACCGGTGGTGGGAGGGCTGGATCGCCCGGGGGTGGCGCACCAAGGCGAAGCAGCCGGTGGCCAACCGGGATCTCTGGGAGCCGTTGATCGAGGCCTACCGGGCCGAGCCCGGACGGGTCAGCTTCCGCTGGGTCAAGGGCCACGGCATCGACCCGTTCAACGACCTGGTCGACCGGCTGGCCGTCGAGTCGGCGCGCACCCAGGAGGGACGAACGGGCGCCGAGCCGCCCACCGACCTGGGCCCGGCCGACGACCCGGGGGGAGCCGCCGACTTCCGGGCACCGGCGGGGCGCCTGGTCGTGGTGGGGGGCCACCGACCGCCCGCCCTCGGCGGGTATGACCCCAATCCGGTGGCTGACCGCACCCGCGACCGGCTGGCCGAGATCCTGGCGGCCAAGCGCCGGCTCCACCCCGACCTCGTGGTCGTCACCGGACTCGGCCTCGGGGCCGAACAGCTCGGTGCCGAGGCGGCCGCCGCCGCCGGCGTTCCCTACGTCGCCGTCCTCCCCTACCCCGATCCCGACACGGTGTGGCCCCCGACCTCCCAGAAGCGGTTCCGCGAACTGCTCGAGGGGGCCACCGACACCGTCGTCCTCGAGACCAAGGCCCCCGCCACCCGCCAGCAGGCCGGCGCCGCCCTGCGTCGGCGCGACGCCTGGCTGGCCCGCCAGGCGTCGGATGCCATCGTGGTCTGGGACGGCGACGACGCCGACATCGGCCGGCTGGTGCGGTCGCTCACCGACGTCCTCGGCGAGGAAGACGTGTGGGTCGTGGCCCCTTGAGTCATCCCGTCATGTGGCATGTGACGCATCGTCCACCTCGATCGCGCACGGCTGGGCCGGCTCAAACGGCGCTGGCGCCGGCGCCGACCTCGGCCAGGCGGCTCACCGGGAGGCGGTCGAGACGCATCGCCACCGTTCGGTCGCGCACCTCGGCCAGCCAGGCCAGGAACCGGCGCCGCGACATCTCCACCGCGCCCATGCGGGCCAGGTGCTCGGTCGGCAACTGCACGTCGACGAAGGCACCACCGGCCTCCTGCCACCGGGTGGCCAGGTC
>CAYTTL010000005.1:0-3818 GCA_964440725.1 uncultured Acidimicrobiales bacterium | reverse complement strand
GTGGTGGGGGGGGGGCGCTTTGGGGGGTGGGGTTGGGGTTTTTAACTTGGACTCGCGGGTGACGCGGCCCCCGACCCGCACCCCGTAGATGCCGCCGACCAGGTCGGCGCCGTCCCAGACCTCGAGGCTGTGGGCCCACCCCAGGTGGTGGAGGCGGACATAGGCGGCCGCCATCTCGTCGGTGATCCAGGTGCCGTCGGCGGGCCGCACCCGACAACCGGCCACGACGGCGGCGAAGTCGACGTCGACGGTGGTCTCCCACCTCGAGCGGCGCAGCGACCGCGCCAGTGACCGGCTCACGTGGACGTGGCCGGAGGCGATGAGGGCGCGGGGATCAGGCGAGAACCAGGGCACGGTCACACCCTCGTGCGGCCAGGGGAAGATCCCCCTGCGGTAGGCGTCGACGAGGGTCTCGGGCGCCAGGTCGGCGCCGAACCCGACGAGGCCCGACGGGTCGTCGCCGGGATCGGGCAGGACCCACGACGACGGTCGCACCGGTGCGGGGGGCGACGCCCGCCTCGACGCGCCGTCGGAGGACCGGGACACGCCGCCTAGTCTCGCCTGTTGATGCGCTGCGGGGCCGACACGGGCGGCACCTTCACCGACGTGGTCGCCGACGACGGACGGGTGGCCAAGGTGCTGTCCACTCCCGACGACCCCGCCCGGGCGGTCGCCGAGGGCCTGGCCCAACTGGCCCACCAAGCCGGCGGCGACCAGAGGCCGGAGCTGCTGGCCCACGGCACGACCGTGGCGACCAACGCGCTGCTGGAGCGCCGGGGCGGCCGCGTCGCCCTGGTGACCACAACCGGCTTCGCCGACGTCATCGAGATCGCCCGCCAGGACCGGCCCTCCCTGTACGACATCACCGTGGACCGCCCCGTCCCGCTCGTGGCGCGTGAACTGAGGCTGGAGGTGGGCGGACGCCTCGACGCCACCGGTGAGGAGATCGAGGCGCTCGACCCGGCCACCGTCCCCGAGGTGCCCCCCGGTGTCGACTCCGTAGCCGTCTGCCTGCTCCACGCCGACCTCGACGACGGTCACGAGCGCGCCGTGGCATCGGTCCTGGCCGGCCGGTCGGTCACCGACGTGAGCTGTTCGTCGGACGTGTCACCGGAGTTCCGCGAGTACGAGCGGACGGTGACGACCGTCGTCAACGCCTACCTGCGCCCTCGCTGCCGCCGGTACCTCCGTTCCCTCACCGGCCTCGCCGGGGAGGTGCTGGTGATGACCTCGGCCGGCGGCCTGGTCTCGGTGGACGAGGCCGCCGACCTGCCGGTGGCCCTGCTGCTGTCTGGGCCCGCCGGAGGGGTGCGGGCGGGGGCGGCCGCCGCCGCTGCCGCCGGCTTCGTCGACGCCGTCACCTTCGACATGGGGGGCACGAGCACCGACGTGTGCCTGGTGCGAGGGGGTTCACCCGAGCCCGCCCCGGGGAGAACCGCCGCCGGTCTGCCCATCCGCCTGCCCGCCCTCGACATCCACACCATCGGAGCCGGGGGTGGCTCGCTCGCCGGTCTCGATCCGGGCGGCGCCCTGGCCGTGGGACCGGCCAGCGCAGGCGCCGATCCCGGACCTGCCTGCTACGGGCGGGGAGGCACCCGGCCGACCGTCACCGACGCCGACCTGGCGCTGGGGCGCATCCCCGACGACCGGGCCTTCGGGGCCCTCGGCCTTCTCGACCGTGCCGCGGCCGAGGCCGCCCTCGCCGGGGCGGCCGTCACGGCCGAGGGTGTCGTGGCCGTGGTCGACGAGGCGATGGAGCGGGCGGTGCGCGCCGTGTCGGTGGAGCGTGGGGTGGACCCCGCCGGTCTGGCCCTCGTGGCCTTCGGCGGGGCAGGCCCGCTCCACGCCTGTGCGGTGGCCGAGGGGGCGGGCATGGGTGCGGTCGTCATTCCGCCCCGAGCCGGGGTGCTGTCGGCCGTGGGCCTGCTGTGCTCACCGCGCCAGCGCGACCTGGTGCAGTCGTGGCCCCATCCGGGTGAGCACGGGGCGATCGCCGGCGCCCTGGTCGACCTCGGGGAACAGGCCCGCCGGATGGTCGTTCGGGGTGGCGACGACGACGCCGTCGAGGTCACCACCTCGCTCGACTGCCGCTACACCGGCCAGAGCCACGAGCTCACCGTCGCCCGGGTCGACGACTTCGAGGAGGAGCACCGCCGGCGAAACGGCTACGCCCGTCCCGGCGCGCCGATCGAGGTGGTGGCCCTCCGGGCCCGCGCCCGGGTGGCGGCGGCCGTCGCCGTCGACGACCTCGGGCCTCCGCCCGCTGACCGCCGACCCGTGCAGGGTCCGGCCGTCGTCGCCGAGCCCGACTGCACGGTCTGGGTACCCGAGGGTTGGTCGGGCGACGTGGGCCCCGACGGCAGCTGGGTGCTCACCTGCTCATGAGTCTCGACCCGGCCGCCCTGCAGATCCTGGTGTCCCGCCTGACGGGCGTGGCCGAGGAGATGGGTGCGGTGCTGCGCCGGGCCGCCTTCAGCCCCAACATCAAGGAACGGGCCGACTGCTCCGCCGCCCTGTTCACCCCGGAGGGCGAGCTGCTCGTACAGGCCGAGCACATCCCCGTGCACCTCGGGTCGATGCCGGCGTCGGTACGGGCCGCCATCGACGCTCTCGGCGACCGCATGGGCCCCGGCGACCAGGTGGCGCTCAACGACCCGTTCTGCGGCGGAACCCACCTGAACGACCTCACTCTCGTCGCTCCCGCTTTCTGCGAGGGCACCCTCGTGGGGTGGGCCGCCAACCGGGCCCACCACGCCGACGTGGGCGGCATGGCCCCGGGGTCGATGCCCGCGGCGGCCACCGAGATCCAGCAGGAGGGCCTTCGCATCCCGCCCGTCCTCCTCACCGACGAGGTGGAGACCCTTCTCGTGGCCAACTCGCGTACGCCCGAAGAGCGTCGGGGAGACCTCGACGCCCAACGGGGAGCCAACGTGGTCGGCATCGAGCGACTGGCGACCTTCGCCGACGCGCCGCTCGTCGAGGTCGTCGAGTACGGCGAGCGACGGATGCGTTCCGCCCTCGAAGCCGCTCCCGACGGTACGTGGACGTTCGAGGACCAGCTCGACTCCTGCGGCGCGGGCGACGACCAGCGCCATCCGGCGCGTGTCGTGGTGGCCCTCACCATCGACGGCGACGGTGCGACGTTCGACTTCACCGGCACCGACGACCAGCGCGCCGGCAACGTCAACGCCGTCGAGGCGGTGACGGTGAGCGCGGTGTCGTTCGCCCTGCGTTCCGCCGTCGACCCGACCATTCCGGCCAACGGCGGAGCCATGCGCCCGGTCCGGGTGGTCGCACCACCGGGGACGGTGGTCAACGCCCGGCCACCCGCGGCCGTGGCCGCCGGCAACGTGGAGGTGAGTGCCCGGGTCGCCGACGTGTGCCTGGGCGCGCTGGCCCAGGCCCTCCCCGACCGGGTGGGGGCCGCCGGTCAGGGAACGATGAACAACACGCTGCTCGGCGGTACCACGCCGGGGACCGGCGGCTGGGTGTACTACGAGACGGTCGGCGGTGGCCAAGGCGGCCGGCCGGGCCGGGCGGGCATGAACGGCGTGCACACGGGGATGACCAACTCCAAGAACACACCCGTGGAGGCGCTGGAACGGGCGTTCCCCATGCGGGTGGTGCGCTATCGCCTCCGGCGCGGGAGCGGTGGCGCCGGACGCCATCGCGGCGGCGAGGGCATCGAGCGGGACCTGCTCATGCTCGAGGACGTGACGCTTTCGCTGATCACCGAACGGCGGGCATCCCGTCCCTGGGGACTGGCCGGCGGGGGGCCCGGAGCGCCGGGCGAGAACTGGCTCCTGCCCGAAGGCGAC
>CAYTTL010000004.1:26566-30944 GCA_964440725.1 uncultured Acidimicrobiales bacterium | reverse complement strand
GTCAGCTCGTCGAGCGTCTTGTTGATGTCCGCCATGCGGCCACTGCGGATCGCCTCGCTGGCTTCGCGTGTCGCGAGACTCCACTTCATGAGCATTCTCATGCCGTTGCTCCCCTTCGGGTAAGGTCCTCAGGTCAGTACAGGTTGCCTGATAATCAGGTAACCTGAAGGACTATCCCCCGAAGGAGCATCTCGTGTCAAGTGATCCACCGGTCGGCTACGGGCGCAGACACCTGGGCATCAAGCTCCGTCAGGCGTACGAGACGTTCATCGGCGAGGTGTTCGGTCGCCTCGCCGCGCAGGGGTTCGACGACATGCGCCCGGCGCACGCCCAGGTCTTCCAGAACTTGAAAGAGGACGGCGTCCGGCTGACCGAGCTGGCACGGACAGCAGGCATCGCTCCCCAATCGATGGGTGCGCTGGTCGATGATCTCGAACATCTCGGGTACGTCGAACGGGTACGGGATCCGCAAGATCGTCGTGCTGCGCTGATACGACCTACGGAGCGCGGGAGGGCCGAGGTGCGGGCGGCGAGGAAGGTGATCGCCGCGCTCGAGCGGCAGTGGGCACGCACCGTTGGCGAGGAGCGGCTCGCTACTCTGATGGAGACGCTCGACGAGTTGAACGGCGACGCCCCCGCCGATCGGCTGTTTTGACCGCCGTTGTCTTTCCCGCGTCCCCGAATCTCAGGGATTGTCCTTCGACGCCGACCTTTCAGAGATCGCATCCGTGCAGATCGACGGCTCTGGTTAAGCGTGAGCACTCAGGACGAGCATGGGGCACTCAGTGCCCATCCCGCGGCCAACGATGGGTCGGCGCGGGAGGAGTACAGACGTTCCATTGCCGGATGGTCAGCGCCAAGATCGCACGATCCGGTATCACCAGTTACGTCCCGGTTGCCAGCGACGTCGCGCCCGATACAACATGCCGGTGACTGGGTCGGCGGCGCGCAGAACGCAGTGGTCGGTAACGCCCGCCGACGTCGTTCCGGTCGAGGTCCCCGGACGCCGCTCGAGAAGATCCGGCACATCTCGGTTTGCCCGGTTGGCCTTATGGTGATCGGGATCAGCACGTATGCGGTTCCCGGCTCGAGCAGTGGGTCGTCGGACCTATGCAGCACGTCGATCAGCTTTACTGCATCCAAAGGTCTCTCCCACTCGACGGGCGGCGCCCGCACTAATCTGCCATGCGACGCCTAAAGGGCCGAGGACAAGTGAGCTTATGAATACGCGGGCTTGGCTTTGGATGGGGTGCTCGTTCGGGGCCGTTATTGGATCGGTAGTGCTGGCCATGAACCGCATCGTTTGGCCAGCGGCCTTCTTATCCGTACTGGGCGTCATTTGCTCACTCCTGATGCTCGCAGCGCGGGACTATGAATAGGGACGCGATTTACTTGACTGTCGGTGGTAGGGTGGCGGGACGGGGCCCTGGCAACTTGCGGCTTACGGTCCGAACGCATTATTGCAGGATCGCCGGCAGGCCCTGGGATGCCATACCAGTAGCCGATCCCCGATCTTGGGAACGGGTATAACGTTCGGCCGGGACGGTGGTGGTCGGTAACGCGCGCCGACGTCGTTCCCGCTCGAGGTCGGCCGGACTCCCCCCGGGAAGACACGGCATATCTGAAGGAGTGGGTCTGGTCAACACCGCGCTCCTCGGAGAGGGGCACCATCAGGGTTGAGAGGCCCGTGGTGGGCGCTCGACACCGTCGCAAGGGCGCGCGTCATCAAGCCTTCGCCTTTGACTCTCACAATGGAATTGGAAGCCCGGCGAGGCTGGAAGGCGTCCGCAGTAATGGCCTGCGGCCTTGCCGGCACGTCGGGGGCGTCAGGCCGGTGGTGCGCGAGGGATCGGCTCAGGCTGTTCGCGCGACTACGGACGGGCCAACGACCACACCGGATCGATCTCGGATTCGCCGGCCGTGAGGTCCAAATCGGCGAGCGCCGGCTCCATCACGTCGGTCCACCAGGCGCGGAAGGCGTCCTCCGAGATCCATACGTCAACGGTGAGGAAACCCTGACCAGTCGGGTAAGCGAGGTGGACCATCAGACCGTCCGGCGGGCCACCGCGATGCGCGAGAGCCGCCTCGACCGACTCATCAAGTCGATTGTGGGCCTCCTGATCAGCCGGCCCAATGGCTGTACGCACGACGATCGCCATCGAGGAAACATAGCTCTGCGACGAGACCGCAGTTACGCGCACCTAAAGCCCTGTGCCGGATATCGATCCTCAATGATGGGGCGTTACGGCCGGGGTTGTTCGCACTCACGTTCGACGATCGCATTTTGGCCTCATCCGAGCCCAGACGGGACCAGCCGGACCCGTGGAGGCAGTGTCCTTGCGACCGATACAACATGCCGGTGCTCTTGGGGCACGAGGTCGCCGTCATGGCCAGCGACCCGAACGGTAAGACCGGGCTCCGTTGTTACTGCTCGGGCCAGCCTGATCGCGCACGGGGAGACATCGGCACCTTCCGGTCACGTTACGCCGGCCCCGTCGCGTTCCAGCGGCCGGCTCGGTGTCGTATCGCCAACCGGATGGTCGAGCGCCGGCATCCGCCGCATCCGGGGGAGTGGACTCGCCTTGGGTCCGCCGGCTCCAAATCGGGTCGTGGCCTACTCGCCGGAGAGCCTGACCAGCACCAGCCCGGAGTCGACGAGCCCGACGAGCGTTGTTCCGTCCGGGCTGATCGCCAGCCGGCCGACGTTGACGGAGCCGATGACGATCACCCTGGTGACTTCGAAACCGACGAGGTCGCAGACAGCGATGTACCCGTTGCCGGTGGCGCGGTCGTAGTCGAGGCCGTAGCCGACGGTGCCCTCCCGGTTGACCGCCACCCCGCTCAACCCGCACCCATAGAGTGTCCCAAGGCCTTCGAGGCGCTCGTTGAACACCGGGTTCCCGTCGCGCACCGTGCCACCGTCGTTCACTAGCGTGACCGTGCCATCGAAGTTGGTGGCTGCGGAGGAGATGAAGTCCCAGGTCTGCCGCGGCGTGCTGAACGCGTCCGTTGCTGCGTCGTAGCGGAGCACCTGACCGGGTGAGCTGTTACCGACGGTGATGACCGCCACCTTTCGGTCGCCGCTCGCGCGTATCCGCGTGTACTCCGTTGTCTTCCCAGACCACTGCCCGTAGTCGGTGCGGAGCCTCACTGCGTCCGTGGCCAGGTCGATCTCGTGCATGAACGCCCCATAGCCGGAGCCGTCGAACGTGGTCGTGAGCAGCGCCTTGCCGTTGGCCAGCACCGCGATGGAGTACGGCCGGTCGGACAGCCACTCGGTCGGGATCGGCACCCTGCGCACCTCGGTCCGGGCCTCGACGTCTACGACCGAAACGAAATCGCTGCCCCGATTGGCCACATAGAGCAGGCTGCCGTCGGCCGAGAGGTCGAGGCCCATCGGCTGTGCGCCCACGGCGATGGGGTCTTCGAAGACGCGGTCGGCCAGGCGCAGGACCTCGATCCGGTTGTACGCGGTGTTGGAGACGTAGGCGTAGCTCGAAGTCGGGTCGATCGCGACCTCGCTGCCGAACATCGAGAGTCGTTCGACGTCGAGCCGCTCTGCGGAGAGGTCGAACCAGCCCACCACGTCGACGACGACATGGGTCGAGCCATCGAAGTTGAAAATGCCGATGGCGCCCTTGGCGTTCAGGGGGACGACGACGAGGTTGGGAGCGGTCTCCCCGGCGACGAAGTTCAGGTTCGACGCCAGCGGGGGTGTGCCTCCCGCCGGGAACAGGGTCAAGTAGCCGCCGGTGGTCGGCTCGGTGGCGGTGACGTTGAGGACGACGGCAGTCGCCCTACCCACGGGCACGGTGCTGGGTCCGGGCAGCTGGAGAGTGGCGGTTTCCTGCCGTCCCACGGCACCAGCGCGGCCCAAGCCGCTGCGGGTGTCCATGACCCGGGCCGGCGTGATGGCCGCCATTCGGCTGTCCGACGCGGGGCTCCAGTACCCGAGCAGGTCGACGACGACATGGGTGGTCCCGGCGAGGTTGTAGATGTCGACCGAGCCATCGCCCACCTTCACGGCGACGAAGTTGGCGCGCGTCTGCCCGGCGGCGACGTTCAAGCTGGAGGCCAGCGGGCGGGTGCCGCCCGACGGGTACACGGTGAGGAAGCCTCCGGTCGATGGCTGCGTCGCGGTGACGTTGAGCGCCACCGCGGAGAGGTTCTCCGGGCGACCGTCGGTCACTGTGAGGCTGAGGACGCCACCGGGGCCGATGGCCGTACCCGACCGGGTATCCACGAGGCGTACCGGTGCTACCGGCGTAAAGGCGCTGCCCACGTCTCGGGCGGTGGCGTGCCAGCCGGCCACATCGACGATGAGGTGGGTGGCGCCCGCGGAGTTGAAGATCGTGACCTTCCCGCCGGTCCCGACCTT
>CAYTTL010000004.1:16190-26556 GCA_964440725.1 uncultured Acidimicrobiales bacterium | reverse complement strand
TCACCGAGCCGGCGGTGGTGCTGAAGTTGGCGGTGATGACCACGGCGTTGGCCGCAGTCTGGCCGCGGACGAAGTTGGCGTTGGACGTAGGGGGCCGTGCCTCGCCCGTCGGGTACACGGTGAGAGAGCCCGCAGCGGTGGGCTCGGTCACGGTCAGGTTCAGGGCCACGGCGGCCACACCTGTGGGCGGGACGCCGACGATGCCGATGACCTGGAGATCGATCGCCTGGCCGGCGCCGACCTTGGCCGCCGGAGCGCCGAGACCAGTGCGGGTGTCGAGGACGCGAGCCGGCGTCACCGCCGTGAACCCGCCAGGGGACGGCGGCGCCTCGGCGGCGCCTGCGCCTGACGCCTCCACCGCGCTGGCCAGCGCACCCGCCAGCATCAGAACGGACATCCACCACACAAGCGACCGCCGCAGGTAGACCACTATTCAGAGGGTATCGGCGGGTCGCTCTGCGTGCTTGAGCCGCAATTTGTGCGACACGTTCGCCGTGGGGTCCGTCTTCGAACTCGCACCGGACCAACGCAGTTGCTTGGCGCCGAACGCCGGTGTCGTCTCCGACGCTGCTCCGAGGACGCGCAGACCGAGCCTGCTCTCGCCAACGCCGGCTCGATCGGGATCTCTCACCTCGCGGTGGTGGCGATCGGAGGTGCGCCTGTCCTTGGCCCCGCGGCACCCGGCACGGTGGTCGTGCGACACCTACGTGATGGCCGCTTCGCTGTGAATGTTGCGCTGGTGGCGAATCTCACGTTGGACCTCCATGCGCGGCAGATCCCCTCAAGGTTTCCCCGGGGGGTGTCGATGAGGCCCTGAGGGGTGCTGACCCCCGGAACCCGGAGGGCGGGAATCATGAGGAGAACACGACGGGGTCTTGCGTCGTTTGTCGCGTCTCTCGTGATGGCCCTACCCCTCGTTGCCGGGGCATCCGGCACGCCGGCGGCTGCGGCGGTCGTCTCCGGGTATGTCCGGTCCTTCTCGAGCGGCGGCTCGGGAAGCGAGGTCGTCACCACCGCGACCCACGTGTATGTCACGAACCCGTCGGCGAACCGGGTGGAGGTCCTGTCGCTCGGAACGGGGACGCTGGAGGATCCCATAGCGGTGGGGTCCTCTCCAAGTGGAGTGGACCTGAGCGCCGACCGGACCAGGCTGTACGTCGTCAACGGCGGTGGGAACGACATCTCGGTCATCGACCTCTCCCTCCGTCGGGAGGAACGGCGGATCGTGCTCCCGGCGGGAACGGGCGGCGTCGTCCCGACGTCCATCGCGGTCGCCGACAACGGCACCGCGATGATCACGAGAGAGACGGTGGGTGCTTCCAGCGTCAGGCCACCGGTGCTTCAAGTAACCCTGGGTAGCGGAACGGTGCGGGAGCGCCCGGAGGCGCGGCTCTCCAGCTTCGGCCGGGATCGCGCCCGGGTCAGGGCCAGTGGCGACCGGTCCCGGGTCGGCTTCGTCGACGACGGGGACGAAATGGGCGTGGCGTCCGTGTACACAGCCGCCACGGACAGTTTCGGACCACGGAGGTTCCTGACGAACACCGCGTTCCTGGCCCTCGACGCAACCGGCTCGACGATGCTGGCGGGCGCCGACACCATGGTCATCGACAGGGATCTCGTGGTCCGGGCGACGATACCGGGGGCCGGGAGCCGGGGTTTGGCCCTGAACCGACCGGGGACGATCGGCTACCGCACCCGGGGCGGCGGCAACGTCGAAGTCCTCAACCCCTCCCGTGGACTGGTGACGGGATCGATCGCCGTTCCCGGCAGCAGCGCTACAGGCACACTGGCACTGACGCCCGACAACGCGACACTGGTCGTCCTGACCGGCACCGGTATCGCTGTCGTTCCGGCCGACGCCGCCGTACCCACACCCGCCTGCACGACGCCGGCGCCCTCGTCGCTGCTCAGGGTGTGCGGGGCCCTCGCCGACATCGTGGTCGACGGCCGCGGCCTGGCTTACGTGTCCAACCGCGAGCGCAACCAGGTCGAGGTGGTCACGCTGGCCACCCGCTCCCTCGGCGTGCCGATCCACGTCGGCTCGCAACCGACGAGTCTGGACCTCAGTGCCGACGGCAGCACCCTGTTGGTTGCCAACTCCGGCGCAGAGGACGTTTCCGTCGTCGATCTGAACTCCCGGCGGGAAGTGCGCCGCTTCACCCTTCCGTCGTCACTTTCACACATCGACCGGCCCTTCTCGATCGCGACCGCCGGCAACGGGACCGGTCTGCTCACCACCGCGAGGCCGGGCATCGTCGTGGGCGACCGATTCTTCCAGTTCGACCTGGTCACCGGCGTCATGGTGGAGCGCACCGATCTCCAGCCGCTCCACCTCGAGGCCAGCGGTGACCACTCGCGGATCGTGGCCACCCCCAGTGGGGGGAGCGGGACCGTCCATCGCTACTCCGCCGCCACCGGCACCTTCGACAAGGCCAAGGAAGTGAGCGGCGGCATTTCGATGGTCGCCGTCGACCGCACGGCCTCCAAGGTGCTGGTCGGCCCCGGCGCGCCCGGTTGGGATCCCGGCACCTACGTTCTCGACGGCGATCTCACCCGGCGCGCCACCATGAGCTCCGGTCTCGGCATCGCCGTCGACCCGTCGGGGACGACCGGGTACCTGCTCCAGGCAACGGCGGTGGAGGTGCTCGATCTCGCCCGCGGACTGGCGGTGAGGTCTCTGGCGCTGCCCGAGGTCGTGCCGACGCCCACCCGGTTGGCGGTGAGCCACGACAACACGACGGTCGTCGTCCTGACCCCGAGTGGCATCGCCATACTGGCGGTCGCTGCCGCCACTCCTGTTCCTTCCTGTTCGCCGGTGACCACACCGCCCGTCGGGGTCATCGGCACATGCGGGGCCCTGGCCGAGGTGGTGGTCGACGGGAGGGGCCGCGCCTACGCCTCCAACCCGGCGCTCAATCAGATCGAGGTGGTGACGCTGGCCACCGGTGCCCTCGAGGAGCCCATCCCGGTGGGGTCGCGCCCTCGGGGCCTCGACCTGAGCCCAGATGCCAGGACGCTCTACGTGGCGAACTCCGGTGCCGAGGAGATCTCCGTGGTGGACCTCTCCGTCCGGCGCGAGGTGCGTCGCATCACCGTGTCTTCCATCGGGTACAACGACCGGCCTGTCTCGATCGCCGTCGGCGACCGGGGCCTGGCGCTCGTGTCCACCACGATGGCCGGATTCGGCTACGGGGCCCACATTCTCCAGCTGGACCTCGCTCGGGAGACGATCACTCTGCGGCCGGAGCCCCTGGGCTGGACCACCAAGGACACGCACCTGAAGGCGAGCGGTGACCGCTCCAAGATCGCCGTCGTCCGAGAAGGCTCTGAGGGTGAGGTGCACATGTACACCACGAGCACTGACACCTTCGCCGCGAGGCGCGCCATCGGGAACTATCTCTCCGTCGTCGCCGTGGACGGCGCGGGATCGAAGGTGCTCGTCGGCCCCGGGGGCTATGTACTCGGGGACGACCTCCGCACCCTGGTGACCATCCCCGGGGAAGGCAAGGGCGTGGCCGTGAGCGCTGACGGGACGACCGGCTACCGCGTGCAGGACTCGACCGTTGAGGTGCTGGACCTCGATCAGGCGGCGGTGGTGCGGTCAATCCCCCTCCCGGAGCGGGTTGGCGACGCCCGTGGGGTCGCCCTGAGCACCGACGGAACGACGTTGGTCGTCGTCACCCGCAACGGGCTCGCCATCGTACCCGCCGGGAACACCACGCTCCAGACCCCCTACTCGGTCTGGAGTCAACCCGCGCCGAGCCCGCTCGACGGGGTGGGCAGCTGGATCGGCATCGTCAACACGCCGACCGCCGCAGCCGGGCAGCGTCCGCCCATGTACCTCTATGGCCACTACTTCAGGTTCGCCAACAGCACCGCGCTGGGCGTCATCGGACTCGTGACCGAACCGGCGGGCAAGTACGCGCTCGTCACCGTGGCCGACCCGAACGGCCCGCCGCGATCCGCCGTCGTGCCCTTCAACTGGTCGGCCGGACACTTCTACTTCCCGCTCGTCCGCCAGCTGGCGCCCGGCTTATGGGGCGCGTGGGTCTTCGACGCCACCGCGAACGCGTGGACCACCATCGGAACGCTCGCCCTGCCGGCCCAGTGGGGCAGGCTTTCGCCCACCAGCGTCACCGCCGCCTCCTGGTATGGCGCCATGGCTCCTCGATGCTCGGGATATCCCGCCGCGGATGTCGTGTTCGCGCCTCCGACCGGGTTCGTCGGCTCGACTGCGACCACGGCCGGCGTCATGACGACGGGCCACAATCCGGGCGGCTGCCCCGCCGAGGCCTCCGTGGAGTCATCGGTCTGGGCCCGCTACCGCCTCGGGACCGGGGCGACCCCGCCGTAGCGGCAAGGTAGCGGCCACTGGCGCAGGATCTGGTCCCCGCACGGTTCCTCTCAGTCGGCGGAGGAAGAGATCGGTCGGGACGCCGATCGACGGGCAAGACGGGCCCGCTGGGCCCGCTGTTGCCTGGGGGCTGCGCTGCGAGAGGGGCATCGACCTCACTCGGTCGGGGTTGTCCGCCGGGGTCGTCGCCAAAGACGGAAGGCAAGAATCGCGCTGAGACCGCCCGTCATGAACGACAACGGCATCCAGAGTGACGGCTCGCCACCGGGGCGGTTCCTCCTCGTCTGCCTCAAAGACCCGCGCGGAAACCGACGCATCGCAGCCCATCCCGGTTGCGCAGGCTCGCGCGCCGCAGCGAGCAGGATCGGCAGTTACCGGGCGCGCGTCACGACGGCGGCCTCGGAGCTTCCCTCGCGGACGACGGGGATCGGATCATCTGGAACCTCACCGGCCAGTTGGTGACGGAACGGTATACGGGCTGAGGCCGCGTGCTCCGGTGCCCAGGACGAGTCACCGCCCCCCGAATCAGTCACGGCCATCCTGGGCGATGCGAACGCCCGGAGCGCGTCGTCCCACGTCGTCGTCCTCCGGGCCCGTTGTAGATTGACAAGTGGCGGCCCCACCGTTCATTTTACTGAGGGAGCTTGTCATGAGCGTTCCGATGCGGCGGCGACGCGGCACTTGCGCAGTGTTCGCCGCTGTCCTTTCCCTTGGCCTTGTCTCCTGTTCGAGCGACAGTTCCGACGGCTCGCCGGGTGGCGAGCCCGCCTCTGTCAAGCCCGAGCTTGGGCCGGACGGTCAGAAGGTCGTTGGCATCGTCGAACAGAAGATGAAAGATCAGGACCTCACGAGTGCCGTCTATGGCGTTTGGCGCGGCGATGAAGTCATCGCGGTGGGCGCGGCGGGTGGTTCACCGATCGGCGTTCCGGCGACACCGGACATGCAGGTGCGCATCGGACAGCCGATGGAAGCGATGCTCTCGACCGTCCTCCTGCAGCTCGATGGCGAGGGCATCCTCAAGCAGGACCAGCCGATCTCAGAGTGGCTGCCGGCCTTCCCGCGCGCGGCCCAGATCACGCCGAAGATGCTCGCCGACAGCACCTCGGGTGTCTCCGACTATGTGACGAACCCCAACTTCCTCAAGCAGTTCTACGACAACCCCATCAAGGGCTTCACGAGCGCGGACCTGATTTCGCTCGCCAATGAACGCCCACCGGTGTTCGAACCCGGAACGGCTTGGGCGTACGCACACAGTGACCTCGTCCTGCTGGGCGAGGTGATGGAGAAGGCGACGGGCAGGAAGCTCGGCGAGCTCCTACAGGAACGCGTCCTCGATCCACTCAACATGCGCGACACCAAGGTCATGCTGACGCCGCAGATCAATGAACCATTCCTGCACGGTTACACCAACGAGCGCGGGGTCTTCGAGGACTCTTCGTTCTGGAATCCGACGGCATTCCTGCACAGCGGCAACATGAATACGACCGTCGCCGACGTCGCCAAGTGGATTCGTGGACTGGCCGACGGCGCGCTCCTCAACGACGAGCAGCACAAGGCCATGATGGCGCCGTCGACGGCTGGCCTCGGGCCGCTGACGAAGGAAAGGTTCTTCGCGTACGGCATCGCCCACGCCGAGGATTGGATTTTCATGAACCCGGCCTATGGCGGCTATCACGGCGTCGTCTACTACGACACCCAAACGAAGACCCTCGTCATCGCCTACGTGACCCTCGGGCCGACCTCGAACGCAGAGACCGACAACGCGCTCCCGATCGGCAAGGAGATTGCCTCGATGCTCGTACCAGATCGTCCGCCCACAGTCTGATCAGTGGCCTACGGGGCGATGTCTAGGTGCCGCGGGCGGCCGGAAGCCAACCGGGCACCCTCGCCTCCTAGATGAGCCTGCCGAGGGGGGAGCCTGACAACTGTCCGACTCGGACATCCAGACTCTCATGCTCCCATCCGGATCCCCAAGGAGTCGCTCAGCCCAGGGGCGTAATTCTGAGTGCGCGTAAATGCCCGCGATGGGCGCTGGCGGTCCACGACACGATGTTCAGCTTGAAAATTCTGGGCTCGTATCGCGGTCTAACACTGTTTCGCCGTCGTTATCGTAGAGAATAAACTCGACATAATAGTCACCAGATGTAGGTGGGATTGGAACCCAAGCTTCGCCAGTCGCTGTTTCATCCTGCCCTTCCGATATGTGGTCGAAGGCGGGTTCGTCGACCATGTCACTCAGGGCGGTGCCGTTTTCAACACTGCGAACCGTATAACGGACAGGGTTCTTCTTTCCATTGTAGCCCTTCAAATGAACTTGGACAGCGTACTCAATCCCAACGTACCCGCCATTAGGTACGTTGTACTCCGTTACCTCAACGCTCTCGATTTCGCCAGCATGCGCTGATAGCGGGTTAAGGTTTGGCCAGAACAAAAGGGCAAGGCCCACGAGGGCGGCGACCGCGGTCGCAATCCCGCCGATCGCCCCGAGTCGGCGAACCAAGGTTGGCTTTTCCCGTTCCTTCACTTCTCCCTCCCGTCTTCCGCCGGCCCCCGGGTCGGGTTCGGCGACTCTCGGGGCAGCACCTCTCTCACACAGCTAGTCGCGATGTGCCCGTCTGCTCACGTTGAAGAGTTCCTGAAAGAGGCGCCTGATACAGGCAAACTCATGCTGCCCTTGTCGGTGGCGATCCTCCGGGACCGCCGTGGTTGTCGACGAGGGGAGTACGATGAGCACAAGCTCGTCGTTCTGTGAGGCCACCGGATCCGCGTATCGCAAACGTGCCGTTGCCGGACAGGTAGCCGCTGGGTTACACCCGTCCGGCTCTCCGCCGTTACGTCCGGGCCGGCCGCACCCGGCACCCGAGCGAACATGCCGGATCCTTCTCCACGGGATGATGGCGCGGAGCGAGCAGTATCACGCACCTGACTCGACAGCTGTCCCGCGGTCCCCGGGACGTTCTGTCGGTCATGGCGTGGAGCCAAGGTGCAGGCGGCCTGTTTGATCCTCCTCTCACCAGAGTCCGCGCCGGCTAACCGGTCAACGGTTTGCGGGGCCGGCGGACCCATTCGATGTCGGGCGGCAGGCCCTCCACGCTGACGTCGTCCCCGTCGACCTCGACGGTGACCCGGCGCCCGCCGAGGGGGATGCGGTCGACACGGAGACGCCCGATGCGTTCGGGGAGCACGGGGTCGAGCCACACCTTGCCGTGGGGTACCCACGGGTCGAGGCGCAGGAGGGTACGCAGGAACAGCAGGGGAGAGGCGGCCGACCAGGCCTGGGGCGAACACGACGACGGGTAGGCGACGGGGAAGCGCACCTCCTGGCGGCTCAGCCCCCCGAACAGTTCCGGGAGGCGGTGGCCCTGGCCCTCGGCGGAGTCGAGCATGGCCATGATCACCCGGTGGGCATCGTCGACGAACCCGTAGCGCATGAGGCCGGCGGCGATGATGGCGTTGTCGTGGGGCCACACCGACCCGTTGTGGTAGCTCACCGGGTTGTACCCGGTCATCGATTCGGCGAGGGTGCGGATGCCCCAGCCGCTGAACATCGCCGGTGACAGCAACTGGGTGGCCACCAGTGGTGCCCGGTCCTCGTCGACGATGCCCGTCCACAGGCAGTGGCCCATGTTCGACGCCAGCGCGTCGATGGGGCGCTTGTCGGAGTCGAGGCCCATGGCGTACCAGCCCCGCTCGTCGATCCAGAAATCACGGTTGAACGCCGTCTTCAGGTCGGCAGCTCTGGTGCGGTAGTGAGCGGCCGTGGCCGCGTCGCCCAGCTCGTCGGCGAAGTGGGCCCGGGCCAGGTAGGCGGCGTACACGTACCCCTGCACCTCGCACAGGGCCACCGGCGGTCGGGCCAGGCGGCCGTCGGCAAAACGGATGCCGTCCCACGAGTCCTTCCACCCCTGGTTGGCGATCCCCCGGTCCGACGACCGCTGGTACTCCACGTAGCCGTCGCCGTCGCGGTCGCCGAAGTTGGTGATCCAGGCCAGGGCCTTGTCGGCCGCCGGCAGCAGGGCGTCGACCACCTCGCGGGCCAGTCCCCACCGCCGCAGCTCGCCGAGGAGCATGACGAACAGGGGCGTGGCGTCGGCCGAGCCGTAGTACACCTGGCCGCCTCCGAGCGAGAGCCCGGGGGCGTCACCGAAGCGCATCTCGTGGAGGATGCGGCCGGGCTCCTCGTCGTTGCGGGCGTCGACGTCGGTGCCCTGGAAGCGGGCGAGGGTCTGGAGCACACCGAGGGCGAGGTCGGGGTCGACGATGAGCGCCATCATCGAGGTGAGCAGCGAGTCGCGACCGAACAGGGTCATGAACCACGGCGCGCCCGCAGCCACGACGGTGCGCTCGGGGTAGTCGGGATCGAAGATGCGCAGGGCGCCCAGGTCCTCGGCGCTGCGGACGACCACCGCCCGCAGCTCCTCGTAGTCGGTGTCCACCGCCGGGACGTCGCGTCGCCACTGCTCGAGGCGGCGCTGGGGCGTGGCCCGTTCCACGGGATGGCCACACACGTACAGCGGCTCGACCTCCTCGTCCTCGATGACGGGCGCCACCTGGATGCAGGTGCTCCAGCTGCCCCGGGCGGGGACGATGACCTCCCACGTGGCCTGGTGCCCGGCGGTCAGGGCCGGCTCGCTCAGGGTGACGCGAACGCCCTTGCGAACCTGACCCTTGTGATAGCGGAAGAGAAGTTGGTCGCGGTCGCTCTCGACGGTGACCTCTCCCTCGACGGCGACCCGTCCCTCCTTGACCCGGAACAGGTCGGCGAAGTCGGCGTAGACGTCGAGCTCCACCGAGCAGTAGGCGGGCTCTTCGGCGTAGTTGAAGATGACCAGGTCCTCACGCATCCCCCGGCCCACGTAGCGGTGCCGGAACACCACCAGCGTGCTGTCGGCCCGTCCGGGCGGGGGCTGGGCCCGCAACACGAACGTGGCCGAGAAGGGGGCGGTGCTGTCGACGGCCAGGGCCTCGGCGCCGGCCTCGTTCACCCGCAGCGCCCAGTGCGACAGGAACCGGGTGTCGCGGAAGAACAGGCCGTGGGCCAGGCCGAGGCCGATGTCGCCGTTGCGCCCGGAGATGCAGAAGGCCGACCCCTCCACGAGGGTGACGCCGGCCTGACCCAGCATCGGGCTCCCGCCTGCCCACGACCCCGGCTGTGACATCGGCGGGAGCGTAGTCGACTCCTATTACCACTACAGCCGTAGTGGTAATAGGATGAGGGAATGACGTCGACTTCCGCGCCCTTGTTCCAGATCGAGGACCTGCACGTCACGGCCGAGAGCAGCGAGATCCTCAAGGGTGTCGACCTCACCGTCAAGGCGGGTGAGGTCCATGCCCTGATGGGCCCGAACGGGTCGGGCAAGTCCACGCTCGCCAACACCCTGCTGGGGCACCCCGACTACCAGGTCACGTCCGGTCGGCTGCTGTTCCGGGGCGACGACATCACCGGGTGGGCCACCGACGTGCGGGGCAAGGCGGGCATCTTCCTCGGCTTCCAGTACCCCGAGGAGATCCCCGGGGTGTCGGTGGTGCAATTCCTCCGCCAGGCCCTGTCGGCCCGAAAGGGCATCGACCTGTCGGTGCTCGAGCTGCGGCTGGCGATCATGGACTGGATGAAGCGGCTCGACATGGACCCCGCCTTCGGCGACCGCTACGTGAACGAGGGGTTCTCGGGCGGCGAGAAGAAGCGCAACGAGGTGCTGCAGATGGCCATCCTCGAGCCGGAGTTCGCCGTCCTCGACGAGACCGACTCCGGCCTCGACATCGACGCCCTCCAGGTGGTGGCCAGGGGGGTGCAGGAGGTGCGAACCGACCGCCCCGACCTCGGCGTGCTCGTCATCACCCATTACCAGCGGATCCTCCGGTTCCTGCAACCCGACGTGGTCCACGTGCTCGTCGACGGCAGCATCGTGGCCAGCGGCGGCCCGGAGCTGGCCGAGCGCCTGGAGCGAGAGGGCTACGACGCGTGGCGCTCGACGTAACCGCCGTCCGCAAGGAGTTCCCGATCTTCGACCC
>CAYTTL010000004.1:8091-16090 GCA_964440725.1 uncultured Acidimicrobiales bacterium | reverse complement strand
GACGCGTGGCGCTCGACGTAACCGCCGTCCGCAAGGAGTTCCCGATCTTCGACCCCGCCCCGGCGGGGGCCGACCCGGCACCCCGCTCAGAGGGCCGCCCCGGCCCGGGCCGGCGACTCGTCTTTCTCGACTCCGCGGCCAGTTCCCAGAAGCCCCGGTCGGTGCTGTGGGCCATGCAGGACTACTACGAGCACCATCACGCCAACGTGCACCGCGGCGTGTACGCGCTGGCCGAGGAGGCTACGGCCACCTACGAGGCCGCCCGCTCGGCGGTGGCCCGGTTCATCGGGGCGCCGTCGCCCAGGGGCGTGATCTTCACCAAGAACGCCACCGAGGCGATCAACCTGGTGGCCCACTCGTGGGGTCGCTCCCGTCTCCCCGAGGGCAAGGCCATCCTGCTCACCGAGATGGAGCACCATGCCAACCTCGTGCCTTGGCTGATGCTGGCCGAGGAGCGCGGCGTCGAGCTTCGCTACCTCCGTGTCGACGACGAGGGGTACCTCGACCTCACCGACCTCGACCGCCTCCTCGACGGTGTGGGCCTGGTCGGGGTGACGGGTGCGTCGAACGTGCTCGGCACCCTCAACCCCATCCGGCGGCTCACCGATGCCGCCCACGCCGTGGGAGCGGTGGTGCTGGTCGACGGGGCCCAGCTGGTGCCGCACATGACCACGCGCGTGGCCGACCTCGGCTGCGACTTCCTGGCGTTCTCGGGTCACAAGATGTGCGGGCCCACCGGCATCGGTGTGCTGTGGGGCCGTGAGGAGCTGCTCGAGTCGATGCCCGCCTTCCTGGGCGGCGGGGAGATGATCCGTGACGTCCGCCTCGACGGGTGGTTGCCCAACGAGCTGCCGTGGAAGTTCGAAGCCGGCACTCCGCCGATCGCCGAGGCCGTGGGCCTGGGAGCGGCGGTGGCCTGGCTCGACGATCTCGGCATGGACGCGGTCCGCGAGCACGAGGTGGCCCTGACCTCCTATGCACTGGCCACCCTGGCCGAGCGCCACGGCGACGCCCTGCGCGTGTTCGGCCCCACCGACCCGGCCGGGCGCGGCGGCGTGGTGTCGTTCACCTACAACGACATCCATCCCCACGATCTGTCCCAGGTGCTCGACCAGGCCGGGGTGTGCGTCCGGGCCGGCCACCACTGCGCCAAGCCCCTCATGCGCCGGCTCGGCGTCGGGGCCACCGCCCGGGCGTCGTTCTACGTCTACAACGACGAGGCCGACGTCGATACCCTGAGCGACGCCCTCGTCGCCGCATCCGACCTGTTCGCACCTGCATAGGAGAACCCCCCTTGGCCGTACTGGAAGACCTCTACCGCGAGATCATCCTCGACCACTACCGCAACCCCCGGAACCGGGGCGAGCTGCCGTGCCCTCCCGCCCACCGGGCCGAGGGCTTCAACCCCCTCTGTGGCGACGAGATCGTGGTGTGGGTCGACTTCGACGGCGAACGTGTCCACGACGTGAAGGTGGACGGCCAGGGATGCTCCATCAGCCAGTCGTCGGCGTCGATGATGTCGACGGCGGTCAAGGGGCGCACGGTCGAGGAGAGCCGGGCCGTCATGCGGGCGGTCAAGGCCATGATGTCGATCCACGAGAGCCGTCTCGACGGTGAGGGGCGGGAGATCAGCGAGGCCGTCGTCCCCGATCCCGAGGTCGACCTCGGCGATCTTGCCGCCCTGCGCGGCGTCGTCAAGTTCCCGGTTCGCATCAAGTGCGCCACCTTGTCGTGGAACACCCTGGCCCAGGTGCTCGACGAGGCCGAGGCCGGACCCACCGTCTGACCCGCGTGTAGCGCCGCGACGGCGACAGTCGTAGCGGTCCCCGGTAGCCTGGCCCGATCGTGTTCAGCGACCCGTTGCACGACGAGTTCGCCGGCTTCGCCCTCGGGTTCGCGCCCTACGGGGGCGGTGACGTGGGCGAGGTCCAGGCGTTGGCGCGCCAGGTGACGGAGGGCGACGACGGTTCCTATTTCGACGCGTTCGTGAGGCTCGCCCGGCGCCGCCGCGAGGAGGGCGACGCCGCCGCCGCCAACCGACGTCGCGACAGCGCCCACGAGTGCTACCTGCGGGCGGCGAGCCTGTTCGGCATCGCCTATCGCCCGCTCTACGGCACCCCGGTCGATCCGCGCCTCGTTGACGCCTTCCATTCTCAGATGGACGCTTTCGACCGGGCGATGACGCTGCTCGACCCGCCCGCCGAGAAGCTCCACATCCCCTACGAGGGCACGACGCTGCCGGCGTACTTCCTGCGCGCGCCCGGACACGCCGACGACGTGCGTCCGGTCATCGTCGTCGGCGGCGGGTGGGACTCCACCGTCGTTGAGAACCATCTCGGCATAGGCGTCGCCGCCCTGCGGCGGGGCTATCACGTCCTCCTGCACGACGGCCCCGGCCAGGGTCGTCTGCTCATCGACGACGGACTCCCGCTGCGCCACGACTGGGAGAAGGTGGTCACGCCCGTCATCGACGCCGCCCTCGCGATCGATGTCGTCGATGCCGACCGGATCGTCTACGAGAGTTGGAGTCTCGGCGGGTACTTCGCGCCACGGGTCGGTGCGTACGAGCACCGGCTGGCGGCGATCGTCGCCGACCCCGGCCAGCTCGACGTGGGCGTGAAGTTCTCCGGTCTGCTGAAGATGTTCGGCCTCGGGGACGATGCCGTCGCCCGGCTGCCGACCGTCGACCCCGACGACGAGAAGATGATCATGAGGGCGCTGGAGACCAACCGCTCCTTCCGCTGGAAGATCGTGCAACGCGGGTTCTGGACCAACGGCGCCCCCGATCTGTCGTCGTGGCTCGCCGAGATGTCCAAGTGGAAGCTCGAACCCGATGAGGTGGCGGCCATCGCCTGTCCCACACTCGTCACCGCCGCGGAGTCCGACGTGGCGTCGTCGAACGCCAAGGACCTGTACGACGGGCTCACCTGCCCGAAGACGTTCATCGAGTTCTCCGACGCCGACGGCGCAGGTATGCACTGCGAGCAGCTCAACCGCTCGATGGCGAACCGCGTGATCATCGACTGGCTCGACGACACGCTCGACGTGCACCGCTGAGCGAGCCGGCGCGGCGTCTCCACGGCAACGTCGAGCACGTCCGGTCCCGTACTGTTGCCCATCGGGGTCCAAGGACGGGAGCGGTACTGATGCGCAGGACGATCATGGCCGTGGCCGGGCTGGCCGTGGCCGCCACCCTCGTCGGGTGCGGGGGGTCGGACAGCTCGCCGGGGGCCACCTCCACCTCGGTTGCCCCGACATCGGCGCCCGGCTCGGCCACCACGGGGGCGAACCGGGCGGGGACGACGGCCACGTTCTGCGAGCTCACCGAGACCTTCTACCGTCGGCTCAGCACCGTGGCCCGGGGTCTCGGCGACGATCCGGCGCAGATCCGGCGGTTCGTCGACGAGTTGCTGGCCGCGTCCAACGAGGCCGCGGCCGCCGCCCCACCCGAGATCGCGGCCGACGCCAAGCTCCTCACCGAGGCGGCGGGCACCTACGCCCGGAACCTCGAGCAGGCCGGCTACGACCCGGCCAGGATCCCGGCCGACGCCGCCGCCGTGCTGTCGAGCGCCGAGGTGCAGGCGGCGTCGCAGCGAATCGAGGTGTTCACCGGGTCCAACTGCGAGCAACCCGACAGGTAGGTAGGTCGCGCCCGGCCTCCAAGGGGCCGATCCTCACCTACGCTCGACGGAATGGACGGAGAACGCATCCGCCTGCTCCTGGCGACCGGCCGGCCCGTGCTGATGCCGGGGGTCTGGGACGCCCTGTCGGGTCGCCTGGCCGCCGGTGCCGGCCACGAGGTGCTGTTCCTCTCCGGCTACGCGACCGCCGCCACCCTTCTCGGTCTCCCCGACTTCGGGTACCTCACCCAGGCCGAGATCGCCGAGGTGGCCCGCCGGGTGTGCGGACGGGTGCCGGACGCCGCGGTCGTGGTCGACGGTGACACCGGCCACGGCAATGCCCTCAACACCATCCGCACGGTGCAGTTGTTCGAGGCAGCCGGAGCCGCCGGCATCTTCCTCGAGGATCAGGTCTGGCCCAAGAAGTGCGGGCACATGGCGGGCAAGGAAGTGGTGCCGCGGGAGGACTGGTTGGCCAAGCTGGCCGCCGCCGTCGATCATCGCGAGAACCTGTTCGTGGTCGCCCGCACCGACGCCCGGGCGGCGGTCGGGCTGGGCGAGGCAATCGAACGGGCCCGGGCCGCCGCCGCCCTCGGGGTCGATGCCGTCTTCGTGGAGGCGCCTCGGTCGGTCGCCGAGCTGGAGGAGGTGGCGGCGGCCACGCCGGGGGTGGTGCGGGTGGCCAACATGATCGAAGCGGGGCGCACGCCGCTCCTCACCCCCGACGAGCTGTCCGACCTCGGCTACAACCTGATCGTCTCCCCCCTGACGGGGCTGTTCGCCGCCGCGCGCGCCCTGGCCCGTGCCTACGGAATCCTGGCCGACGATGGGACGCTGCGCGACCACCTCGACCTGGTGACCACATTCGACGAGTTCAACCGGATCGTCGACCTCGACGCCCACTACGAGCTCGAGGCCCGGTACCGCACCACCCCCGACGCGCCGGCGACTTGAAGAAGGCGCCCGCGGGCCCGAGCGGCCCCCCGAGCGGGGGGGGCGAGCGCAAGGGTGTCTTCGCCATGGCGTCGCTGCGTCCGTTGCAACGGCGGGACTTCGCCCTGCTGTGGAGCGCGGCCCTGTTCTCCAACATCGGATCGTGGATGCAGACGGTGGCCGTGGGCGTGCTGATCACGGCCGAGACCCGACAGGCGGGGTGGACGGGGCTGGCGGCGGCCGCCGCCTTCCTGCCGATCGGTGTGCTGTCGCCCGTGGGCGGGGCCATGGCCGATCGAGTCGACCGCCGGCGCTGGCTCCTGGCCACGACAGCGGGGGAGATCCTCTTCGCCACCCTGCTGGCCGTGCTGGTGGCCACCGGCCATGCCACGCCCCCGTTCGTCATCGTCGTGGTGCTGGGTGGCGGCACCATGGCGGCGCTGGGGTTCCCGGCCTACCAGGCCATCCTTCCCGACCTGGTCCCTCGTGAGGACCTGCTCGGTGCCATCTCCTTGTCGTCGGCCCAGTACAACCTGGGCCGGGTGGTGGGGCCGGCCCTCGCCGGCCTGGTCCTGGCCGTCGGCTCGTACACCCTGGCGTTCGCCCTGAACGCGGCGTCGTTCGCCGCGGTGATGGTTGCGCTCCTCTTCGTGCGGGTCCCGCCCCCGGCGCCCGACACCGAGGGTGGCAGCCTGCACCGACGCATCGTCACCGGGATGCGGGCGGCCGCCGCCGAGCCCGGCTGCCGGCTGGCGATCCTTGCCATCGGCGTGACCGCCTTCCTGATCTCGCCGTTCATCGCCCTCATCCCCGCGGTGGCCCTGGAGCTGTTCGGCCACGGCGACACCGGTACGGCGATCCTCGTCACCGCCCAAGGGGTGGGGGCCGTCGCCGGGGCGCTGGCTCTGGCGCCGATCGCCCGCCGGTACGGCCGTCGTCGGGCCCTCCAGGCCAGCCTGGTGGGCGTGGCGGCGGCCGTCGTGGTCTACGCCCTTGCGCCCACGCTGGCCCTGGCGGCCATCGCCCTGGTGGTCGTGGGCGCCGTCTACATCAGCGTGCTCTCGGGCCTGGGAACGGTGGTGCAACTCCGGGCGCCCACCGCCTACCGGGCCCGCATCCTGAGCCTGTACATGGTGGCGCTGGGCACGATCTACCCCCTCGGCGCCGTGGTCCAGGGCGTGCTCGGCGACCGCTTCGGCCTGCGGGCGGTGACGGCCGGTTGCGCCGTCGCGTTCGCCGCCCTGGTGCTCGCCCTGCGCTACCTGCGCCCCGAGCTGGCCTCGGCCTTCGAGGACGTCCCCGGCGACGTGGTCGCCGCCCCGCCGGCCGGTGAGCCGCCTGGCGTTTGATCGCTCACATGCCGACCCGACCGGGTCAGTGGCGGTTGCGGCTGCCTCAGCCGGGCCGGAAGACAGGAAGGCCGTCACCCGCGGCGGACACCGCCGGCGCGCCGAAGTCCGCCGCCACCGCGTTCCAACGGTCGCGGTCCCAGCCGCCCACCGCGTCGGACACCATCCCGTCGGCCTCCACCACGAACAGCGACGGCACCGTCGAGACGCCGTACGCCGAGGAGACGCGATAGGGCGCCGCCTCGCTCACCGTAGGCACCTGCTGGTCGTGCTCGCGCGCGTAGCGCCGCAGGGCCGCAGGTGGGTCCTCGCCCACGGCCACCACCGGAACGCCCCCGGCGGCCAGGGCCGTAACCTTCGGCGCCACCATCCGGCAGACGGGACAGGTCACCTTGAAGAACACCAGCGCGCTGCGACCGGCCCGCCATGGGTCGGAAACGGGCTCCCCCGTATCGGCGTCGGGCAGGGTGAACGAGGGAGCGGCGCGGCCGGTACCGATCACCTGAGGTGGCTGCTCAACAGGGGTCGTCGGCCGAGGCCGACACGTCGCCGGTCCCGGTGGCGCCGGCCAGCCGGCCCAGGCGCTGGTGCAACTCCCTCACCCGCTCGCGGTTGGCGGCGTAACAGACGAAGTGGCCCTGGCGGCGGCGGGTGACCAGGCCGGTATCGGCCAGGACCGACAGGTGGTGGCTGGCCAGCGACGGCCCGATACCCACCGCCTGGGCCAGGAACCCGGCGCTACGGGCCCCTCGCCGCAGGTACCGCATCATCAGGAGGCGGTTGGGCTCGGCGAGCGCGCTGAGCTCACCGGAGATGTGCTCCGCCTCTGTACGCGTTACGCCCGGGACCACGTCTCGACTCTAACGGACGCCTCTGGGCGAACGGGGTCAGGCGGACCTGGGATATCGTGCCGTCGATTGATCCCGCCGTGTAGATGACCGATTCCCTTTACGCCGGACCCGCAGGCGGCCACGAGTCGGTCCGGGCCCTGCTGGAAGCCCGGGCGGCGACGCTGGGTCCGAGGCCCCTGGTCACCCTTCCCGACGCGCGACTCACCTACGCGGAGACGGACGACCTCGCCAACCGCATGGCCGAGGTGCTCGCCGGTCACGGCTACGGCGGCGGCGACGTCGTGATGATCCGGGCCCCCAACGGCTGGGGTCTTCTCGCCACCTGGCTGGCGTGCGCCAAGCTCGGCGCCGTCTACCTGCCCCTGAACGTGCTGCTCACCGGGGAGCCTCTCCGTCAGGTGATGCGGCACAGCCGGGCCCACATCCTGATCGTCACGTCCCACCTGCTCGCCGACGTCGAGGCGATCCGGGACGGCCTCCCCGACCTGCGTGACGTGCTCGTCCTCGGAGGCCCGTCCCGCCCGGGTGGGGCGCCACGCGTCGACGACCTCATCGAGGCGGCATCGGGGCGTGCTCCCGGCGCCCTGGACCACGACCCGGGTGCGCCGACGAAGCTGATGTACACCTCGGGCACGACCGGTGTCCCCAAGGGCGTGCTGTGGAGCCGTCACTGCGAGGCGCTGTGGGGCCACCGCTACGGCTCGGAATGTCTGCCCATCGAGCCGGGGGAGGGGCTGTACTGCTGCCTCCCGCTGTTCCACATCACGTGCCAGGGCACGTTTCTCGCCGCTCTCGACCGGGGCGGCCACGTCACCATCGACAGCGGCTTCGACATCCTCGCCTTCTGGACCCGCATCCGGGCTGCCGACGCTGTCATGTTCACGTTCGTCGGATCCATCCTGTCGGCGCTGTCCCGGCGACGGGCCCACCCGGCCGACCGCGAGAACCCGGTGCGGCGCATCCTGGGCGCCGCCGCGCCCATCGGCCGGTGGCGGGAGATCGAGGATCGCTTCGAGCTCCACGTCGCCGAGACGTGGGGCCAGACCGAGACGGCATCGTGCTGGTCGTGGCCGGCGCGGGGTCTGCCGCAGACCCCCGGCACCGTGGGTGTGCCCAGCGACCGCTGGGACGCCAGGATCGTCGCCGACAGCCGAACGCTCGGACCGGGTGAAGCCGGCGAGCTGTGGATGAGGCCCCGGGCCGACCATGTCATGTTCGAGGGCTACCTCGGCGCCGACGGCCCGTC
>CAYTTL010000004.1:1176-8081 GCA_964440725.1 uncultured Acidimicrobiales bacterium | reverse complement strand
GCGGGGCCGGGGTTATGCGGGGCAGCGGTGGATGAGGCCCCGGCCCGCCCCGGCCTGGTGCGGGGGCCCCCTGGGCGCCGCCGCCCGGCGGGCGCCGACCCGCGAGGCCTGGACCGAGGACGGGTGGTACCGCACCGGCGACCTCCTGCAGTGGACCGACGACGGGGAGCTGCAGTTCATCGGGCGTCAACGGGATGCGATCCGCCGGGCCGGCGAGATGATCGCCCCCTCGTTCATCGAGGAGGCGGCCCTCACCCACCCCGACGTCGTCGAAGCCGCTGCCGTCGGGGTCCCGGCCCGCGATGGCGTGGAGGAGGAGGTGCTGCTGTGCGTCGTCGCCGCCGAGGATGCCGACCTCGACCTCGTGGAGGTCACCGCGTTCCTCGCCGGCGTGCTGCCTCGCTACCTCGTCCCCCGCTGGCTGCGGGTGCATCCGGAACTGCCGAAGACCCCGACGACCAGGGTCCGCAAGTACGAGCTGCGGGCTCTCGGCACCACCGGGGCCTGGGACACCCGGTCACGCGACCGGCCGCAGTGAATCACGCAGTCATGACCTCGTCGAGCACGGTGGCCTTGAGGCTCACGAAGTCCGGCTCGGACAGGGTGTGCCGGCCCCGGTCCTTGCCGAAGGGCAGGTCGCGCTCGCTCACCACCCGCGCCGGCCGAGGCGACAGCAGGCCGAGGCGGTCACCGAGCAGCAATGCCTCCTCGACGTCGTGGGTCACCAGGACGGTGCTGGTGGGACGTTCGGCGAGCAGACCCCGCACCCAGCCGTGCATGCGCAGGCGGGTCTGGGCGTCGAGGGCGCCGAAGGGCTCGTCGAGGAGGAGCACCGGGGGCTGGTTGGCCAGGACCTGGGCGAGCGAGGCGCGCTGGCGCATGCCGCCCGACAGCTGACGGGGCAGGGCGTCGGCGAAGTCGGCCAGCCCCGTCATGGCGAGCAGGTCGGCCACCATGCGGTCGACGTCGGACGACCCGCGATCGCGGGGGCCGAACCCGACGTTCTCCCTGACGGTGAGCCAGGGAAAGAGGGTCCCGGCCTGGGCGACCATGCCGCGACCCGGCGACGGGCCGGCCACCGGTTCACCGTCGAGGGTCACCGTCCCCCCATCGAAGGGCTCGAAGCCGGCCAGCACCCGCAGGAGGGTCGACTTTCCGCACCCGCTGGGCCCCAGGAGCGCCAGCGTCTGGCCGGCCGACACCTGGAGGTCGACGCCGTCGAGCACGGCCAGGCTGCCGAAGGACTTCCTGAGGCTGCGGGCCACGAGCATGCCCGGCCGGGTGCCGTCCCCGGCTGAGTCCTCGGACCGGCCTCCATTCCGTTCGGGCACGGAGCCGGCCGGGCCGGCTGAGTCCTCGGACCGGCCTCCCGGGCCGGTCATGCGTCGCTCCAGCGCACGAGCGGGCGGGCCAGCGCCCGCAGGAGGCGGTCGCCTGCGTAGCCGATCAGGGCGAACAGGAAGACGCCGACGATGATCTGGTCGGTCGCCCCCGCCTCCCGCGCCGCGATCATCATCGCCCCGATGCCGCGGCTCACACCCAGGAGCTCGCCCACGATGACGCACGTCCAGGCGAGTGTCAGCGACAACCGAAGGCCGGTGACGATCTCGGGGAGGGCACTGGGCAGGTAGACCCGTCTCCACAGACGCGTACGGGGAGTTCCCAGCATGCGGGCCGTCTCCACGTAGGTTTTCGGCACCCGGGCCACGCTGTCGGCGGTGGCGACGACGACCGGCCAGAGGGCGCCGATGAAGATCAGGGTTCGGGCCGGTGGCTCACCGATGCCGAATTGCACCGCGGCCAGCGGCAGCCAGGCGAAGAGGGGCACGGCGCGCAACGCGTTCGTCATCGGTTCGAGCACGTCGGCCACCCACCGCGAGAGCCCGAGGCCGAGCCCGAGCACCAGCCCGACCACCACGGCGAGCACCCAGGTCGTGATGCAACGTTCGAGGCTGGCGGAGATGTGGAGCCAGGCCGCCCCCTTGAAGGGCACGATCCCCGACAGGGTGACGGCGTTGTGGCCGAAGAAGAAGGCGTCGGCGGCGGTGAGGACCTGATGGGGCGACGGCAGGATCGTCCGTGGTCGCAACTCGAGCTCCCAGGCGATCTGCCAGCTCACCAACACGGCCAGCGGCGCCACCAGGCCGAGGAGACGCCGGCGCCGGCGCCGGCCCGTCCGAGCCGTGGTGGGAGTGGTGATGACCCCCGACACCGCCGCCAACTGGGCGGCGGCGTCGTCGGTCACGACCGAGGTGAGCTCGCCCTCAGACCTTCCAGTACTGGCGGGCATACAGGCCCTCGTAGTCGGGCTCGGCGGTCAGCTCGCCGTTGGACACGAGCGCCTTGCCCATCCCCACGTACTGATCCTGGCGGGCCTGGTCGAAGTCCCATTCGGCGCCGACGTTCTCGAGCACCGCTTCGTACACGTTCTCCTGGAAGCCGAACTGGTCGACCAGGAGCTCGCGCCACACCGCCTTGTCGTTGACCCCGTTCGGCGTGAGGTACTCGGCGGCGGCCTTCTGCATCTTCACCGTGGCCCGGCACAGCTCTTCGTCCTCGAGCATCGCCGGCGAGGCCCACAGCGCGGTGTTGAGGTCACCGAGAGGCGTGTCGTAGACGCCGGGCAGTCGCACACCCACACCGTTCACGACCGCCTGGGTGCAGCCCGGCTCGGTGCCCATGAACGCCTGGACGTCGCCCCGGGTGAGGGCGGCGAGGTGGTCGGCGTACCCGAGGGGCACCGCTTCGACGTCGGTGCCGAGCGCCATCCCCGCCTTGGTCAGCAGGTCCTTGAGGACGAGGACCTGCAGGCCCGGTGGCGGAACGGCGATCTTCCTGCCCCTCAAGTCCTCCACCTTGGAGACCTCGCCGACCTTTCCCACCAGTCCGATGCCCTGACGGGCGACCATGCCGACGGTCCTGCAGGTGATGCCGCCCTTAGCCTGGGTGAGCATCGGCACGTACGGGCCCATGAGCCCGAAGTCGAGCGAGCCGCCTTCGAGCGCCTGGAGGATCTCGGCGGTGGAGGTGACCGGTGTCACCGTGACGGTGACGCCTGGCGGCGCGAACCTCTGCCAGTACAGCATCGACGACGCATGGTTCTTGGCGTAGACGCAGGTCCTGACCGTCGCCGTGCGCCCGTTGGCCAGACCGGCGACGGTCGGGATCGTCGTCCCACTGGCCGTCCTGGTCGAGCTCGAGCCGCAGGCGGTGAGCGCGATACCGGCGGCGGACGCCGCCGCCAGGCCGAGCAGGCCCCTCCGGCTCAGGGTCAGTTCGTCGAGGGGCTCCATGGCTCTCCTGGGGCTTGGCGCACGAGGCGCGAACGTGGGCGGTAGCTGCAACGGAGATTGAATCATGCTCCGAGGGGTCGCGACGGGTCACGACTCCAATCGGAACTCGCCCATGTCCTCGACCACCACGTCGGCTCCGGCCTTCAGGAGGCTCTCACCCTGCCCGCCCCGGGCCACGCCGACGACCAGCCCGAAGTTCCCCCGACGTCCCGACTCGACCCCCGACAGGGCGTCCTCCACGACCGCCGCCCGAGCGGGGTCGACGCCGAGCTTCTTCGCCGCCTCGAGATAGGTGGCCGGGTCGGGCTTACCCGCGAGCCCCAACTCGGCGGCGTCGAGGCCGTCCACCTTGGCCTCGAACAGGTCGGCCACCCCGGCCGCATCCAGGACGATGTCGGCGTTTCGACTCGACGTGACGATCGCCACGCGGACCCCGCGCTGCTTCAGGTCTTCGATCAACTTCACGGTGGTCTCGAAGGCCCGAACCCCCTTCTCGCTCACCCAGGCGTTGAAGTACCCGTCCTTGCGGTTGCCGAGCCCGCAGGCCGTCTCCCGGTCGGGCGGGTCGTCAGGGGTTCCGTCGGGCAGGGTGATGTCCCTCGACTTCAGGAAACTCCTCACCCCGTCGTAGCGGTTCTTCCCGTCGACGTAACGCTCGTAGTCGGAAGCTTCGTCGAACTCGACGAACTCGTCACCGTTGGCCTCGGCCCGACCCTCTAGGTACTCGTCGAAGAGCTTCTTCCAGGCGGCGGCGTGAACCGTCGCCGTCTCGGTGACCACGCCGTCCATGTCGAAGATGACGGCGTCGAGGTCGCCGAGGCTGGTCTCCATGCCGTCCTTCATCGTCACAGCATGACCGCGTCGACGGGCTCCGACCAGCCGTCGCCCTGCCGGGTAGCGACAAACGCTCCGCCGTCGAGGGGTGACGGGTCTGCGCTCCCGACGGCAACCCTGGCGGGCCCGTCGAGGTGGATGCGCAGGGTGTCGACGGTCACCTCGACGTCGATGCGCGTGCCCCGCCAGCGCACCGGGAAGGCCAGCTTCTCCCAGGAGGGCGGTAGCCGAGGGTCGATGCGCACGAACCCGTCGTCGGGCCGAACGCCCCCAGACTCGGGCCGAACGGCCCCAGACTCGGGCCGGACGCCCCCGAACCCGAACACCGCGGCCTGCCAGAGCCCTCCCATGGTGGCGATGTGCACCCCCTTGGCCGCGTTGCCCATGTCGTCTCGCAGGTCGAGGCCGGCGGCCGCCCGGAAGTAGGTCGCGGCATCGTCGATCTCGCCGACCCGCGCCGCCACGGCGGCGTGGATCGCCGGCGACAGTGAGCTGCCGTGGCATGTCCTCGGCTCGTAGTGGCGGTAGTTGGCCAGGGCGGCGTCGCCGCCGACGGCGACCGGGAGCATGTGAGCCAGCATCAGCACGTCGGCCTGCTTCACCACCTGGGTGTGACGGAGGCGGTCGACCCCGACGACCATCTCCCCGGTGAACGGGCGCGGCGCCAGGTCGACGGCGCGGATGTTCTCCAGACCGTGGAACCCGGCGAACTGTTCGTACAGCAGCGAGCCGGGATCGAAGCCGTCGACCAGGCCGGCGGCCACCGCCTGCCACTCCTCGACCTCGGAGGCCTGGATGTCGAGGCGCGAGCGGAGATCCTGCCAGGCCTCGACGTCCAGGGTCGGGACGAGCTCGCAGACGGCGGCCGCGGCCCGCAGGTTCCACCGGGCCATGACATTGGTGTAGGCGTTGTCGTCGACGCCCTCGTGGTACTCGTCGGGGCCGATGACCTCGGCGATGTGGTGGCGGCCGTCGTCGCCCGGCCTGGCCCGCGTCGCCCAGAAGCGGGCCGTCTCCACGATCATCTCCGCCCCCATCGTCACGAGGAAGTCGTGGTCGGAGGTCACCTGCCAGTACTGCCACGCGGCCCAGGAGACGTCGGCCGATATGTGGTGCTCCTGGAAGCCGGTGAGGATCTCCAGGCGCGTGCCGTCGGGCAGCGACGTGGACGCCGGCGTCACCTCCTCGCCCGTGTCGGCCGATTCCCACGGGTAGAGGGCCCCGGCATAGCCCAGGCGGGTCGCTTTCGCCCGGGCCTGGGGGAGCGTGCGGTAGCGGTAGGCGAGCAGGGCCCGGGCGGTGGGGGGGTGGGTCCAGGTGAAGAAGGGCAGGACGAAGATGTCGGTGTCCCAGAACACGTGGCCCCGGTATCCGGGGCCGGTCAGGGCCCGGGCCCCGATCGACGCCAGGTCGCTCTCGGGGTCGCCGGCCGAGATGAGGTGGTAGAGCGAGAACCGCAGCGCTTCCTGGGCCTCGTGGTCGGCCTCCACCACGACGTCGGCGTCCCTCCAGCGGTCACGCCACTCCCGGCGGTGGTGGTCCCGGACCGTTGCGAATCCGGCGGCCCGGGCGCGATCCCGGGCCTGCACAGCCATGTCCGCCGGGCCGCCGCTGCCGGCGGCCGTGTCCGCCGGGCCGCCGCTGCCGGCGGCCGTGTCCGCCGGGCCGCGACCGACACCGACGAGGCGCTCGAGCCTTCCCTCCCGGTCGATGCTGGAGATGGCGAACGACGCCGTACCTCCATCCCGTGCCCTCACCGACACGAGCGTCTGTTCACCGTCGCCCCGCTGGTCCACCGCCGCCACCGAGCCCTCGGCGGCCGGACCCGGGATCTCACCGTTCAGCCGCACCGCTGCTCCACCGTCGGCTTCGGCTTCGGCGACGAGGGCGAGGATCTCCCGATCGCCGAGGGAGGCGAAGCGGGCCGAGCGGAACCGCCACTCCCGGCCGCCGCCCAACCGCTGGCGCCACTCCCGGAACACGATCGCCTGGCGCAGGTCGAGAATCCGCCGGTGCTCGATGGCGGAGCCGGGGTCGAGCCGGACGGCGTCGGCGTCCACCCGAGGGTGCAGGCGGGGCCACTCCGGACCTCTCGCCAGCTCGGGCCCGTTGGGGTCGCCGTCCTCGCCCCCGAAGACTCCGGCGACGAACACCGCGGCCGACGAATCCTCCCTTGCCTCCTCGACCGACCCACGCGTGCCGGTGCGCCCGTTCCCGACGGTGAGCCACGCCTCGACGTCGCCCTCCAGGTCGGGATCGAACCCGTCGACCTCCAGCCTCCAGGAGGGGTCGTCCACCATGGCGGGGAAGGCCGATTGGGTGATGGTCACGTCGTCGAGGTCGGCGGCGTCGACGACCACCCTGACCGTGTCGGGCCCGCCGACGCCCACCAGGTGCCGGCGTACCCAGTCGCTCGGGCTGGCGCCGGGACGGGCGTCATAGACGGCGGTCGTGGCCTGCGTTCCCGACCCGCCGAGCTCGAGCACCTCCGGCGGCCGCCCCGACCAGACGAACACCCGCCCGGGGCCCGGGACGGGTGCCGGCCCCAGCAAGCCCGCTTCGAGCTCCGCCGTGAGCAGCACGACATCGACACCGAGAGCGCCGAGCAGGCGCACGCGGTGCCCCAGTGTGTCGAGGTCGAGCCCGGGCGAGGCCGTGACCTGATCGCAGTCCAAGAGGACGACCTCGATCAAACTGCCCCCTTGTGGCGATCAAATGGAATGTTCCGGCCGCGCGCAGCCGCCAGTCGGACCCTGCTCAGCGCCGGATGTTAGCCAG
>CAYTTL010000004.1:0-1076 GCA_964440725.1 uncultured Acidimicrobiales bacterium | reverse complement strand
GACGGTTCGGCGGGTCGTTCCCGACATTCGGTCCGGCGACCTCGACCGGAGCCGGGAGTTCTACGTCGAGCTCCTCGGGTTCCACGTGGCGATGGACATGGGGTGGATCGTCACCCTGGTCTCGCCGAGCAATCCCACCGCCCAGATCAACCTCATGCGGGAGGACGCGTCCGCGGGACGGCCCCCGGACCTCACCATCGAGGTCGGCGACGTCGATGCCGTGCACGCCGAGGTCGTGCGCCGTGGCCTGGAGATCGTCCATCCCCTCACCGACGAGCCCTGGGGCGTGCGGCGGTTCTTCGTCATGGACCCGAACGGCCTGGTGCTCAACGTGATGAGCCACCCCGCCTGAGGCGCAGCGCCGGGGCGGGCGCCTAGCAGTTGGCGAGGGTGTTGGTACCGGCGCCGCCGTCGCAGGCGTCGGCACCGGCCCCCCCGTCGAGCTGGTCGTTGCCACCGCCGCCCACCAGCTCGTCGTTGCCCCCCGCTCCCCGCAGGTCGTCCGCACCCGAGGCGCCGACGATCCTGTCGTTGCCGGTGCCACCGTGGATCATGTCCCGGCCCGCCCCGCCGTAGATCGTGTCGTTCCCGGGGCCACCGCAGACAGTGTCGTCGCCGTCCACGGCCTGGATCAGATCGGCGCCTCCGAGGCCGACGATGACGTCAGGCCCGGCGGTGCCGAACAGGCGATCGGTGCCCTCCGTCCCGACCATCGTGGCCGGCCGGCCGAAGCAGGTCTGGCCACCCGGCACCGTGGTGGTCGACGTGGTGGTGGTCGCCCCCGGCACCGTGGTCGAGGTGGTCGTCGTCGTGGTCGAGGTGGTGGTAGTGGCCCCCGGCACCGTGGTCGACGTGGTGGTCGTCGACGTCGTGGTGCTTGTCGACGACGTGGTGGTCGACGTGGATGTGGTGGTACCGGTGGGCGCGAAGCTGATGTGGTGCTGGGACTCGTACTGGCCGCTGTCGCTGAACGCCTGCACGGTGCAGGCGCGCACGTCGCAGTCGATCGTCACGGGCTGGCCCATGGCATCGAGCGCCGTTGCCGTACGGGCCACGTTGATCGACTGGGTGAACGT
>CAYTTL010000003.1:0-36829 GCA_964440725.1 uncultured Acidimicrobiales bacterium | reverse complement strand
CCAGCTCTGGGACCAGCTCCGGGGCCAGCTCGGGGGCCAGCTCCGGGACCAGCTCTGGGGCCAGCTCGGGGACCAGCTCTGGGACCAGCTCCGGGGCCAGCTCGGGGGCCAGCTCCGGGGCCAGCTCTGGGGCCAGCTCGGGGACCAGCTCGGGGGCCAGCTCCGGGGCCAGCTCGGGGACCAGCTCCGGGGCCAGCTCCGGGGCCAGCTCGGTCTGGCCTTGTACGGCCAGCACGATCTGTACTGGCTGGCCTTCTGCCGCTGGCCCGAGGACGAGCTCGGCGTGCAGTACGAGCCGTGGGCCAGCCGGGCCCTGGCCGCCGAGATCTCCATCGCCACCTCATCTGGGTGGTGGTGGCCGATGCGCGGTGTATGCGTCCTCACCGAGCGGCCGACCGTCCTTCGTCGTGACGCCGAGGGCCGCCTGCACAGCGAGGACGGCCCGGCGATCGCCTACCCCGACACCTGGGCCATCCACGCCTGGCACGGGCTTCGGGTGCCGCCCGACCTCATCGCCGGGTGGCCCCTCGAGCGCATCATGGCCGAGCCCAACACCGAGCTGCGCCGGGCCGCCGTCGAGGTCATCGGCTGGGACCGCTTCGTGGTCGCGGCCTCCCTGAGCCTCGTGGCCACCGCCGCGGATCCCGGCAACCCCGGCCAGCAGCTGGCGCTCTACGAGCTCCCCGACCGCCTGCAGGTCTACGGACGAACCCGCGTGCGGCTGCTGCTGTGCACCAACGGCTCTCCCGAGCGCGACGGCACCCGCCGACGCTTCGGTCTCACCGTCCCCGCCGAGATCGACGACGCCCTCAGCGCGGCGGCCTGGACCTACCCGGTCGTCTCCCGCAAGCAGTACGCCGGGATGGCGCGCCGGACATGACCTCAGGGGTTCCTGTGGATGCCGCCGCGTGCTTCCGGGAGGATCCGTTCGACACCATGGAGGGTCCACACCCCTCGGTCGTGCTCGCCGCGACCGCCGCCGAGTCGGGGTTCTCGGTTGGCGAGCTCCTCGGCCAACGTCGGTCACTGCCGCTGGTGCGCTGGCGTCACGTCGCCATGGCCGCGGCTCGCGCGTCGAGCGGGTGGTCCTATCCGGCATTGGGCCGGTTCTTCAACCGGGATCACACCACGGTGATCAACGCCTGCCAGCGCGTAGAGACGTCGCCCTCGGCGCGTGTAGTCCGTGATCGGATCGTCAGCCACGCCTGCCTGACCACGGGAATCCAGCTGCACTTGCCGGGCCTATGAACAGAGTTGCCCCCAAGAAGACCCCCCTAGTCCTCCCCAAGGAGAACAGGGGAAGCTTGCTGGCATGAGCCTCCGCGCCCGCCGTTGGGCCGAGCGCCAGATCGCCGGGGGGGTCGGGCCCAAGGCCGTCCTGTTGGTGCTGGCCGGCCTGGTCGACGAGGGGGAGAGTTGCTGCTCCCCGACCCAGGAGGCGCTCGCCCTGGCAACAGAGCAGTCGGTGCGAACCGTGCAGCGCCAGCTACGCCAACTCGAGGCCCGCGGCTTGCTGTCCCGCCAGCGCCGGTACGAGGCGAGGGGGGCGCGGGCACCCGAGAGCTACGAGCTGCTCATTGCCCCGCGAGAACATCCCGAAGCAGGCGGACTCGTCCTCGTGGCACCGCCGTGACGTTCGCAGCTGCAGCCCGAGAAGCCGAAGAGCGCGCCGACCCCCGGATCCCGGAGGGTCGCCAGGCTTACACGGTCGTCTGTCAGGCCGGCAGGGCGGCGATGGATGCCGCGCTCGCCGAGTCGTTGAAGGCCGTTGAGATGCGCGTGGTGATGGCCATCGTCGGCGCGACGGCGCTGTGGTCGCGTCTCGAGGACGACCTGTCGATCGACCAGCTGGCCAACAAGGCCGGCGTTCCTGGGTCGATCGAGACCCGGCGCAAGGCCACCAAGCGCGCGCTCAAGCGCCTCGTTGAGCTCGGGATCGTCACCTACTCGCCCGGGGTCGGCCGGGGCAACTTCTCGAGGGTTGGGCTGCCACAAAAGGGGGCCTCCACGAGCCCCCCTTCGAATGACAAGAAAAGGGGGCTCGCCGCGCTCCCGACAGAACACACCGATGCCGAGAAAGGGGGGCCTCTACGAGCCCGCCTTCACTCCGGAAAGGGGGCTTCTACGGACCCCCTTTCGAATGACAGAAAAGGGGGCTTATCCGGTACCAGAAAAGGGGGCCTCTACAGGCCCCCCACCCGAGAAGTACCCCGAGAGAGTCAAAATCCCCCCCAACCCCCAGCCGAGCTGGGGGAGCCACTTCGCAAACCCCGAACCCCAACCCCGCCGCCGGCCCCGGCCCCGCCGAGCACCAAACCCCGCAGCTCCAGACCCCGGGCCCTCGGCACCAACCCCCGCGCCGTCGGCACCAACCCCAGGGGCGCCCCGCCCACGCTCCAGCCCCCGCGCTTCGGGCGATTCGGCAACCTCACCGAACCGCCAGAACCGGCGCCGTGGACCAACCCACCACCGGACCTGCGGGCCAGCCTCCGCAGGCCGAGACGAGCTCAGGGCCCGTGATGCTCGTCGCCATCTGGGTGGCCGTCGTGTTGTTCCTGGCCACGTGGGCCTTCGCCCTCGCCCTCGTGGTAGCGACAATCTGGGACCGGTGGACGAAGGGCCGGTGGTGGTGGTTGCGGGAGTGACCAGGCTGAGCGTGGTCGGCGGTTCCGAAGCGTTACCCCCGTAGCCTTCATCTTTCAGGTTGTCCTGGCTGGAGCCCGACCGGCCGAGGCCTCCTGGGAGGAGAGCTTGGCCGAACCAGCGTGGAGGGTCACCCTCTTCGAGCGCCCCGAGCAGGCCCCTTGCCACCAGCTCACGGAGCTGTTCTTCTCCGACGACCAGGCCGACAAGGAACGGGCCACCGCACTGTGTGGACCTTGCGCCATGCGCCGCCTGTGTCTGCAGGCCGCACTCGAGCGGGACGAACCCTCAGGCATCTGGGGCGGGGTGAACTTCGGGGTCAAGAACAGGGCGGCCCTACGGCGCCGGGCCCGCGAGCTGCTCGCCTCAGCGTGAGCTGCATCGCGGTGGACCTCTGTCCGGGCTGTGCCTACCGGGAGGCCGATGACGACGACGGACTCTGCGGGCGTTGTCGGAGCGAGCTCAACGTGAAGCCCGAGAAACCGGAGACACCCGAGCAGGCCGCCCGCCGGCGGGCCCAGGCCGCGGCACGCGTCAGGCGATGGCGCGCCGCCCATCCCAAGCGGAGCCACTGATCATCGCCGAAGAGCGCCACGTGGTCGACCTGCTCGACGAGCTGGAGGCCGCTGTCGCCGACCTCAAGTTAGGCGTCCTCGACCGCTCAGATCCCAAGCCCGAGAGGTGGACCAAGCGCGGCCTGTCGGCGGTGGGCCTGCTGCGCCGGACGCGGGTGCGCACCACCGACGGCTTCCGCGCCTCAAGTGGACCGAACGCCGGGAGTCACACGTCGGGCCCGGCGGATCCCGTCGGCAACGCCGTCGTGCGCGGCGACCGCGACGAGCTGCTCGACCTGTGGCGCCAGGTGATCCGTGGCGCTGACACCGCCCTCGTGGCGCTGCACGGCTCCGTCGGCGCGCTGGCCCGTGCGACGCCGGCGGACCCCACCAACCCACCTCCTCTGTGCCGGGTGTGCGGCCAAGCCCCGGTTCATCGGGCCGAGCGCTGCGACTGGTGCTACCGGTGGTGGCTCGTCCATGGATCCGACGTCCCCGAGGTCATCCTCGCGGCTCGCCGGGACGGCCGCAGGATCACCACGGCGCTGGTGGCCCAGGCCCTGGCGCCGTTGACGTCGTCACGCCGGGCCGGCGCGAGACGCTGACCTGGGGTATTCGCGCCGAGCGTTACGCCGCTACCGTGCGCGTCTGGTAGCTGCGTCGGGCGTGTGTCCCCCCTGGCGCACCGCCCGGCGTAGCCCAGGGCCCACACCGCTAGCGTTGACCTCGTGGTCGCGCCAGCCGAGAGGTTCTGGGCCAAGGTGGATCGGACGGTACCCTCGGGGTGCTGGTTGTGGACCGGCACGCTGAATTACCCCGCCCCACGGGGCTACGGCCAGTTCCGAGTTGGGAAGAGGCTTGTCGGCGCCCATCGGTTTGCCTACGAGCTCCTGGTCGGCCCGATCCATGCCGGTCTGCAGCTCGACCACCTCTGTCGGGTTCGCCAGTGCGTGAACCCTTCGCATCTCGAGCCGGTCACGCCCGGCGAGAATCTGCGCAGGGGAGACACCCTTCAGGCGGCCAACGCCCAGAAGATCGAGTGTGCGCACGGTCCAGGAGGAGCGGATCCGCTCGTTCTGCGCCGAGGCAGGCCTCCACCTGGTGGCGCTGCACGCGGATGAGGGAGTGAGCGGCAAGCTCTTCGACCGGCCCGGCCTCACCCTGGCTCTGGCCGCCATGGAGACGGGCCGGGCCGATGCGCTGGTGGTCTACCGCCTCGACCGCCTGGCCCGAGATCTCATCGTCCAGGAGACGATCCTCGAGCGCATCGCTCGCCTCGGCCGCCAGGTGCGCTCGGTCACCGAGCCCGACATCGAGGGCAACGACCCGACCAGGGTTCTCATCCGCCAGGTGCTCGGCGCCATCTCCCAGTACGAGCGAGCCCTGATCGTCGCCCGGATGAACGCAGGCCGCGTAGCCAAGGCGGCGCGCGGGGGCTACGCCTACGGCTCCCCGCCCCTCGGCTGGCGCACCGTCGATCGAGAGCTCGTCGTCGACGTCGACGAGCAGGCCGTGATCCGCCGCATCGGCGAGCTCCGAGGTCGCGGCATGTCACTCCGGGCCATGGCCACGGTGCTCGAGCGCGAGGGACTCAGGCCCAAGCGATCCCAGTCCTGGCACCCCGAGACCCTGCGACGGGTGATCCGCCGCTTGGAGGCGAGTGCGTGATGACGGTGACCGAAGCGGCCAAGTCGTGGCTCGAGGCCAAGCGCAAGCTGGTCCCCCTCGAGACCCAACGGGACACAGCGGCCGAGGTGCTCAAGGAGTACTTCCGACGCTCGGGCAAGCCAAGCTTCAAGGGCGTGGGATACGCCGTGTCCACCTATCGGGCGCTGTCGACCTCGATGGCCCGGGCCGCCCTGGGCGCCAAGGCGGCGGCGTGCGAGGAGACTCGGGAGCGGGAGACGCTGTCGGTCGTTGGGGGATAACACCGACAAGCGGGCCTCGACCGCCAAGACTTGAGCCCCATGAGCTGGTGCCTGTCTGTACCAGCCACGCCGGCGCATCGCATGGCTGCAGCTGCGGACTCCCTCCTTCGGGAGTACCTCGCTCGTGAGGGGACCAGTGCGGAGACCCGAGCGCAGCTCGAGGCGGCGGTGAAAGTGGTCGGCGACCTGGCGGACTCGGGCGTCCTCGGCGCCGGCGTGCTGAAGGCGTCGCTCGGTGGCCATGCCAACCGTGATCACACTGCACCCGAGGGCGTCGCCGGCGATGTCGTCACCGTGTCGGTGTACGTCGCCTCTCCAGCCGAAGCCGAGCTTCTTCGGTCTGTGAGCTGAACGCACAGCTGTCGGAGCGTGGGCTCACCGGAGCTGAGTGGTCGGCCACGTCGGCGGATCGTGGCTCAGGTCAGGATCGAGGAGCCGAACTGCTGGTGGTGTGGTCGGCGTATCGACCTGTCTTTACACCACTGGCATCCGATGTCGAGCACGGTCGATGAGGTCGTGCCTCGATCCAAGGCGGCAGACCGAAGGACGGCGGCGCTGACCCGGGAGAACTGCCGCCATGCTCACCGGTCGTGCAACAGCAGCCGAGGTAACCGGACCAGCGAGCGTCGACCTCGACGGAGTCGAGAGTGGTGAGCCAATGGTCAGGGGTAGGGAGGGTCGAAAGTTCAGCGCCGCTGACGACGGGGAGACCCCGGAACGTCCCGGAAATCTCTCCCCACGGACTCCCCGGAGGGCGCTCGGATCGTGACGAGGAAGGCGCCAGAGTCCCCGGAGAGCCTGTCCAGCGCCGCTGCATCGGGCGACCAGCGACGGGCCCTCGAGGCGCTGCGGGCAGAGCTGGCCCACGCGATCGAGATGGCGAAGGGCGACGTCTCCAGGTTCCCCGACGACACGGCCGGGGAGAAGGCTGCCGCCTTCGCTCTCGGCCAGGTCGCCCCCTTGTCGAAGCAGCTGCGGGACACGGTGGCCGCCCTGGCCGCCCTGCCCGACCCGGAAGCTGAGAGCCCCGTTGACGAGGCCCAGAAGAAGCGTGCTGCGCGGCAAGCAGACGCCGCGGTACCAGCTCGTGCCCCGCGCAAGGTCGTCGGCGGGGGCCGAGGTGATCGACCTGTGCGCAAGCCACGGGCTGGATCTCGAGCCACACCAGCAGCTGGTCCTCAACGGAGCGCTCGGCGAAAACCCTGATCCGAAGCGCCCGGGCCAGTGGAAGTGGGCGGCGTTCGAAGCTGCTGTCGTCGAGCCCCGCCAGAACGGCAAGGGCGGCATCATCACCGCCCGGGAGCTCGGCGGCCTGTATCTGTTCGGCGAGCCGCTCCAGACCCATACCGCTCACCGTTTCGACACCTGCCTCGAGGGCTTCCGGCGGATCCGGGAGATCATCGACGGCTACGACGACCTGCGGAAGCGGGTCAAGCACATCAGCAACTCCCACGGCCAGGAGTCGATCGAGCTCTACAACCGCTCCCGTGGTCAGCGCTTCAGCGGGCCCACGCAGCGGCTCAACTTCAAGGCCCGGTCGAAGGGCTCGGGCCGAGGGTTCTCCGGCGACGTGGTCTACCTCGACGAGGCCTTCTGGCTCCTCGAGCTCGGCTCACTCCTGCCGACCATGTCGGCCCGGCCGAACCCCCAGCTCTGGTACCTGTCGAGCGCTCCGCTCCCACGACTCGAGTCCGAGATCCTCCGTCGGCTCTGCAAGCGGGGCCGGGCCGGCGCCCGGAAGCAGAAGCGGGCCCTGCGCCTGGCCTACTTCGAGTGGTGCGCCGAGCTCAAAGCCGACCCCACCGACCGCGGCAAGTGGGAAGCAGCCCTGGCCGAGCTGCTCGCCGACGAGGAGGCGCACCGCCAGGCCCTGGCGGAGGCGAACCCCGGGCTGGGCTACCGCCTCGCGGAGGACTTCGCCGCCACCGAGCGCACGGCCATGACCGACGACGAGTACGCCCGGGAGCGTCTCGGGATCTACCCGGAGGAGGTCGAGGTCCTCGACCTGGCCATCGACGAAGCCGACTGGCGGAAGTGTGAGTCACCGTCGTCGGGGCTCCTCGACCCCGTCACCCTCGCCTTCGAGGTCAGTGCCGATCGCCGCTGGGCGCAGATCGCCGCCGCCGCTCCGTCGACCCTCGACGGAACCCATGTAGAGATCCTCGAGAACCGTCCCGGCACGGCCTGGGTGGTCCCCCGCCTGGTCGAGCTCAGGGACAGGCACGACCCCGCCGCCATCGTCTGCCTGCCGTCAGGGCCGGCCGGCGCTCTCCTGCCTGCCTGCGAGACGGCCGGCCTGACGATCGGCCTGCCGAACGGGACGACTCCCAAGGGAAAGCCGAAGCACCGGGCCATCACCGCGGGCGACTTCGCCCAGGCGTGCGGGGCGGCCTACGACGACATCACCGAACACCGGTGGCGCCACATCGGCCAGCCCGAGCTCAACAAGGCCGTGAGCGGGGCAACCAAGCGCACCGCCGGCGACTCCTGGGTCTTCGATCGACGCTCCGGGGTGGACATCTCGCCGCTGTCGGCCGTGACGCTGGCCGCCTGGGCGTCAGCGAAGCCGGAGGACTCACCGCCCACACCCGCCGTGCACACCTGGGCGGACGATGACGAGGAGTTCAATGAGATCCTCCGCGAGCTGGAAGCAGAAGAGGGCGATGACGCCGCCGGTCAGGCGGCGAGAGATCCGCTCCACAGTCGGTGAGATCGTCGGCATGGTCGTCTTCGCCTTCGGTTGGGGCCTCCTGGAGGTCTGGCTCGGCGTCGTCGTGGCCGGCGCCGAGCTCGTGATCCTCAGCCTCGCCCTAGACCGGGCGCCGGCGGAGCCCCCTGCTCCAGACCCGGATAGTGCATGAGCGTCCTCCGGCACCTGGTCGGAGGCCATGAGCGACGGGACCTCTCCAACCCCTGGGGTCCCTACGCCGGCGGCAGGATCCCCCCGCCCGGCCTCGAGGGGATGTCGACGGCGGGCCCGATCGTCACCGAGCGCACCTCGCTGCAGATCCTCGACGTCTACGCCTGCGTCAGCCTCCGGGCCGACTCCATCCTCATGCTGCCGGCGAGGGCGTTCCGTGAGAAGGGCGGCGTTCGGGACAAGCTGAACCCCCAGCCGCCGCTGATCGCTCAGCCCGACCCGGAGATGACGGCCGGCGAGTTCTGGTCCGGCATGGAGATCTCGCTCCAGCTGCGGGGCAACGCCTACGCCGTCATCACCAGCCGCGACGCCGCCGGCTGGCCCACGGCGACGAAGCTACTCCACCCCGACGACGCCCGCCCCCGACGCAATCCGAGGTCCGGGCGGATCGAGTATCAGCTGGTCAACGGCGATGTCCTCCCCAAGGCCGACATGATCCACGTGAAGGGGCCGACCATCCCCGGTCAGCTCGAGGGGCTCAACCCCATCGAGTGCGCCCGCCGGGGCCTCGGGGCCACGATGGCCGCCGAGAACTTCGGGGCCCGCTGGTTCGCCGACAGCGCCGCCCCGAGCTCGGTGCTGGAGACGGACCAGGAGCTCGACGACGTCGACGCCAAGAAGACCGTGGCCAACTGGGTACACACCCACGGCGGCCGGCGCCGCCCGGCCGTGCTGTCCGGTGGTCTGAAGTGGCGGCCCATCACGATCACCCCCAACGACTCGCAGTTCCTCGAGACCAAGCACTTCAACACGAGCCAGATCGCCCGGCTGTTCCGCACCCCGCCGCACATGATCGGAGAGCTGGTGAAGACGACCTCGTGGGGCAAGGGCCTCGAGGAGCAGGGCATCGGCTACGCCGTCTACTCCATCGGCCCCGACCTGGTGCGCTTCGAAGACGCCTTCACCCCGCAGTTGCCCCGGCCGCAGTACCTCAAGTTCAACCCGGCCGCCCTGCTGCGGGGCAACGTGAAGGACCGCTACCTCGCCTACGCCATCGCCCGGCAGTGGGGCTGGGTGAGTGTGAACGACATCCGGGAGCTCGAGGACCTCCCGCCCGTCGACGGCGGCGACGTGTACCTGCAGCCCCTCAACATGATCGACGCCGAGGCGGCCCTCAAGGTGCTGCTCGACGAGGCGGACCCGAAGAACGCCCCAGGAGGCGACGAATGATCCTCAAGGACCAGGTGCGCGACGTCGTCGCCGCCGCCATCGAGATGCGCCAGCGCACCGAGCGCTACCGCCCGAGCAGCGAGTTCCGCATCGAGCGGGCCGCCGGCGACGACGAGGGCAACGGGACCCTCACCTTCACCGGCTACGCCTGCGTCTTCGACGTCGAGTACGAGATGTATGGCGGGCCGCCGTGGGGCTGGGACGAGTCGGTCGACCCTGGCGCCACCGACAAGACGCTGCGCGAGAAGCCCGACGTGCAGTTCCTCATCAACCACCGCGACCTTCCTCTCGCTCGGACGAAGTCCGGGACCCTCCGCCTGGCGGCCGACAACACCGGCCTCGACACGAACGCCACCTTCGACGGCCGATCGGCGAGGGTGCAGGAGTTGGCCCTGGCCATGGATCGCCGGGATATCGACGAGATGAGCTTCGCCTTCCGGGTCCTGCGCCAGGAGTGGGACGAGGAGTACACCAAGCGGCGCCTGCTCGAGCTCAGCCTCCACCGTGGCGACGTGTCCGTCGTCAACTACGGCGCCAACCCGGCGACCTCCGGCACCCTGCGCAACCGCTCGAGCGCGGACCTCGAGCACCTCTTCCGGGCGGTCCTCGACGGCGGCTTCGCCGATCGGGAGCCCGCATCCGTGCTCGCCGAGGTCCGATCGCTCGGCGTCGACGACGGCGGGACTCTCGCCAGCGTGCGTGAGGTCGTCGCCGCCGTGCTCAGCACGGCCCGCGCCGACGGCCCCCCGGTCATCCCGTCCGCCCTCGCCCCGACCGGCATGAGCCTCGCCGAGGCCCGCGCCGCGCTGGAGCCCGCATCCGCCGCATAGGAGCCGTCCTCAGTGGAAGCCACACCGCAGGAGCTCGCTGCCGCCTTCACCGAGTGGGAACGGCGCTGGCGCGAGGAGCCCGATCGTCGTTTCGCTTCTGAATCCCAGCGCCTGGCCGACTCGCCTGAGACCTATGGCGAGGCCGCCGCTCCCTACCTGCTCGCCATCCTGGCGGAGTTGCGCACCTGATCTACTCCGGCCCCGTTCACGCCGGAGCACCGCGCCGGAGCCCGAGAGGGCCACCACCCGGAGCCACCACCTGAACGTCGGAGCTGGTCCCTGAAACCCCCGATCCTCACAAGGAGACCAACCCGATGAATCCCACCACCCGACTGCGCTCCTTCGGGCAGCGCCTGGCCGAGCGAGTCTCGGCCACCCTGTTCACCTGCGCCGTTCCTGTCGTGCTCGCCATGGCCATGCTCGGCCGTGACGGCCCCGGCGGTGACGACGTCCCCGACGTCCATCCCTTCGTCACCCGCGCCCGCGCCACCCGCGCCACGGCGCACGAGGCCCGTCAGGCTCTTCTCGATCGAGTCGAGACCGAGCAGCGGACCAACCTCACCGAAGACGAGGAGACCGAGTACCGCCGTCTCACCGACGAGATCAACGCCCTCGACGCCCGGATCGCCGAGCTGCTCGAGTCCGAGACGCGCGAGGCGACGGCCGCCCGCCTGGCCGGCGAGCTCGAGGGGCGCAGCAACGGCCCGGGCGGCGTCCGTGTGCGGTCCGAGCCGCTGACCTACCAGCGGGAGAACCGCCAGGCCAGCTACTTCCGTGACCTCGGCCTGGCCTACGTGGGTGGCGACCAGGAGGCGCGCGAGCGCCTGGCCCGTCACCGCTCGGAGATGGCCGAGGAGATCCCCCGCCGAGAGGCCCGCATGGAGGCTGAGTTCTCCCGGGCCCTGGAGTCGCTGAGCGAGGGCGACCGCCGGGCAGCGGTGGAGCGCCGGGACATCTCCCGGGTCGACGGCGCCGGCGGCGAGTTCGTTCCCCCGCTGTGGCTCTTCGACGAGATGGCCACCCTGGCCCGCGCCGGCCGGCCGTTCGCCGAGCTGGTGCGCAACATTCCCCTGCCCACCGGCACGGACTCCATCAACATCCCCCGCATCACCGGCGGGGCCGCTGTCGAGTCGCAGACGGCCGACAACGCTGCCGTGGCCGAGACCGACATGATCACCAACTCGGTGGCCTGCCCCGTCCGCACCCTGGCCGGCCAGCAGGATGTCGCCCTGCAGCTGCTCGAGCAGTCGCCGATCGTCTTCGACGAGCTCGTGTTCGCCGACCTCCGAGCCGACTACAACGCCAAGCTCGACGCCCAGCTCCTGTCCGGCACCGGCGCCGCCGGCCAGATCCAGGGCCTGCTCGGTGTCGCCGGCATCAACGCCATCACCTACACCGACGCCACGCCGACGGTACCGGAGCTGTACCCCAAGGTCGCCGACGCCCTCTCCCAGGCCTCGACCGCCCGCAAGCGGGTGCCGAACGTCCTGGTGGGCGCTCCCCGCCGGTGGTTCTGGATGACCGCTGCCCTCGACGGCCAGAACCGGCCGCTCGTCGTGCCCTCCGCCCAGGGGCCGTTCAACTCTCTGGCCGAGGTGCGTGACCAGGTCTTCGAGGGTCCGGCCGGCACCCTCCAGGGGACGCCGTTCGTCCTCGACCCCAACATGCCGATCAACCTCGGCGCCGGCACCAACGAAGACCGCGTGGTCGCCACGTTGAGCACCGACCACGTGCTCTTCGAGGGCGCCCTGCGGACCCGGGCGCTCCCCGAGGTCCTCTCCGGGACCCTCACCGTGCGGCTCCAGGTCTACGGCTACGTGGCCTTCACCGCCGCCCGCTACCCGGGCGCCACGTCGGTCATCTCCGGCACCGGCCTCATCACGCCCACCTTCTGATCCGACCGGATCCCGACCTCTTCTGAGCCGAGGGCTCAGCGGAAAGGAGGCCCATCGTGGCCAGAGCAAACCAGGAGACAGCGGCGGACACCACGCCGGCCGACAAGGGCATCGACACCGACGTCAACCACCCGGCTGTCGCCGGCGTGGCCCCGCCTGTGTCGGCCGGCGCAACCGCTGCCGGCGGCGACGGTGACGGGCGTGTGCCCAGCGTCATCCACACGGCGACGCCCGGCATCGCCAAGGCCCAGGCCAACATCGAGGGTGAGCGCATCGACCGCGACCGCGAGTCGAACGCCCGGGAGCGCGCCCTGGCCGGCCACCGCGCCCCCGACACCGTCGACTTGCCGGAGGCGCAGCTCCGGGTCGACGACAACCGGCAGGCCCTCGAGGGCCCCGGCAAGGTCGCCGACTCTCGGTGAGCGCCGACGTCAAGCTGAGCGCCTACGTGACGGCGCTACGCCGGGAACGGGCTGGCTACCTGGCCCAGGGCCGGCCCGAGCGCGCCGCCGACGTCGAGGCCGAGCTGGGGCGGATGGGCGCCACGACGCCATCCACCGCGGCACCGGCGAGCGCCCCCGGTGCTCCCGAGACCACCGAGGCATCGCGGCTGCCTGAGCGCGCGGTGCCGTCCAAGCCGCGCCCGCCTCGGCGGTAGGTAAAAAGGCCCAGTGGCGTACCCGCCCGGCGCTCCGGAAACCGACGCCACCGACGCCACCGCCACGCCGTCGGAGCACGCCGAGCGCCACAACGCCGTGGCCGCCGCTGTCAACGACATCGTCGACGAGCTCGGCGCCGACCCCTCGGGGGCCTTCGCCAACCTCACAGCGCGGCTTGCTGCCTTAGTGCAGGTCGACACCTACACCGTCCCCGGTCTCTACGCAATCACGCCCCCGGTCGGCGCGACGCTCTGGCACCTGGAAATGATGGGCGGCGGCGGCGGCGGCGGCGGCGGCGGGAAGGGGCCGAGCGGAGTCATCGCCACCGGCGGAGCGTCGGGCGGTGCCGGTGCCTGGTCGGAGGCCGCCGGCACCGTGGCCGACCTGGTCGCCCTCGGATCACTCGCCATGAGAGTGGCGAGTGGCGGAGCCGCTGGCACGGCCGCCGAGGCCAACAGTTCGGCCGGCGGGACCGGCGGGAGTGCAGAGGACTCATGGTTCGGCCCGTCGTCGGGATCGGCTGACTCGCTCGTCGCCGCCGACGGCGGCACCGGCGGCGGCGGCGGCCAGGCGACGGGCGTGGCGGCGACCGCCGGTGTCGCTGGTGTCGGCAAGATCAATGGAGGGGCCGGTCGAGCGAGTTCGGCCGGCGGTCTGGTCGGAACGACCGGGGTCGTGGCTGGCATGGGTTCGTCCGGCGGTGCCGGCGGTGGGTTGACCGCGGCCAACGCCACGTCGAACGGAGGCACCGGGCTCCAGCCTGGGAACCGTCGCCGCACGGCAGCGCCGGTCGCCGGCATCGCCCCGGGCGGGAACGGCGGCGATGCGGTGCACCCGGCGACGCGGCCCCTCGGCGGCACCGGCGGCGGCGGCGGTGCGTCGTCGGTGACGGGCAACGCCGGCCGGGGCGGGAACGGGATCTACGGCGGCAGTGGCGGCGGCGGGGGTGCGGCGCGAAACGACGTAGGGGGCTCTGGCGCTGGTGGCGTCGGCGGCGCCGGGTGGGCCGTGATCACGTGGACCTGATGCCCTGATGCCCGGCACCTTCGGAGCACCCGGCGAGGTCTTCGGTGCACCGGGCGGCACCTTCGGCAACCTTGCTCCACCGTCGCCCGCCTGGCGACAGTTCGACGGCGAGGCGACGACGACCACCTTCGACGGCAGGACCAGCGCGACCGGCTACCGGGAGGCGGCCACCGCAGCCACATCGTTCGAGGGAGGCGCCGGATGAGCGAGCGAGTGTTGCGCGGCACCTCCGCCACCCTGGCCGTCGTCTTCTACTCCGACGAGGATGTCGCCGAAGCCGACGGCGCCGTGACCGTGACCATCACCGCCACCGACGGCACGGTGGTCGTCGCCACCACGAACACGACCCACACGCCCGGCGAGGACACCTACACCTACGTCCTGCCGCCCCAGGATGACCTCAACGAGCTGACCGCCGTCTGGTCGGGCACCTTCGCCGGCCAGGTGCAGACCATCACCACCGAGGTGGAAATCGTCGGCGGGTTCTACCTCACCCTGGGCGCGATCCGCACCGCGAAGAACCTCAACGACGCCGACAAGTTCCCCTCGGCCACCCTGAGGACGGCCCGGACGTGGTTCGAGGAGACCTTCGAGGACTTCACGGCCGTGGCCTGGGTCCCGCGGTACCGCCGGGTGACCCTCGACGGCTGGTCGATGGACGGCTCGCTCATCCTGCCCGACCTCTACGTCCGCTCCATCCGGTCCGTGAGTTGCACGAGCTCCGCCGGCGTCACGACTGCCTTCACCTCTCCCGAGCTCGCCGGCCTGGTCGTCGACGATGCCGGGATCCTCTCCCGTCGCAGCCAGACCTTCTGGCCGGCCGGCACCTCGACCATCACCGTCGAGTACGAGCACGGCAAGGACCGTCCCACACCCGACATCGTCGAGGCGGGCAAGGTCGCCATCGCCGACCGGGTGCTCGGCGCCAACGCCGGCAACCGTCAGTACTCGGTGGCCACGGAGGCCGGCATCGTGCGGTCGTCCACTCCCGGGCCGAAGACGCCCTTCGGCATCCCCTTCGTCGACGAAGTGGCCGTGCGTCGCCGGCATCGCGTCTTCTCCTTCGGGTGAGCTCCTCCATCTCGGCGGCCCGCCAGGCCCTGTTCGCCCGTCTCGATGCCGCCGACACCCTGGGTTCCGCTCAGATCACCTTCGGCCCGCCGGCCGAGTACGAGGAGCAGGAGGTCGTCGCCCTCCTGGGCGTGCAGGACCCGCGCGAAGAGCCGGCCGCCATCGGGCAGCTGATGAAGGAGGAGGAGTACGACCTCGAGGTGGGCGTCAAGGTCCACGACCCCGCCGGTGACGCCGCCGACGTCGACGCTCGGGGGTTCGCCCTGGCCGACGCCGTCTGCGCCCTCCTCGAGCCCGCAGACCGCAACCTGACGCTCGACGGCACCGTTCGCACCGCCCTCGTGGCGAGCATGACCACCAACGGCGCCATGCCGGCTGAGGGCCCGGACGGCACAGCGGCCGGCTGGGTCATCTTCCTGCGCATCCTGATCCGCTGCGCCCAGCGAATCGGCCGCTGATCGCATGGCTGACCCCATCCAGGTCGCCGGCCTCCGGGACTTCAATCGGGAGCTCCGCAAGCTCGACAGGACGTTCCCCCGCGAGATCCGTCGGATCAACCTCCGTGTCGCACAGCAGGTCGCTGCTAAGGCCCGCTCCAACGCCGAAGGCTGGGGTGGAGCCATCGGCAAGGCGTCGACGTCCATCAAGGCCCTGGCACAGCAGTCCCGGGCCCAGGTCAGGATCGGTGGCGAGCGCTACCCCTACGCCCTCGGTGGCGAGTTCGGGTCGAAGCGGTTCAAGCAGTTCGACCCGTGGCGGGGCAGCGGCCCCGAGGCTGGATACGCCCTCTATCCCGCCATCCGCGAAGAGTCCCCCGAGATCATCGCCAGCTACTCCCGCATGGTGGCAGACGCCACCCGGGCCGCGTTCCCCAGATAGGAGGCCCGCATGGGCACCAGGATCACCTACGTCGGGCCCTTCGTCGACGGCGTCGAGATCGAGGCCACGGGCCAGCTGGTCGGCCACGGCGAGACGGTCACCATCGATGACGCGGGCCTCGCCGCCTCGCTGCTCGAGCAGGCGGTATGGGAGCGGCCCAACACCAAGGCGGCCAAGGCCGTGGCTGCCGACCGGGCCGAGCCCAGGCTCCCGGACAGACACGATCCGGCGACGTCGCCGGCGGTGGCCGACAACGTGGGCGTCGACTTCGCTCCAGCCACCGACGCCGACGCCGACGAAGTCGAGGAGCCCGACGAGGACGACGACGAGGACGACGACGAGGACACCGGCGACGGTGACGCCACAGACCAGCCCGAGCGCACCGAGGAGAACGTCTGATGCCCAACACCGCCACCGGCCTCACGACAGGCCTTACGACGGCCGAGGAGACGGTCTACGGGACCGTCGTGGCCCCCGACCGGGCCGTCGAGTTCACTGACGAGGGCCTGGAGCGTCGGAACCAGGTCATCTCGTCCAAGGGCCTGCGGTCTCAGACGATCAACCTCCGGCGCGGTTCCCGGCGCGCCCTGGTGGCCCGCGACGGCGGCGGGCCGGTGAAGATGGAGGTTCCGACCGTCGGCTTCGGCCGTTGGCTCCGCCAACTCATGGGCGGCACGTCGACCATCGTGCAGCAGGGCGCCACCACGGCTCACCTCCAGACCCATTCCCTCGGTGGTCAGGGCGGCAAGTCGATGACCATCCAGAAGCAGCTCCGGGACTCCACGAACGCCCTCATCGAGAAGTTCACCTTCGCCGGCTGCAAGCTCCTGAGTGGCGAGTTCGCGATCTCGGTGTCGAACCTGCTCGAGGCGTCGTTTGACATCGACGCCCGCGACGTGAACACCACCACGGCCGCCGCTGCCCTGACGTACCCTGCCGCCGCCCAGTCGTTCAACTTCGCGCAGGGCACGCTCCTCGTGGGCGGCGTCTCGGTGGCCAAGGTCAACGATGCCTCGGTGAAGATCGACCGCAAGTCCAAGACTGACGGCTGGTACCTCGGTACCGGTGGCCTCAAGTCCGAGCCCTTCGAGAACGACTTCCCCGAGGTCACCGGCTCGTTGTCGGCCGAGTTCGACTCGGCCGCGACCTTCTACGACCGGTTCGCCGCCGACTCCGCAGCCGCCCTGGTGTTGGAGTTCGTCGGGCCGATCATCGCCTCGACGTTCGCCCAGACCTTCCGCATCACCGTCCCCGAGGTCCACTTCACCGGCGAGACGCCCAAGGTCGGCGGGCCCGACGTGATCGTGCCGAAGATCCCGTTCGAGGGGGCGCACGACGCCACGAACCCGGGCGTCACGATCACGTACATGAGCACCGACACGGCCATCTGAGGTGGCCGACCAGCCTGATTCCATCATCTCCTGGATGGTCGACGGCACTGAGGTCGTCGTGGACTTCCTCGACCTCGACGGCGTCGAATGGCGGGACCTGAAGCGAGTCACCGGCCTCGGCCGGAGCGGCCTGATGACATCGGCCCTCATGGACCGCGACCTCGACGCCATTGGCGCGTTCATCTGGATCAAGCGACGCCGGGACGAGCCGGGCCTGACCTACGAGGACACGCTGCGCGGACTCACCCTGCGGGCCCTGGTCCCGCCTGAGGACGCCGCGGTCGACAGCGAGGAGGAGGCCGAGACCGGCCCCCCCGACTGAGGCGGGCCCTCCTCGACTGGTGGCCCGCCCTGTCCCGCGTCTTCGGCCTCAAGCCATGGGAACTCGACCTGCTGACTGACCACGAGATCGACCGCTACATGTCGGCGCTGAAGGCCAAGCCCAAGGAGGTGGACGATGGGGGAACGTGAACTCCGCGTCGTCATCCTGGGCGACGACCGTGGCGCGTCCAGGGTCCTCAACAACGTCGAACGGTCCACCGACAAGGTCGGCAAGACCAGCGACGTGGCGGGCAAGTCCGTTGGCGCCCTGTCCGGGTTCCTTGGCAAGGCCCTCCCCGGGGCGGCTGGTGCCGCCGCCGGCAGCCTCGACAAGATCCCCGGCTCCCTCCAGAAGATCGGCGGCGAAGGCGCGGCGGTCGGCAACGTCCTGAAGACCGGCGTCGCGGCCGGGGCGGTCGCCGCCGGTGGTGCCCTGCTGGCGATGGCTGCCGCCGGGATCGACAAGTTCGTGTCGGCTGGCGCCGAGGTCCGCAAGTTCAAGGCGACCCTCGGCTCGACGGCGGAGGAGGCCTCCGGCTTCCGCAACGTCGCCATCGGCCTGGGCATCGACACCGATGCCATGGGCAAGGCCATGCAGAAGCTGGCCACCAACATCTTCAACACCGGTGGTGAGTTCGCTGGGCTGAAGATCGAGGTCGCGCAGAACTCCGACGGGACGACGAACCTCGTCCAGACCGTCGAGAACCTGCGCGGGACCTACCAGTCGATCGAGGACCCCCTGGTCAAGGCGGCGTTCCTCCAGCAGGCGGTCGGCAAGGGGGGCCTCGAGGTCCGGGCCGCCCTGGCTCTGTCAAACGAGGAGTGGGAAAAGTTCAAGAACCAGGGCCCGATCCTCAGCGACAAGGATCTGGCCGACACCAAGGCTTACTCGATGGCCCAGCGGGAACTCAGCGTCGCCACGTCTGAGTTGCAGATGAACCTCGGCAAGGGCCTGGTACCTACCCTCACCGCGGTGGCTGGCGCAGTCTCCGACCTCACGGCCGTGATCGATTCCGTGGCTGCTCCGGTCGGCGGGCTCAGCGGCATCGTGCAAGGCGTGGTGTCGAACCTACTGCCTGCCCTCGGTGCGCTCCGAGCCTTCACGGGCGGCAGCGACGAGAGCGCCAACGCGGCGGACAAGGCGGCGGCGGCCTACCGCATGCAGGCCGCCCAGGCGGCCGCCCTCGGCGTGGCCATTCCCCCGGTCGAGGCGGCCGAAGGGGAGCTCACCGAGGCGACCAAGGCCTCGATCGAGGCGGCCCAACAGCAGGCCGACAAGATCGAGGAACTCGTCGGCCAGCTGGGCAAGGCCCAGAGCATCTACGGCCTGACCGGTACTGCTGCGGAGGCCCTGGCCAGCAAGCAACGCGGGACCGTTGCAGCCTTCGATGCGTCGACGGCTGCTGCGGCCCAACTCAAGGCTGGGCTCGACATGCTCATCGGCGTCCACGTAGCGGCGGATCAGGCGGCCATCAACCTTGAGGCCAAGGTCGACGAGCTCACCGCTTCGTTCCAAGCAAACGGGGCCACCCTCGACATCAACACTTCGCAGGGTCGCACCAACATGACGGCGATCCTCGACCTGATCACCGGCACCACCAACCTTGCAACGTCGATGGAGCAGGAAAACGCGACGACCCAACAGGTCAATGCGACGTTCGCCGAGAACGTCAACCAGCTCCGCTCGGTCATGCATCAGGCGGGCTTCACCGACGCCCAGATCGACGCCCTCATCCAGCGCTACAACCTCGTCCCCCACGACGTGAACACGCAGATCAACACGCCGGGCATGGGAGAGGCGCACGGCGCCTTGGCTGAGTTGGGCAGTCGGATCAGCAGCCTCCCCGACAAGGACATCAACATCCAGGCCAGGATCACCGCCGCCGCGGGGGGCAACAACCAGCAGGAGTTCGCCGCCGGTGGCCCCGTTCCCGGCTACGGCACCGGCGACACCGTTCCCGCCTGGCTGACCCCCCGGGAGTACGTCCAGCCGGTCGCGGCCGTTGACTACTACGGCGTAGGAATGATGGAGGCGATCAGGAACCGCACGTACCCGCGGGTGGGTTTCGCCACCGGTGGCCTCGTCCAGGGCTACGCCACCGGTGGGTCGGTCAACATCCATGCCCGCGTCCCCGGCACCGACGACATCGGGGCCTGGGCCGGGGCCATCAACGACATCACGGACAAGAAGGCCCGCGACATTGCCGAGCAATGGGCCAGGGACAACCCGCAGGCCTTCACCGGCGGCGTGGGCTCCGGAGCCGTGGGCTCCGGGTGGCAGGCCGTCACCCGATACTTGGACAGCGTCGGCCAGCCCTACGGGGTCTCGTCCACCGTCCGGCCGGGAGCCATCACCAGTTCAGGCAACCTGAGCCTGCACGCCCTCGGCCGGGCCGTCGACCTCGTCGGGAACCTCTCAGCGATCTTTAACGCGCTGCTCCCGATCGCCGGCAACCTCGCCGAGCTGATCTACTCGGGCGCTCCGTTCAACATCAAGAACGGCCAGCAGGTCGCCCGCTATGCGATAGACGATCACTGGGACCACGTCCACGCCGGGACCTACGCCCGCGGTGGCATCGTTCCGGCGAACCTCCACGGGGGCGAGATGGTCCTGCCTGAGTGGCTGTCATCCTTCGTGCAGCGCGCAGCGGGCTACGCCTCGGGCGGGATGGTGCAGGCTGAAGACGGGTCCTGGGTGCCGTCGTCGTTCTACGGCCCGGCCCCCGGTGGTCCCAACCCCAATCGGCGCTCGGACTCGTGGTACGCGCGCCAGTCGGCGAACACGAAGGCCGCCTATCGGCCGGCGGCCGGCGGCGGGTGGGAACCTAAGCCGGGGTCCATCCAGGCGGAGGACGGGTCGTGGGTGAGGCCCTCGTTCTACAGCAAGGCGTCGCCGGTCGCCGAGGCCGCCCCTCCCGCCGTCGCCGGCGCCCTGACGTTCAACCTCAACATCGACGGTCGGACCTTCGCTCGGTTCACCACGCCCCACACCCTGGCGGAGCTCCAGAAGATGGCCGACCGCGGCCAGGACCTCCACCTCACCCCCACGTAGATGCCCATCGGAGTCGGTCTCGATGCCGTCCTTCGGCTTCCTGATGTCTGGTGCCAGGTCGCCTTCGGCGTGAACGCCTACGCAACCCCGACCCCCACCCAGTGGGTCACCCTCGGCAAGGTCGAGAGCGTCAGCATCACCAGCGGCCGGGACCGTGAGGAGGGCCGGGTCAACTCCTCGGTCCTGGGCATCAGCGTTCGCAACGACGATCGCAGCCTCGACCCGAACAACGCCGCGTCGCCGTACCACCCCAACATCGTCCCCGGCGCCCATATCCGGGTCCTGTCGCTGTGGGACGGCATCGAGTACCCCCTCTTCACCGGCCACGTCGAGGACTGGCCGCAGGTCTACGAGTCGTCCTTCTCCGCTCGGGTCGACCTCGACGCCTCCGACGCCTTCGCCCTCTTCGCCCGTCACAAGCTCCGGGAGTCCATCTGGGCTATCGAGATCGGCAAGGACAACCCCAAGTCGTGGCTGCGCCTGGGCGAGTCCTCCGGCAACGTAGCCGCCGACTCCTCCGGCAACGACAACGACGGCCAGTACCAGTCGACCGCCGCCGCCCAGTTCAACACCATGGGCGTCCCCGGTCTCATCACCGGGGACCCCGACGGGGCCTTCGCCCCGGCCGCCGCCAACGGCCAACGGGTCCTGATGGACAACCAGGACGTCATCGCGAACTACCCCTTCACCTTCGAGTGCTGGGCGGGGACCTTCCCTAACCGGGCGATCACCAAGGTCCTGTTCTCCGCCTTCGACGGCCCCTTCATCGCCACCCAGAAGATCGGCCTCAGCGTCGACTACGAGGACGAGGTGGGCGGCCGGCCCGGCGAGCTCCAGTTCTACCTCTACAACAACGCCTTCGTCCTCCAGGCGTGGTCGGGCCGCCAGTTCGACGACGGCGCCGCCCATCACGTCGTCGTCCGGGTCAACAGCGCGTCGAGCGTCGAGATCATCGTCGACGGCGTCGACACCACGGTCATGGGGACCTCCACCGCGCCCGTCTTCCCCGGCAACCTCATCACCGGCTACGCCATCGGCAACAACCCGTCCAACGTGTTCGGCGACAACGGGTTCGAGGGCTACATCGACGAGTGGATCGTCTACGACTACGCCCTGCCCGACGACCGGATTTTCGCCCACTACCTGGCCGGCGGCCGGGGCTGGGTCAACCACACCACCGGTCAGCGCCTTGAGGCCCTCCTCGACGCCATCGGCTGGTCGTCCACCGCCCGGGACATCGACGTCGGCAACACCACCCTGACCTCCGCCGTGGTGAGCGGCTCCTGGTTGGAGCACATGCAGGTGATCGGAGACGCCGAGGACGGCCTGTTCTACATGTCGTTCGCCGGCAAGGTCACCCTCGTCGAGCGCCACGCCTTCCTGAAGGCGCCCTACACGACCAGCCAGGCCACCTTCGGCGACACCGACGCCGAGCTTCCCTACGAGAACCTCGAACCCTCCTCGCCGGCGCAGTACATCCGAAATGAGATCAAGGTCACCCCCGAGGGCGCACCGCCGCAGTACGCCATCGACACCGCCAGCCAGGCCCACTACGGCCCCCGCACCTACGAGCGTTCGCCCTTGCCCATCTCCCCCGCCCTGGCTCGGGACGCGGCGCACTACCTGTTGAACCGCTACAAGGAGCCGCACACGCGGTTCGCGTCGATGGTGCTGAGTCCCCTCGGCGATGAGTACCGGATGTTCCCCCAGATGCTCGTCCGCCGCCTCGGCGACCTCATCACCGTGGTCCGTCGCCCGCCCGGTGGCGGCGACCCGATCACCGTGGCCTGTCGCATCGAGGGCATCGACCACGACTTCGACGGGCGCGGCTGGACTACGACCTGGCGGCTCTCGCCGGCCGACACGACCACCGACTACTGGATCCTCGGCGTCACCGCCTTGGGCGTCGGCTGTCTTGCGTACTGAGGGGAGGTGGCCCAAGTGATTCGTGACCAGCGCGACATGATCCAGGATCCACGGGTGCTGGCGGGGTCCGGCCGGCTGACCACCGTGGCCGACGTGCGCGCGGCTTGGGCCCGAGCTGCGGTTGACCGAGGGTTGCGCCTCCACGACACCGACGACACGGTGACGGCCTACGTGAGCCGTGCCCGCTGGGTGGCCGACTGCCCGAACCCCGAGTGTTCGGAGGACGGCCGGGGCTCTGAGGCAGCATGGCCGGCCAACAACCGCTGGGCGTGCCTCACCTGCGGCGTGGTCTGTCGGGCCGAGTTCCCCAGCACCGCCGACATCGAGGTGGCCGACGTGGTCTTGTCGCAGCGCCGGGAGGTTGCGACCCGCAACTGGGACCCCCGCACCGAGACCGTCGTCGATCTCCAGGCCCAGAACGTCCTCATGGGCGATCTGCCGGCCGACTTCGGTGGACTGGTCATGGACGGCCGGCGTCTCGGGCCCTCCGACGTGCTCCCGCAGTTCCAGCCGGGCCCCCGGGCTCTCCCCGTGGGGCGCTGACCCCGCTTGGCCTGGCACGTTCCGCGGACCTGGACATCGCTAGAGATCCCGACGGCGGCGATGTTCAATGACATCCGCGACGACCTCGAGGACCTCCACCGACGCACCACGCCGGTGGCGTCCTACGCCGCGGGCACAGAGACGACCACGTCCACGCTCTACGACGACCTGACCGGACTCGGACCGGCCGTCGTGGCGCCCGTGGGTTCGACGGGCATCTGTCTCATCTCCTGGTCGGCGCTGCTCGCCACCGATCTCGCCGGGACCGGCATCTACATGTCGGTGGCGCTGTCGGGTTCGTTCACGCTGGGTGCCGCCGACGACTGGTCGCTGAACTTCACGCCTGGCAGCAACAACGTCGGGGCGGCCTTTGGCGTGACCATGGCGTTCGGAGGGATCACTCCCGGCAACCTCACCATCACGCCGAAGTACCGGGTCTACGCCGGCCCCGCCGTCGGGTCCGCCACCTACCGCCGCGTCGCCGGCCAACCCTTGGGGGCCTGAGTGGCGCTATTCGGACACGCCAACCCTGACGTCCTCCTCGACGTGGGCTCCCAGCTACTGAAGGGCGCCGCCGTCACCGTGCGGCCCAAGGGCGATGCCGTCACTCTGGCCGCCATCTACAGCACCCCAGCGGGCACGCCCAAGTCGAACCCGTTCAACACCGACGCCACGTCGGGCACCTACGACTTCTACGCCCTGCCCGGCCACTACGACCTGTGGGTCGGTCCGTCCAAGGTCGCGACCATCACCATCTGGCGGGACCCCGCCGACGCCGACGACGAGCTGCGGCCCGAGGACTACGGCGCCTACGCCGACGGCAACTCGCACCCGCTGTCGGGCCTCTACGGCTCCCTGGCTGCCGCCCAGGCCGTCTACCCCCACGCCACGGCGCTGACCAACGAGATCGACTGGGCAGCCGCACAGGCGGCGACTCTGGCGGCCGGTGTGGGTGGCGCGGTTCGCTACCGGGGCCACCTCATCACCAACAAGATGGTCGCCCCCCTCGACGACCAGGTGCATTTCGGCCTGGGGGCCACCATCGAGAACCGGGCGCTGCGCTACGTGGCCCCCGACGCCTACGACGCGGCGTGCTTCGAGGTCGGCAACATGCACCCGCAAGCCATGAACCCCTCGTTGCCATCCCTTGCATGGGCAACTCACGGACTCGATCCCGTGACCGCTGGAGACACCACGATCACCGTCACCACCCCCGCCGGTGTCAGCGCGCCGCTCGCCGCGGGCGACATTGTGGCCATCTGCTCGTCGAACAACAACGGCGGCGTGTCCGTCACCCACGACTTCAGCATGTGGAACCGAGTCGTGTCCTGGAACGCGGTCACTGGGGCAATGAAGCTGGAGGTGCCGGTTCCCGTTTCCATGGTCACCACGGCCAGCACGTTCATCCTCGGCGGCCCGGTGGTCAAGATCAACGCCGCCTCCGACGTTCCCCGCGGTGTCCCCTGGAAGGTGTCGCAGCGGGTCACCATCCGGGACTTCGAGCTCATCGGCATCGCCCCGCTGCACAGCCGCACGGCCGGGTGGCGCTGCGTCATCAAGAACATCGTGGCCGACTGCGACCACCTCATCAGCTGCAACGCAATGGCCTTCACCCACTGGGAAAACATCAAGGGCAGGTTCCAAGAGCGGATGATGGAGGTCAAGCAGTTCACGCACAACAGCGTGTTCCGGTCGATCTACGGCGCCTACAAGTACTCGAGCGCCATCAACCCCAAGACGATCATCTCCGTCGGCGAGCAGGCCTACGACAACACCTTCGACGACATCGACTGCGAGGTCGGCTCCGACTACCCCGACGCCCACCGGGCGTTGGAGATCTGGGCGCCGGACAACTACTTCCGGGGCCGGCTGCGCCACAACGGCTCCGGCGGCCACACCGAGGACTGGGCCATCAAGTCCACCCTGCACACCGCCCGCGGTCCTTCCGGCACCAAGCTCGACCTCCAGGTACGGACTCGTGTCGCCAAGCAGCAGTTTGGGGTCATCGGCAACACCATCGGCGCCTCCACGGTGGCCGACCCCAGCGGCGGCGTGCTGACTCTGGATCAGTTCAGTGAGGGAGCCCACGACTACGCGGCGCGCATCCCCCGCGGGGCGGATCTACGCCTCGCATCCTGCGTGGGCTCGGCTGTCGAGATCAAGTCGATCGCCCCGGGCGAAGTGCCGACCGGGGCGACGGTGCTCCTGTTCGTGGCGAACGCCGCCACCTACGCCGCCAGCGCGGAAGTGATCCTGCCGGGTGGCCCTTTCGCCATGCGCGGCCCCAAGACCGGCGACGCCATCAAGGTCGCCCTGCAGCTCGCCAGCACCGGTGCCATCGCGGCAGGGTCCCTCGGCAGCCTTCACGCCACGGCCGCGGTCAACACCGACGGCCTGGTCATCGTCTACATCCGCAACCGCTCGGCCGTGGCCGTGACGACCACCGGTGCTCCTGCGCTCAACGTCCTGGCCTCCTGGGAGAAGAACCGTCTCTGATGGCCACCAAGGCCCTCACACCCGCCGAGCAGTTCGAGCTGTTCGAGATCGACAAAGCGTTGCGCGAGTCCCCGCCCGAGACGCCCGAGGACCAGAAGCGCCGCGAGGCCCTGGAGCGGCGGTACCTGGCGCTCACCAAACGGCTGTCTGCCTCTTAGAACAGCGAGCGCAGGACAAGCCCGGGCAGGACCACGAAGGGTGGTTGACGACCAGCAGCAGGAGGCGTCCAGCCCCCATCCGGTCGGCACGTTGTCCGGTCCGATCAGTCTCATCGGCCCCCCATTCTGGCCCCCACGGCAACGCCGGCGACCAGCTGCGCCCGCCAGCTCGCTTCACTGCCCCGCTGAATCTCCGCGGCTGATCCCGAACTCCGCGCGCGCTGACGGCCTGGTCTCCCGGGCCCCCCACACACCCCAACCCGATCGGAGCGTTCATGCCTGACCCACGCGCGCCCGCGCCGCCGCCCGGCCCCGTCGGCCCGCCGATTACCGAGGAGGAACTAGAGGCCCTCGGCCTCGGCCGGGAGCGTGCCCTCCGTGTGCGGCGGTTCCTGTCACGTCTCCGGGGGCTCATCCGGGTCAACGGCGGGATCGCCGTGCGGCCCCACGTCCAGGCCTTCGCCAACGCGTGCAACGACGCCACCGGGGCCTCGTCCTTCGGCACCTACAACGGACACCAACCTGCCCCCGACCGCGCCCTGGACATCTTCCACCGGATCAGCGACCGGGCCCTGAGCGACGCCATCTGTGCGTTCTACATCGCCAACCATCCCCGCTTCGGCGGTGACTACATCATCAGCCGGCGGTACATCTGGAACCACAAGATCGGCCGCTACTGGCGCCTGATGCCCGACCGTGGCAGCCCGACGCAGAACCACGACGACCACGCCCACGTGGGGTTCTTGCCCACCGGCAACGCCACCCCAGCGCCCGGTGGCCCGGGCCAGGCGCCCGGCCGTCGCACCCTGAGCCGCGGTGACAGCGGAGCCGACGTGGCCGAGGCCCAGACCAAGCTCAACGCCTTCGGGTACGGCCTTGTCGTCGACGGGGACTTCGGTGAGGCGACCGGTGCCGCCGTCCTCAACCTCCAGCACCACTGCGGCCTGACCGTCGACGGCGAAGTCGGTCCCCAGACGTGGGCCGTGCTCGACGCTGGCCCGCCGAGGCCTCCCGCCCCGCCTGCCGACCCGCTCCAGATCGGAGATCGCACCATGCTGCTACTCGCCAACGACCTGCCCCGCCGTGCCCTCACCGCCTTCTCTGGCAAGGTGGCCGACGTCGGCGGAGCCGACGTCCGCGACGGCGCCCGCGTGATCCTGTGGGACGACAACGGCGGCAAGCACCAGCGCATCGTCGTGCACCCTGCCGGCACGCGCGAGGCCCCCGACATGGTGCGGCTGGTGTGCGCTCACTCCGGGCGCACGCTCAACGTCCCGGGCATCGGGGATGACGTCGAGGATGGCTACGAGAAGGCCGTCGGCCGACATGTCGTCCAGTGGCCCGACGATGGCGGGCGCAACGGCCTGTGGCGCATCGTCCCCCGCGACGGCAACCCGAGCAAGGTCGCCATCTACTCGATGATCCCGCCGCAGGGCGAAGCCAAGCCTCGCCTGGTGCTCGGCACGGAGGACGGCTCGGGCGACAGGGGAAAGGCCCTGCTCGTCTGGCCCGACGAGAACCACGACAATCACTCGTGGACGTTGGTGTGAGGAACCGCCCCGCTCACTGGTCCCGCTGGGACTGGTTCCTCCGCATGACGTGGGTCGGCTGGTGGATCCGTCGCCACGTCATCGACCCGATCGCCCAGGCCACGCACGAGGCCCACCGGTGACCGACACCGACGCCCCGATCGTGCGGGGCAAGCTGGCCCTGCCACCATTCGAGGTCTGGATCGCCGTCGCGGCGATCTACTCGGGGATCTCCTACTTCATCCCCGCCCTGGCAGCCTCGGGCACCGCACAGGCGGTCGAGCTGGAGTTCCCCCGGCTCGTGCCGGTGTGGAGCTTCCTGTACGGCCTGGGGGGTGCCGCCATGCTGATCGGCCTCCTCCGTCGCTCACCCCGGATCGAGGGGGCGGGCCTGCACCTGCTGGGCTCGGGCATCACCGTGTCGCTCATCGCCTCGCTGGCGGCCGGGGCGCCCATCCTGCCCACGGTGATCGTCCAGGGCGGCGTCGCCGTGGCCTGCATCGTGCGGCTGCTCGTCCTGCGGAGGCTGTGATGGACACCTCGCTGGTGATCGCAGTCGTCACGACCGTCGGCGGTCTCGTCGGTGCCCTCGTCGCCATCCTCAAGTACAAGCCCGAGGTGACCAAGATCATCGTGGACTCGGCCACCGACGTGATCGTGGTGCAGAAGGACGCCCTCGAAGGGTTGCGGACGCAGATGGCCGAGCTGGAGCGGCGCATGACCACTCAGTTGGCCGAGGCCGAGGAGGCCCGCCGCGTGGCCGAGGAGGCCCGCCGCGTGGCCGAGGAGGCCCTGGCTCACGAGCAGCGGCGCAACCAGGAGCTCGAGCACCGAGTCGAGACGCTCGAAGCCGAGGTCGCCGAGTTGCGCGGCGAGTCGGCCGTCCGCCGTACCCGACCCCCAAAGCGCCCCTGATGGCCAGCAAAGAGACCACGGACAACAACACCGAGGTCGAGGTGGTCATCCTCCGACCCCCGCCGTACCTCGGTCACAGAGCGCCGGACGACCTGCCCGACGACTGGGCCAGCCGGGCGACCTTCGGCGACGACCCTCGGCCGCTGCCGAAGTAGGGTTCCTCCCCACACCAACGGGGAGGCGGAACCATGTTCAGGAAGCTCTTGGCGGCGCTCGCTGTGGCCATGGTCGCGGTGGTCTTGACCGGGCCGGCGGCATCGGCGCAGACCGACCGGAACTGTGACGACTTCACCTATCAGGAGCAGGCCCAGGCGGTCTATAACGCCGACACCTCCGACCCCAACGGCCTCGACGGCAACGACAACGATGGCATCGCCTGTGAATCCCTGCCAAGGCAGGGAACCGCGACGGCCGCTCCCGACGCACCGACCGCTCCCGCTGCACAAAACCAGGCGGCCCCGTCGAGGAGCGCGCAGATGCCGACGACCGGTATCGACGCCGACCGAACGGCTGGGGTTCGCTGCGTGCCTGCTGGTGCTCGGGGCCTGCGCAGTCGTGGCCGGCCGCCGGCGCCATCACTGGCCGACCCGATGAGCAAGGTCCGCCGGGGGCCCTAGTTACTCCAGGACCTGACGCCCCGCTGCCTTCGGGTGGCGGGGCGTTGTCGCGAAACGCCGGGACAACGAGACCGGTGAGGCGGATCTCGTCACCGATGGCCAGGTGTGTCTCGTCGACGTCGAGGTTGATCCGCCCGCTGCCTATCGGGCGCTTCGTCGCGTCCAGGCAGCGCCGTACAAGAAGCACAGAAGCGACAGAGGTCAGTAGCCCAAGCGGTTCACAACGTCGCGCAGGACCTCGAGACGGGGCCGGCACGGCCCGACGTGGCCCCGCACCAAGAAACACTTCTCGATCCGATCCTTCGCGCGGGCGGACCCGTCGCACCGGTTCCGGTCTTTGGCCGAGTCGATCACTACGACATGCTCAGCGCACCAGGCCCTCCGTTTCGCCCGAGGTTCCTCGCATCCTGAGACGTTGCAGGGCGCGAACTGGTTGTACGGCATCGCTCACCTACCTTCGTCGTCGTCGAAGAGCGACGGGGGCGGGGCGTGCGGCCGCCGGCCACGCCTGGGCCGCTCGTTGAGGTAGTCGACGCTCAGCATCACCGCATGCATGGCCGAGGCCTTCGTCCGGGTGTAGCCCTCCGTCGTCGCCGTTCGGGAGTGGCCGGCGAAGTCGCGCACGGCCCGGAGATCGCCGGTGGTGTCGTTTTGTGTGGCCAGGCAGGTGTGGCGGAGCCGGTGGGGGGTAACCCCGAACACACCGACGTCCTCGGCGAGCTCAGTGACCCATTTCCAGATGGTTGCCGGGTTCACGTGTCCTCCGAAGCGGCCTGGGAACAGATAGTCGCCCGCTCCGGGGGTGGGTGGTCGGTGGGCCCGGAAGTACGGATGACCGAGCACGGACGGGCTGACGTCGAGGGTCCGTTGCTTCTCGCCCTTGCCGATGACCGTGAGCATGCGGCCGCCCTTGAAGTCGACCCAGCGACAGCGCGCCATCTCCTCCCGGCGCATCGCCTGGTAGAGCCCGAGCGTCATCGGGAACGCCCGCATGTCACCCCGGTCGCGTGCCGCCCTGGCCAGGGCGGCCGCCTCGTCCTCATCGAGGGCACGGCACACCATCTCGGGTTTCGGGGGTACCCGGATCACCGCCAGCGGTGGGTTCCGCCGGTGGACCAGCTCCCAGTAGGCGGCGAGGGCGGCGCGCAGGCCCTTGCGGGTCGACCACGATCGGGGGAGGGTGTCGGCGTACCGGGCGACCAGGCTCGCCGGCGCCTTCGCCGCCGGGTGGCCACGCGCCGTCATCCACGTGTCGGCCCTGGTGATTATTCCGTAGTAGGTGTCGACCGTCTTTGGCGAGAAGCCCATGCCTTGGAGTTCGGCGCGTAGTACGAAGCGAGATGGCATGCCCCGGAGCCGGGGCATCGTGGAGCCGGGCGATTGCGGATCGACGAGGCGAAGGTGAGCCGCCGATACCACCGGAACTAGGCGACCTTGGCCTTGGGCAGGTCACCCGGTGGTAGCAGGCCGACGCCATTTGGACCCTCCGCACACGGCCTTTGAGCAGGCGTGTTGCGATACCCGACCGTATCTCCGTTCAGAGTAGACGCTCCTGAATGGGCCGCTTCAGCCCCCGCGCCCGGCCGGGGAATCACCCCCCCGAGGATCGTCCGGCGCAGGTCGGCCGGGTCACGGTAAAACACACCGGCGTCCACGCCGAAGAAGAGCGCACAGGCAGCCAGCTCGTCGCTGGTGATTCGGACCTTCCCCGTTAGGCGCTCAGACAGCCGACCAGTCGAGATGCCCAACGCTCCCGCGAGGTCCCGGGCCGGGCGCTGCGTGACCGCCAACAACAGCCGGATGATCTCCGGAATGCTCCGTCGCGCCTCCGCTGCACGCTCCAGGTAGGCCACTTCGGCTGTCATGGACTCCGGAACCTAATCGGTTGCCAAGCGGATTGACATCTTCCCTTGCGCGATTCCGTTTCTCGGAGTAAACCTACGCGCCATGGCAGATCCCGCTCCGGCCCGGACACCGAAGTACCTCCTCGCTGACCTCATACTCGAGGGAAAGCTTGAGGAGTTCGTGGCGTCCCGTCGAGCGGACGGCCTGGCCTGGCGGCACGTGGCCAGTGCCCTCTTCGAGGCGACGGAGGGCAAAGTGGACGTGACGCAGGAGACCTTGCGGGCGTGGTTCCCCGAGGATCGGGAGGACCTCGCCATGTCACGGCCGAACCAGGAGCCGGCGGCGTGAGTCAGGGCAGACCGGGTCGGCCCGGCTCTCCCAGGACCAGCTCGCCCGCGGAGCGGAAGAACGGGTCTCACGAACCAGCTGCGGGCCCGAAGCTGGTCCAGCGTCAGCACCACGGTGATCGGCTCGGTCCTCTCGAGCCGCAGCTCGTACAACGGGAGCTCGGGCAGGTCCGGCACCGAGAAGTCAAAGGCGCAGGCGTACGGCTCATATCCAGCGCGGGTCATCGGCCGCGGCTCGGCCAGGACTCCGCTACCGACGATGCGGTGGCTGCTGTCCTGGACGACGCAGCCTGTCCAGCATTGAAGGTGGTGTACCCCCCGCATCCGGTGTCTGGCGAGACGAAGGTCCCTTTGAGGACCTCGGTCACCGGGGAGCCGCGCGGACCCTCTGGGGCTTCGTCCGAGCTCCCGCCGCAGGCTGTCAACACGGCAACGGTAAGGGCGAGCGCAATCCGCCAGGTCGCCGACACGCCGCCGAATCTACGCCCGATCCCTGAACCCGTGCTCACGGAGTTCGCGGCCTGATGGGCGAGTTCGGCGACGCCGTGAACAGGTGGTTCGGCGATGACGTCGAGATCCTCGTCGTAGTCGCTCTTCTGGGCGCGCTGTTCTGGCTGCTGGACAGGGTCTTCTGATGGCCCGGCGGCGGAGACGGCGGCACCACCCCCTCGTCCTTACCGATCGCGGCCTCGGCCACGTCCACCGGTGGGCGCCCTCCTGTGGTGGTTGCTCGTGGCGGGGGGTCCCTCGTCGACGCCAGCGCGAGGCGGTCGCCCAGCACCGCCACCACGTCGACGTGATGGACCACTTGGCCCGCCCTCGCCGCGACCTCGTCCCGCCGCGCCTCATCCCCGGTCGCCCTGCTTCCCGAGCAGCTCCGGTCGGCGGCGTCGTGAGCGCCCGCCAGGTCTGCGCCGTGATCGACGTCCTCCCTGCGGGGTGCGGCCTCGACGTCGAGATCGACGACGAGGGGTCCAGGCCCGCTGCGCGGTTCCGGGCGCTGCGCCGTGAGCCCCTCGGCGCCAGCGAGTGGTCGGGGCGAGACCATCCACCTGACCTGGTCGGCGTTCAGCTGGCCCGAACCCGCGACTGCGCCATGAGCGTGGCCGCACCAGCACTGGAGCCCCTGGTCCTGGCCGAGGCCTCGGCCGCCTCCGGCGTTGACGAGGACGTGCTGGGTATGGCCGTCGCTTTGGCCTTGCTCCCGGGTGGTCCCGACGAGGCCGCCCCGGGGTGGTGGGACGACGCCCCGTGCGCCGGGCTGGACCCGAACCAGTTCTACCCGGGCCGCGGCTGCGACACGAGGCCCCTCCGTGCCATCTGCGACGGGTGCCCGGTGAAGTCGGCGTGCCTGGGCTCGGCCCTCTACAACGGCGAGCGCGAGGGATGGTGGGGCGGGCGGGCGCTGTCGTCCCACGACGACGAGTTGTCGGCGCGCCTGGCCACCACCCGCCGCCAGCTGGGGACCCGGGTCCAGCCGGCTGTCAGGCTCGGGGCGGCGCTGCGCCGCCGGGCCGCTCACGGGCTGCTGCGGTCGCGGGTGGAGATGCACGTTCCTGGAGGGGCCACGGGTGATCTCGCCGGCGCCATGGCACTGCACCTGGTCCGCGAGGCGACCCCCTCCTGGGACGAGGCCTACGGGCGCCTGCTCGACTACGTCGCCGAGACGGGAGCACTTCCCGGCCAGGGCACCAAGGTCCCCGACGACTCGGGCACTTTCTCCCTCGGGGCGTGGTGCACTGTCCAGCGGACGCTGCGCCGGCGGGGACTGCTGGCCAAGGAGCGCACGCAGGCCCTCGAGGCGGTGGGGTGCTGGAGATGGGACCCGCGTGACGAGGGCTGGTGGGCCAAGTTCGACCTGCTGCGCGAGTTCATGGTCACCCACGGCCGCGACCCCCACCACCTTGAGGAGTGGCGGGGCCAGAAACCGGGCCTGTTCCTCAACTCCTGCCGTGCCGCTCGCACCGACCACGACGGGCACCGGCTGAACCTGTACCCCGACCGCATCGCCGCCCTCGAGGCCATCCCCGGCTGGTGTTGGAACACCAAGGACCGGCAGTGGGACGAGAGTTTCGCCAAGCTCGAGCGCTGGGTCGCCGACCACGGCTCCGCCGACCCCACGGCCAGCGACTCGATCGACGGTTTCCTGATCGGCCGGTGGTGCAACAAGCAGCGCAGCCGGATCCGCGAGGGCAGCCTCCGAGACGACCGGATCGCCCGCCTACGCGCCCTGCCCGGGTGGGTCGACGACTACTTCGCCGTGTACGACGCGGCGTGGGACGAGGGGCTGCTGCACCTGAGGGCCTTCGTGGAGGCACACGGCCGCCTGCCCCCCCAGAAGGAGACCTACGCCGGGTTCAAGGTCGGATCCTGGGCATCGAGGCAGCGCCAGAACGTGATCGGTTCCCGGCCTCGATCGACGATGACGGCCGACCGGATCCGCCGCCTCGACGTGGTGCCGGGCTGGGTGTGGGACACCGACGAGGCGGCGTGGGAGGAGAACCTCGACAAGCTGTTCGCCTTCGCCATCCGCCATCACCGGGAGGGCCAGCGGCTCCGGCTCCCCGCGCCCCTCGCGTCCTGGGCCACCGGACAGCGCATGGCCCACCGTCGGGGACGTCTGGCCGCGGATCGTGTCGAGGCCCTTGAGCGGGTGCCCGGCTGGACCTGGAATGCCCGGCCGAGGGCGGCGGCGTCGTGAAGATCGAGTTGGAGTCCACGACCAGGACGGTCGAGCTCGAGCTCGACGGGGTTGTGATGCCCGCCCGCGTCTGGGAGGGCCGGACCTCGAGCGGCATCGACGTGCACGCCTTCATCACCCGCGTCGCGGTCCACCGCGACGCCGACCAGTCCGAGTTCGAGGCCGAGCTGGCCACCTGCCGTGACCCCCTCAACGGTGACCTCGCCGCCTACCCACTGCGGATCGTCCTGTGAGCCCGCCCTGGCCCCGCTTCACGTGCCCGACCTGTGGGCGCTCAGTCGCCGCCCTCCACCGTGACCCGATCCACGTCTCGCTCCCCGACGCGAACGGCCGGCGTCACCAGTACGCGTACTTGCGTCGGCACAACGGACTCGACCGCCAGCCCTGCCCCACCGACACCGTCGGGCTGGCGACGATCTTGCCCGCAAAGGCGGCCGCATGACCCGCCGCCCCGTCGCAGCGGCTGCTGCGAGCGCCCCCTTTGGAGGCCAGGGACCCGCCACCCGTGTGCCTCGGGGGGGTGCTCCCAGCAGCCGCTGCGACGGGATCTGGGTCCCTTGCTGGAGCGCCCACAGCGGGACGCGCAACCGAATCGACACCGAGGCCACCCTCCACGCCCTGGCCGTGCCGGCGCCGCGATACGCCGAGACCGGCGTGAGCTTCCGGGCGGCCTGTGGTGCCCGGGTCCGCTGGCGTGACTCCGGCGGCCGCTTCGATGCCGCGGACCCCCGGTCGTGCCGGAAGTGCGCCAAGGCGCTGGCGACGTGAGCGAGACCGCGCTGCGCCAGCCAACCTACGGCTCCCCCGGACGCACCGGCGAGGAGGTCGGCCGGACGGTGGCGTCCATCCTCCTGCTCGCCGACGAAGAGGCCGAGCGCCTGATCGCCCAGGCCGGCCACCACGAGCGCCCCCCGGTGTCGACCTTCGCCGATCTCACCCGGGCCCGGCCAGCGGTCTTCTACTACGCCCTACGCCTGTTTGACGAGGCGGCCGCCCGGGAGACCCAGCCATGAGGCACAACGACAGCGGGTGGGCCCAGGACGCCCGCTCCGTGGCTGCCTTCCGATCAGCCCTCGATGCCCTCGGCGGCATCGGGTCCAAGATGTCCGCCGCCGGATCCTCCCGCGCACAACGGCCGGAGCCGACCTCCGGCCGCCGGCGGCGGCAATCCCCGAGCGGGGTACAAGCGCGCGACAGGGCGGCCCCCCCCAGCCGGTCGTCCGAGGCGCGCATCCGGGGCACCGACACCCCGAACGTACCCCGCCCGGGCCCCCGAGCCAGTGGTGGCCGACGGTGATCCGGCTCCTCGCCTTCGCCCTGTGTTACTTGGCCGGTGCCTTCGTCGTGGCCGTCCTCGTGGGGCGGGCGATCGCCTTGGGCGAGAAGCATGAGGCGCCTCGGTGATCCGCAACCTCCCCGTCCGCTACCCGACGCTCGGGCGGATCCGCCTGGGCGACGAGGCCCCCGAGGACGAGGGCAAGCCGGGCAAGCCGCTGTCGGCCTTCCGGTTCACGTCCAACGACGGCGAGGCCCTGGGCGCGGTGGTCATGCGCTACGGCGGCACCGTCGAGCGGTGGGTGAGGGGCGAGCAGGTCTGGCAGCTCCTCTCCGACGCGGCCGAGATCTCGGTCCTGCTACCTCCCGATGCCATCGAGACCGCCTACGAGCGCTGGGGCTCGGGAGGCCTCACCCAGCGCTGCGACGGCCTGCGCTGCATGGTCCCGGCCATGGGGTCGCTGCTGGAGATGGACTGCCGGTGCGCCGCGCAGAACCTGGTGCCCCACGAGGACCGCGAGAAGGGCGCCTGCGTGGCCACCGTGCGGGTGCGGGTGGTCCTGCCCGACATCCCCGGCCTCGGGATCTGGCTGTGCACGTCGCACTCCGAGATCGCCGTCTCCGAGCTCGGCGCCCAGGCCGACCTGCTGGCAGGCATCGGCTCCATCAACCGTCGGGCCCAGCTGGTCGAGGCGAGTCTCGGCATCGAGGAGCGTCGCCTCAAGAAGGCGTGGGAGCCCTACGAGCGCAAGTTCAACGTCCCCGTCCTCCGGCTGCGGGGGACCCTCGCCGAGCTCGCTGCCGGCGCGCGGCCCGGTGAGCTCGCCGCCGGCGACGTCGTCCCGCCGGCGACGCTGAGCCCGCCGGCGCCTGATCCACCCGCCGGTCCGCGGCCGCAGGAATCCACGACCCCTGCGGCCGCCGGGCCCGCGCCGCCGCCGCTGTTCACCGAGGCGGACGAGGTCCTCGTCGACGTCGAGTGGCGCCGGCGGTTCATCCGCGCCGCGCGGGCGGCTCACATGAGCGAAGACGACATCTCCGCACTGCTAGCCGCGGCCACCGGCGGGCGCGTCTCCAGGGTCGACGCAGTGCACAAGACCGACGTCCCGGCAGTCCGTCGGGCGTTTCACGACCGGGTCGGCACCGCCGCTCCGGTCCCAAGCAAAGGGAGCACTGCCCCATGAGCACCACCACATACGCCGAGGTCCTCACGGCCCACGACGTCGAGATCCCCGCCCACCTCGAGGCCCAGGCCGAGGTGCCTGTCGTCTCGGGCCAGACCCAGGTGCAGGGCGACGTGATCGTCGTTCCCATCCAGGGTCCCCGCAAGCCGGGTACCAAGGTTCCGCCCGCCGGCGTGGGCGTGGTACGGGGCGAGGTCGGCGGCAACACCCACCTGCTCGTCGCCGAGGGCGACGTGTCCTGGGCCCCCGTCGCGGGCGGGCCCACCGGTACCGTCCTCGGCTACATCCAGGTCAGCGAGGGGGCGGTGGCCTACCTGCTGCACCCCGAGCACGGCGCCTCGGGCATCGGCTCCGGCTCCTACACCCTGGGCCGCCAGCGCCAGCAGGCCGACGAGTCCCGCCTCGTGGCCGACTGACCCTTCCCCCGCCCTTCCCGAGCCCATGCGAACCTCACCTCTCGACGACGGCGAGCTCGCGCGCCTCGTCGACGCCCGCCAGCAGTGGTTGAGCGCCGGCCTGGCCACCGGCCCCGCCGATCGCGCGGTCGCCGCCGCCGGCGTGACCGAGGCCTACGCGGCGATCGGGTTGCCAGCGCCGGTGATCGTGTGGCTCGACAGCCCGTGGGCCGGCTGCCTGGGCAGTTGGCTTGTCAGCCAACTGCCGACGGGAGCTGGCCCCCGAGCCAAGAACGTCCCCCCTTCGGGGGACCAGCTCGGGGGCCAGCTCTGGGACCAGCTCCGGGGCCAGCTCGGGGGCCAGCTCCGGGACCAGCTCCGGGACCAGCTCGGGGGCCAGCTCCGGGACCAGCTCGGGGGCCAGCTCTGGGGCCAGCTCGGGGACCAGCTCCGGGACCAGCTCCGGGACCAGCTCCGGGGCCAGCTCCGGGACCAGCTCGGGGGCCAGCTCTGGGACCAGCTCCGGGGCCAGCTCGGGGGCCAGCTCCGGGACCAGCTC
>CAYTTL010000002.1:15334-43361 GCA_964440725.1 uncultured Acidimicrobiales bacterium | reverse complement strand
GGCCGTCGGAGACCGTGAAGGGTCCCACCCCCGACGATCAACCGCCGCCGGTCGACCCGTCGCCCGCCCTCGACGAGGAGGAACCCGATCCTGCGGCGAACGGGGACTCCTCGCTGGCCCCCGCCGACGACGACGCCGGTCGCCGCTGGCGCCCGAGACGCCGCCACCAGGACTGACCTGAACCGCATCGGCTTCGACGGCACCCCCCTGCTCGGACCCCGGACGGGTGTGGGTTGGTACACCCACGAGCTGATCGACGCCGTGGCCCGCAAGGCGCCCGACGACGACATCCTCGTACTGCCCATCTCGTGGCGCACGGCACGGACGCTGCACCTCGGCCCGCCGCACCGTCCCAACGTCAGCGTCATCCGCCGCGTCGCCCCGGCGCGGCCCCTGTGGGCCATGTGGGACCGGGTGCCGTTCCCCCCCCTCGAGTGGCTGCTGCGCTGTGACGTCTTCCACGCCACCAACTACGTCTGCCCCCCGTCGTCGAAGGTGCCGACCGTCGTCACCGTGCACGATGTCGGCTTCGTCCACGACCCCGGGTCGGTGTCGCCGGCCACCCGCCACATGTCCCGCGTCCTTCCCGGCGTGCTCCGCCGGGCGTCGGTCGTCATCGCCGTCTCGCAGTTCACGCGCCAGGAGCTGGCCACCTGGCTGCCCGAGGTCGCCGACCGGATCGTCGTCATCCCCAACGGCAGCCACCGCCGGGACGTCACACCGTCCGAAACCGGACTGCCTCCCGGCCCGGAGTACGCCCTCATGGTCGGCACCCTCGAACCGAGGAAGAACGTCGCCCTCGCTCTCGATGCCATGCGCATCCTGCGCGAACGGGGCACCAACCTCCGGCTGGTGCTGGCCGGCGGCCCCAGTCCCCGATTCGACCTGGACGCCAACCTGCGCCGGCGCGGGCTGGGGCCGGCCGAGGTCGTGAGCACTGGCTACGTCGACGACGCCCGGATCGCCGCGCTCCTGTCCGGGGCGCGCCTGCTGGTGTTCCCGTCGCTGTACGAAGGCTTCGGGATGCCGATCATCGAGGCCATGGAATCGGGGCTTCCCGTGGTGGCGGCACGCGCAGGGGCGACCCCCGAGATCGCCGGCGACGCCGCCGTGCTGGTGGACCCCGGCGACGCCGAGGCCTTCGCCGACGCCATGCAACGGGTCGCCACCGACGAAGCCCTGCGCGCCCGCCTGATGACGGCGGGCCGGGCCCGCGCCGCCTGCTTCTCCTGGGACACCGCCGCCGACAGCGCCCTGCGCATCTACCACAGCCTCGCCGGATGACGGATCGACGATGAACGCCAAGGAGTTCAAGGAGCGGCGGGCCGCCCTGCTCGCCGACCACGACCTCCGGGGGCCCGACTTCGCCCGGGCCTACTCGGCACTCGCCGACGAGTGGGTGCGCGAACTGCTGGGGGACGAGCCGGGAGTCACCCTCGTCGCCCTGGGCGGCTACGGCCGGGGCGGGCTGTGCCCCCACAGCGACCTCGACATCCTGCTGCTGCACGACGGACGGCGCGACGTGGCCAAGCTGGCCGCCAGCATCTGGTACCCGATCTGGGACTCGGGGGTGCGCCTCGACCACAGCGCCCGCACGATGCGCGACACGCTGCGCCTGGCCCGGTCCGAGCTCAAGGTCGCCATGGGCCTCCTCGACGCCCGGCCGGTGGCCGGTCCCGTCGGCCCCGCCCACGACCTGCGGGCGAAAGCCACCGCGCAGTGGCAGGAGCACGGGCGGCGGTGGTTGGGCGAGCTGGGCCGGTCGACCTGGGAGCGCCACGAGTCCTTCGGCGACCTCGCCTTTCTCCTGGAACCCGACCTCAAGGAGGCCAAGGGCGGCCTCCGCGACATCACCGCCCTGCGGGCGGCGGCGGTTGCCGCCCCGTTCGCGGTGCGATCCGACCTCGGCGCCGACGGTGTCGCCGACCTCCTCTGTTCCGCCCGGGTGCTGCAGGCCCAGGACGACGTGGCCACCGCCCTCGACTACCCCGACGCCGACGCCCTCATGGCCGCCATCGCCGACGGGGCGCGCCGGCTGGCGTGGCTGGGCGACGACGCCTGGCGGCGGGTCGTGGGATGGCTGGAGGGCCCGCGCGGGCCCCGGGCCGGGCGCGACCGCCCTCTGGGCCCCGGCCTGGTGCTGCGCTCCGAGGAGGTCCGCGTCGTCCAGCCCGTCGAGGATGCCGACGACGGCCTCACCCTGCGCGCCGCAGCCGAGGCGGCCAGGCACCACGCGCGCATCAGCCACGACGCGCTGGCCTTCCTGGAAGGCGTGCCGTCGCTCCCCGACCCGTGGCCGGTCGAGGCCCGCCGCTGCTTCCTCGACCTGCTCGCCAGCGAGCAGTCCCTCGTCGAGTTGTTCGAGGCCCTCGACCACTACGGCGTGTGGACCAGGCTGATCCCCGAGTGGGAGCCCGTGCGCAGCCGGCCCCAGCGCAACGCCTATCACCGCTACACCGTCGACCGGCACCTCGTCGAGACCACCCGAAACGCCGCCGGACTCGTGACGCGCGTCGAGCGGCCCGACCTCCTGCTGGTGGGTGCCCTCCTCCACGACATCGGAAAGGGCTACCCCGGCGACCACTCCGAGGTGGGGGCGGACCTGGCCGGGGTCATCGGCGCCCGGGTGGGCTTCCCGCCCGAGGATGTGGAGATCCTCCAGCGCCTCGTCCGGCTCCATCTCCTCCTTCCCGACATCGCGTCACGCCGCGACCTCGACGATCCGGGGACGATCGATTCCGTCGTCACCCAGGTCGTCGACGTGTCGACCCTCGAGCTGCTGGCTGCGCTCACCGAGGCCGATTCCCGGGCCACGGGCGACTCGGCGTGGACGCCATGGCGCCAGACCCTGCTGGCCGACCTGGTGGAGCGGGTCCGGCGCACGCTCGCCGGCGAACCCCACTCCCCCACGGGGCCCGAGCACCACCATCGCCTCCTCGGCCAGGCGGGCGGGGAGCCGCTCGTGCGGGGCGAGAAGGACAGCGTGGAGGTGGTGGCCCCCGACCACCCGGGCGTGCTCAGCACCATCGCCGGCGTGCTGAGCGTCAACGGCCTCGACGTCGTGACCGCCACCGCCGGAGCCGGCAGGGACGGGATGGTCGTCGACTCCTTCCGGGTGGAGTCGATCTTCTCCCGCCCCCCCGACTGGGCCCGCGTCGAACACGACCTCAGGCGGGCCCTGGCCGGGGAGCTGTCAGTGGAGGCCCGGCTCGGCGAGCGGGCCCTGACCTATGGCCGCCGCCGGGGCCCCCAGGCGGCAACCCCGGCGGAGACGGGCGTGGTGTTCGACAACGACCTGTCCGAGCAGGCCACGGTGGTCGAGGTTCGGGCCCCCGACACGATCGGGCTCCTGTACCGCATCACCGCGGCGCTGGCCGAGCTCCACCTCGACATCCGCCACGCCACGGTGAGCACCGTCGGCCATCAGGCCGTCGACGGGTTCTACGTGGTCGACGAGTCCGGCGAGAAGCTCACCGACCCCGAAAGGATCCGGGAGGTCGACACAGCGATCCGCCGGGCGCTCGACGCCTGATTGGGGTCAGGCCCTCGGGTTTGCCCGGCGGGCGCGCTCCAGGGTCGCGGCGACCGCCCGGCGGCCTCGGTCGACCTCGCCGGCATCGTCGAAGAGAACGAAGTGGTAGTTGGCGAGCTCGAGGCCGGCATGCAGCTCGAAGGCCAATTGGTGCACGTCGATGTCGGCAGCGATCTCGCCGTGCTCCTGAGCGACGCGAGCGAGCTGGGCCAGATTCTCCACCCACCTTCGCTCGCCGGCGACCACCGCGTCGTGCATGGCCCCGGCGCGTCCGTCCATCTCCGCAAGCAGTGACGCGAAGAAGCACCCGCCCGGGAACACCCGGCGCTCGACGTAGGAAAGGTACGCGGCGCAGAGCGCTTCCAGCCTCTTCAGCCCGTCCGGAGCCTCGAGCGCAGGACGCATCACTTCGTCGTCGAAGACCGACTGTGCCGCCTCGACGGTCTCCAGCTGCAGTTGCTCCTTCGAGCCGAAGTGCGCCCACAGGCCGCTCTTGCTGACATCGAGGGCGTCGGCCAGTCGCCCGATGCTCAGCCCGTAGATGCCCTCGACCGATGCGATGCGCGTGGCCACCTCCAGGATGGCGGCATGCGTGCGCCGACCGTCGCTCCGCCGTCGACGGCCCGCCGCGGCGTCCTCCTCCCGAGGATTCACCTTGACAAGATAGCACGGTCGTGCGCATTATTCAGTTAGCACGACCGTACTATCTAGTTCAGCGACTCACGAGAAAGGAACGACATGTTCAGCTCGACCCCGAAGTTGGACGCCCGCCAAGCCACCCGGCTCTTCTACCTCATCGCCATCGGACTTCTCGGGCTTCTCGTGCTCAAGACGGGGGTGTCCACGTTGAAGGACTTCTCACGTGATGCCTCCTGGAGCTCGGCGGTCGGCCTCGTCCTCGTCATCGCCGGTGTCACGCTCATCGAGTTCCTCCAGCGGCTGTACAGGGCCGCCTGCGGCGGTGATGAACGGTAGCGAGGCGTGATCCGCTACGTCAGTTCCATACCCAGAAGGTGACCGTCGCCGCTCTACGCTCTGCACGAATGGGCCCGCTGCAGACCTTCGAGCACGACGGGCTCAGCTTCGACGTCGACGACACGGGCAGCGGCGACGTCGTCATCCTTCTGCACGGCTATCCGGCATCCAGGACGTCTTGGGCCGCGGTGACGCCGGCGTTGGCCGACGCCGGCTACCGGGTGCTGGCGCCCGACCAACGCGGGTACTCGCCCCGCGCCCGACCGGGCGGCCGCACCAGCTACGCCCTCGACCGCGTCGTCGGTGACGTCATGGCCCTGGGCGACCGTGCCGGCGCCGAACGATTCCACCTGGTCGGCCACGACTGGGGTGGCGCCGTCGCCTGGGCGGCCGCCGCGTGGTATCCCGAGCGGGTACGCACCCTGACGTCGTTGGCGACGCCCCATCCCCGGGCCCTGCTCGGCGCCATGCTGTCGAGCTCGCAGGCCCTGCGCTCCTCGTACATCGCCTTCTTCCAGCTGCCCTGGTTGCCGGAGATGTCGATGACCAGCACCGCGGGTGGCAGGGTGTTCACCCGTGCCCTCGAGAGGTCGGGCCTGTCGCCCGGCCGGGCCGAGGAGTACCTGGGCTTCTTGCGGTCGGGCGCCGCCGGCCCGGCGATCAACTGGTACCGGGCCATCCCCTTCATCCGTCCGAGAGGCTTCGACACCGTGTCCGTCCCGACGATGTACGTCTACGGCACCGGCGACTTCGCCCTCGGCCGCCGGGCCGCCGACCTCACCCACCGGTATGTCCGGGGGCCCTATCGCTACGAGATCCTCGAGGGCGTGAGCCACTGGATCCCCGAGGAGGCGGCGGACACGACCGCTCGGCTGCTCCTCGAGCACTTCGGCGCCCACCCGTGAAGGTCGTCCTGGTCGCCGAGCAGTTGCGCCGGACGGTGCCCGGCGGGATCGGGACCTACGTGCGTGGCCTGGTGAAGGGGCTCGGCGACATGGGTTCCGCTGGGCCCGACCTCGCCCTGTGGGCCAGCCGGTTGCCGGCGCGTCGCGACGACCCCGTCGCCGGACTGGGCCTGCCCACGGTGGTCTCGCCCCTCCCGTCGGCGGCTCTGGTCAAGGCCTGGGACGAGGGGTGGTCCGCCTACGCCGGAGAGGCCGACGTGGTGCACGCCCCGTCGCTGGCGGTACCGCCTCGGCGCCGGACGCCGCTGGCGGTGGCGGTCCACGACCTGGCCTGGCGCGAGTTCCCCGACGCCTTCCCGCCCCGGGGCCGCCGGTGGCACGAGGCGGCGCTGGGCCGCGCCCTCGCCCGCGCCTCGCTCTTCGTCACCTGCTCACCGGTCACGGCCGACGCCCTGGTGGCGGCGGGGGCGGGCGCCCGCCGGGTGCACGTGGTGGAGTACGGCTGCGACCACCTGCCCGAGCCCGACGACGAGGCCGCCGCGTCCGTGCTCGCCAACCTCGGCGTGACCGGTCCCTACCTGTTGAGCGTGGGCACGCTGGAACCCCGGAAGAACGTCCCCCGGCTGGTGGCCGCCTACCACGCGGCACGGCCCCGGCTCCCCGAGCCGTGGCCGTTGGTGGTGGTCGGGCCCTCGGGATGGGGCGACCCGGAACTCTCGGACGGACGGGACGGCGTGGTGATGGCCGGATGGGTCGGTGCCGGCGCCCTGGCCGGGTTGTACCGGCGAGCCCGGGCTGCGGCCTATGTCCCGCTGATGGAGGGGTGGGGACTGCCCGCGGTCGAGGCCATGGCCGCCGGGACGCCGGTGGTGGCGAGCCCCATGCCCAGCACCGGCGGAGCCGCCCTCGAGGTGGATCCCCTCGACGTCGACGCCATCGCCGCCGCCCTGGTCGAGGTGGCCACAGACGACGCGGCGCGCTCCGACCTCACCTCCGCCGGGCTCCGACGGGCCGCCGCCCTCACCTGGGAGTCAACCGCCCGCACGCATGTCGATCTCTGGAAGTCCCTCGGTGAATGAGGTGTCGCCCGTAAGGGTCTGTCTCGACGCCACCGCCGTGCCGGCCCGACCGGCCGGTGCCGGCCGCTACGTCCTCGACCTGGCCGCCGCCCTCGGCCTGCGTCCCGACGTGGTCCTCACCGTCCTGTGCCGCCGGGGCGACGAGGCTCGGTGGCGTTCCGGCCCCGGCGACAACCTGGCCCTGGGCCGGGCTCCGGCGCGACGGCCGCTGCGCCTGGTCTGGGAGCAGGTCCGCCTGCCCGACATCCTCGCCCGTCTCCCCGTCGACGTGCATCACGGACCGCACTACACGATGCCGGAACGGGCGTCGCTGCCTCGGGTCGTCACCATCCACGACCTCTCCCTCATCGAGCACCCCTCCTGGCACGAGCCCGCCAAAGTGGCGTTCTTCCGCCGGGCCATGCGTGTGGCCGCCGCCCGGGCCGACGCCATCGTGGCCGTGAGCGCGAGCACGGCCGAGCGTCTCCAGGCCCTCCTCGCCCCGCAGGCACCCGTGCACGTGATCCACCACGGGGTGGACCACGCCCGCTTCCATCCCCTCGCCCCCGACGACCTCGAGGGCGCTGCCCTCGACGGCGCCCACCTGCGGCGCGTCGGTGCGGTTCTGCCCTACGTGGCCTTCGTGGGCACGCTCGAGCCCCGCAAGGACGTCCCCACCCTGATCCGGGCGTTCGACCGGGTGGCCGGTGCCCGACCCGATCTCAATCTTGTCCTGGCCGGTGGCCGGGGCTGGGGCGTGGAGGCGATCGAAGCCGCCGTCGAAGTGGCGGCGCACGGTGATCGGGTGCACATGGCCGGCTATGTCTCGGAGGAGGAGAAGGCCGCCCTGCTGCGGGGGGCGGCCGCCGTCGGCTACCCGTCGCTGGAGGAGGGGTTCGGGCTTCCCGCCCTGGAGGCCCTGGCCTGCGGCGCCCCCCTCGTGACCACCACCGGCTCGGCCATGGCCGAGGTGACCGGGGGCGCCGCCGTGCTGGTGCCGCCGGGCGACGTCGACGCCCTGGCCGAGGCCCTGGAGGCGACGGTGGCCGGGGGGCCCGAGGTGGAACGGCGGCGAACCCTCGGAAGCGACGTCGCCGCCCGCTACACGTGGGCGGCGTCAGCCGAGGCGCACGCCGCCGTGTACCGATCGGTGATATAGCCGGCAGCGCTTCTCGTGTACGAAACGCGGGGGTTGTGCCCGCGTTTCGTACACAAGAACAACCTCGACGACCGTCATCGATCCTGCAGCAGCCCGAGGACGTTCTGGTCGTGGTCGGTGACGGTGGCGACGAGGCGACCGCCGCCGACGTCGTGCGCCGGCTCCTTGACGGTTGCGCCCGCGGCGGTGACGGCGGCGAGTGTCGCTTGGATGTCCGGCACATGCCAGAAGGCCACCGGCGAGGTCATGGCCTGCGGCCCACCGCCGGGCACCAGTCCGATGTGCTGGCCCTCGACGTCGAAGCCGACGTAGTAGGGCCCGTCGGTCTGCGGTGGCACGCCGAGCAGGGCGGTGTACACCGTCTTGGCCGCCGCCAGATCGGTGACGGGGTGCAGGATGGTCTTGATCCCGAGGGTTGACGAGTTGGTCATGGTCGCTCCTGAGTTCGGTGTTCGAGTGGCACAACTGATAGTAGCACTCTCAAACTGAGAGTACTAGTCTCATGTTGTGCCAACGCAGGCGAGGACCCGTCTGGCTCGGGCCGCGGTCATCGACGCCGCCCGGACGCTGTTCCTCGAACGCGGCTACGGGGCGACGACGATCGAGGCGATCAGCGCCCTGTCGGATGTGCCGCCGGCCACCGTGTACCGGCTGTTCTCGTCCAAGCACGGCATCCTCAAGGCCCTCCTCGATGTGTCCATCGCCGGTGACGACGAGGCCGTTCCGCTGGCCGATCGCCCGCCCGTCCTATCGTTCCTCGCCGCTCCCGACCCGCGGAGCAAAGTGGCGGGCTTCGTCGCCATTGCCGCCCAGGTGAACTCGAGGACGGCGGCGATCTACCGCATCCTCGTCAGTGCCGCGGCATCTGACCCCGACGCCGCCGCGCTGCTCGACGAGGTGACCCACCAGCGCCAACAAGGCCAAGGTGGTCTGGCGCGTTCGTTGGCTCGCTCCAAGGCGTTGCGGTCCAAACTGCGCGAGCGCGATGCCGGCGACATCATCCACGCCCTCATGTCTCCCGAGGTCTACCGGCTACTCGTGGTCGACCGAGGTTGGCCACCCGAGCGGTACGAGACGTGGCTCATCGAGACGCTCGCCGACCAACTGCTCCCGCCGCCCGCATCATCGAGCGTTACCTCGCCGCCATCAAAACCATAGCGCGAGCGAGGGGGCTTGCGGCAAGCGACCCAAACGTGCTGACCATGACCCGTTCGCTGCGCCGATCACGGCCAGAACCCATGAACCCAGGAGTTGGCGATGACCGAACATGCGGTGGTGATCGCAGGAGGCGGCCCGACCGGACTGATGTTGGCGGGAGAGCTGGCGTTGGCGGGGATCGACGTCGTCGTCGTCGAACGACGCGCCAATCAGGACGTCGACGGATCGCGAGCCGGGGGTCTGCTCTCCCGCACCATCGAGGTGCTCGATCAGCGTGGCGTCGCCGAGCGGTTCATCTCGGCGGGATTCGTCGTCCCGGCTCACGGGTACGCCGGGATCCCCTTGGACATCAGCGACTTCCCCACCCGCCACAACTACGTGCTTGCACTGTGGCAGAGCAAGTTCGAGCCCATCCTCGCCGACTGGGTCGGTGAGCTCGGGGTTCCGATCCTCCGTGGCTGCGAGGTGGTGGGCTTCGCGCAAGACGACACCGGAGTCGATGTCGAGGTGTCCGGGGACACGTCGATCCGAGGGGAGTATCTCGTCGGTTGCGACGGAGGACGCAGCCTGATCCGCAAGGCAGCCGGGATCGACTTCGCCGGGCTGGATCCCTCGACCAGCTGGATGATCGCCCAGGTCGAGATGGACGAGGAGCCGGAGATCGGCATGCGCCCCGAGGGTGGAGGCATCGGACCCGTCAACCGGGAAGGGGGCGGAGGGCCGTTCGGAGTCGTCCTCAGGGAACGACACCTCGGGCACGCCGGCGAGCCGAGTATGGGTGAGCTCAGCGAGGCACTGGTCGCCGTGTACGGGACGGACTACGGGCTTCGCCGCACCATTTGGATCTCCCGGTTCACCGACATGTCGCGGCAGGCGGCGTCCTATCGCCGCGGCCGTGTCCTGCTGGCGGGGGACGCCGCTCACGTGCATCCCCCCCACGGTGGCCAGGGCCTCAACACCGGCGTGCAGGATGCCGTGAACCTGGGATGGAAGCTGGCCCAGGTGGTCAACGGGACGTCACCCGAGAGCCTGCTGGACACCTACCACGCCGAACGGCATCCGGTCGGTGCCCGGGTGCTGCACAACACCATGGCGCAGGTCGCCCTCAGCACCCCCGGCGACCGTCACCAGGCTCTCCGCGACACCATGTCGGAGCTGCTGGGCATGGACGAGCCGCGCCGGCGCATCGCCGGGATGCTCACCGCTCTCGACATCCACTACGACCTCGGAGAGGGACACCCGCTGCTCGGGCGGCGCATGCCCGACCTCGACCTGCAGACGGCCGACGGTCCCACCCGTGTGTTCACGCTGCTCCACGACGCCCGGCCCGTGCTCCTCAACCTCGGTGAACCCGGCGGCTTCGACATCTCTCCCTGGGCGGACCGAGTCCGGTTGGTCGACGCCCACCACGACGGTGGGTGGGAGCTCCCGGTGCTCGGCGAGGTCGCTGCGCCCCCGGCCGTGGTGATCCGACCCGACGGCCATGTCGCCTGGGCAGGAGAGCTCACGGACCCGGCGCTGCCTCAGGCGCTCGCCACGTGGTTCGGGGCGGGAGGCTCGACCGCGTCCGGTGTGGCTGTCCCGGCATGAGGGAAAGCTTTCGGGATGAGAACACGTTCCCTGGTTCCCAAGTTCGCCGGCGCCGTCGCTGTCGCCATCACCGCGTTGACCGTGGGGCAACAGGTGACCGCATCGGCGGACACCTCTCCCGATCTGGCGCTCGAGCAACAGCTGGCCGACCTGTCCTATGACCCCGGCCCGGTAGACGGTTCGTTCGACGACGACACCGCCTACGCCATCAGCGCCTTCCAACGGGTGCACGGAATGGCCCGCACCGGTGAAGCATCCGGCGAACTGCGGTCGGCCGTTGCCGCGTCCACCACCGAGCCGGCGGCTCTCGTGCCCGACGGGGGGGCGAACCGGGTGGAGGTCGATCTCGGTCGCCAGGTGCTGTTCCTCTACGAGAACGGGACGCTCTTGAAGACGCTGCCGGTCTCCACCGGTTCGGGAGAGGAATTCTGCTCCGGAGGATCGTGCCGCAACGCCGTCACGCCCGAGGGCCAGTTCGAGATCTACCGCGAGGTCCAGGGTTGGGATTCCGGGCCGTTGGGCGCCCTCTACAACCCCCAGTACTTCAACGGCGGCATCGCCATCCACGGAGCGACGTCGGTGCCGGCGGAGCCGGCCTCCCACGGGTGCGTGCGGATCCCGCTGAACGCCGCGGAGTGGTTCCCCGAGCACGTGTCGATGGGCACACCCGTGTTCGTCATGGCCGGGGGACAGGCCGAAGCAGTGCCTCAGACGACGGCGGCGTCGGCTCAGGCGACGGCGGCGGCACCGCAACCGACGGCGGCGGCCCCGCAACCGACGGCGGCGGCCCCGCAACCGACGGCGGCAGCCCCGCAACCGACGGCGTCGACGCCCCCGCCTGCCACCACGTTCGCGCCCATGCCCTCGGCGACTACCTCCCAGTCGTCCCTCGCCGCCCTCCTCGCCCAGCTCCTGGGCAAGCGCTGACTTCCTGCCCCGCTCTGATCGAATGTCCCGCGGGGCACAGCCCGGCCCTCGACCGAGAGTGATTCGATCAACGGGTATCAGCTGGCGACGAGTCCGCTGATCATGGCGGCGATGTCGCCCGGCCGCTCGAAGATCACGCCGTGCGTTGCGACGATCGTCTCCAGGCGGACGTTGGGGTGCTCGGCGGCGATCACCGCCACGTGACGCTCGAGGCCGGCGCGCGCAGTCGCGAACATGCCCGCTTCCCCCGGTGGACGGCACACGACGAACACCACGGGCCCGCTGATCTGTCGCAGCGTGGCAAGCGGATCGGCCATTCCGGCGGCACCGTCCATGACGTCGAAGAAGCGGTTCGGGTTGGGCGGCCGCCGCTCCCAGCCGTCCGGGGTCCGGATGAACACCCGCTCGAGCGTCGCCGACGCAACGTCGTCCGGGATCATCCACATCCGGTCCAACTGCCGGATCGACGCCTGCTGCTCCTCGAGCCATGCGTCGTCGCCGGCATCGGACGGGACGAGACTCGCGCTCGCCCGGAAGTCCTCGAGGAACGCGTCGACGACACTCGCCTCGAGCTCGTCGAAGAGTTCCCGCTGACGGAAATCGAAGCCGTCGATGTTCATGACTCCCGGACAGTCCGGATGCCTGAGGGCGTACCCCATGGCGAGCATGCCGGCGAACGAGTGACCGACCACGAACGGATCCGACAGGTCGAGTCGGTCGACCACCGCGTCGATGTCGCTCACGAAGTCGTTCCACGACGCCTGCTCGGGGACGCCCGACCGTCCGTGGAAGCGCAGATCCATCGCCACGGCACGCACCCCGGACAACCGACGCAGTACGGGGGCCCAGTCCTCGAGCGTGCGCTGCACACCGTGGATGAACACGACGTCAGGTCCCTCGCCTCCATGGTCGCGGACGGCAAGCTCGAGTCCGTCGTGGGCGCTGACCACGAGGTCGTTCATGCTGGCGCTCAGGCCGACCTGACCACGAACTCCTCGACGACGGCCGCCATCTGATCCGGCACCTCGATCGTGGGGAAATGCGAGCGGGCGTCGAGCTTGTGCACCGAGAACCACGGGTGCGCCGCCGCGAACGTACGCTGGGCCTCGAGGTACGCCGGATCGTCGGGCTGGGCGTAGGCGTGGAGCACCGGGACGGGCGGCGCGAGGGCGGCGAGAGCGCGCAGGGGGCTGCCCTCGCGGGCGTAGGCCGCTCCGATCTCGCGCCCGGCCCGCGCCCACATCTCCGCCGGGTAGGCGCCCATGTCCTCGTGCACGAAGCGATGTACGTCGGAATTTTCGACGCCGCTCGTCCACATGGCGAAGAGCTGGTCGCGTATCGCGAACGCCTGCGCAGGATCGGTCATCGCCTGCAGCCCGGCCAGGAAGGGCGGCGGTGCTTCGGTGACGATCCAGTCCACCAGGACGATCTTTCGGATCCGCTCGCCCAGCCGGCGGCGGAGCTCGATGGCCACCCATCCTGCGTGGGCCGTCGCCACGGGAACGATGGTCGTGGCGCCGCTGGCATCGATGACCGCGAGAGCGTCCTCGACGAGCTCCGGCGTGCCGAAATCGTCGCCGGCCGCCGCCGAGCCTCCGTGCCCGCGCCAGTCCATCGCCAGGGTGCGATGGCGATCGGCCATCCGCGCGGTGAGGTCGTCGAACGCGCTCCGACCGGCACACCACCCGGGCAGGAACAGCAACGCGGACTCACCGCTACCACGGTCGTCGTAGGCGATGCCTCCGCCTGTCTGTGCCAATGCTCTCTCCGAATCTCGGCGTTCGTCGCCGGCAGCGTACTGAACGCCAGCGGCCGCTCGTCGTCAGCCGCGCAGGCCGCGCCGCACCCGGTCGCGGATCCCCCACCACGTCACCAGGAAGAGGGCCTCGACCACCACCCAGGGCGACATCTTCGACACGCCCCGCTCGCGGTCGACGAACTCGATGGGGCGCTCGACGATGTGCCCGCCGAGCGCGGCGATGCGGTACACCATCTCGATCTGGAACCCGTAGCCGTCGGCCCGGATCCCGTCGAGGTCGATGCGGGACACGAGCGCACTGCGGTAGGCACGGAAGCCCGACGTGGAATCGGTGACGTCGAGGCCCAGCGCCCGGGCCGCGTACCGGTTGCCGTAGCGCGACAACGCCCGCCGGTGCAGCGGCCAGTTGGGGATCGTGCCTCCCGGCACGTAGCGAGACCCGACGGCGAGATCGGCGCCCTCGTCGACCGCGGTCAGCAGTGACGGCAGGGCCGCGGGATCGTGGGACAGGTCGCTGTCCATCTCCACCAGCACCTCGTAGCCGCGGGAGATGCCCTCGGTGAAACCGGTGCGGTAGGCGTTGCCCAAGCCCGCCTTGGTCGGCCGCACGAGCACATCGACCCGGCCCAACTCGTCGGCCACCGCCTTGGCCAGGTCACCCGTGCCGTCAGGGCTGGAATCGTCCACCACCAGCACGTCGGCGTCCGGCGCCGCCGCCCGCAAGCGGCGGAGCACCGTCGAGATGTTCTCCGCCTCGTTGTAGGTCGGCAATACGACCAGTGTCCGCACGGCGGGAGCCTAACCCTGGCCGTGCGGGGTCTCGGCGCCGGGCGTCAGTCGGGGGGACCGGAGCCGGAGGCGACCCTCTTCAGCACGGTGTCGCGTGCGTCGACCGCCGCGGTGCGGGCCGACCGGACCAGATCGCGCGTGGTGTCGGAGAGGCGCTCCTCCAGGCGGTCGAGCACGGGATCAACCGCCTGATCGGTGGCCGTGGCCAGGCGCTGGAGTTGAACGGCGACGTCCCGAACCTGAGGCTCCATCCGCTCGGCGACATCGCGGACCTGAGGCTCGACCCGCTTGGCGACGTCGCGCACCTGGGGCTCGACCAACTTGGCGATGTCCCGGCGCCGAACCTGAAGCCGCTGCACCCCGAGCACGCCGAGCCCGACGGCGGCGTACGCCGCTTCCCTCAGCCTCTCGCTCACCTGATCGCCACCACGATCACCCAGATGATCACCCATGTCGATCACTCCACGGTCGTCCGACGGTGTCCGTTTCTCCTCTCCCCAGCAAACCACGGATTCCGGGGGATGCGCCGTCGCCTGGCCGTGGCTGGCTAGCCTCGGACCCGAGAATGGATTCCCAGCCCTCCGCACCGCCCGTGGTCGCGGTGGTCGTGGGACTGGAGCAGGGAGACTGGTTCGAGGAGGTCCTGGCCGCTCTGGGCGCCCAGGACTATCCGAATCTGTCTGTGCTCGTGGTCGATGGTGGCCGCACTGTCAGCCCTGCATCCGGTCCGACGCCCGATCCCCTGCCCCGAGTGGCTTCGGTACTCCCCGACGCCTACATCCGCCGCCCGACCCGACGGTCGGGCTTCGCCGCCCTGGCCAACGACTGCCTGGAGACCATCCAGGGCTCGGCCTTCCTCATCTTCTGCCACGACGACGTGGCACTGGAACCCGACGCCGTGCGCCTCCTGGTGGAGGAGGCGCTGCGGTCGAACGCCGGCATCGTGGGTCCCAAGCTGGTCGACTGGGACGACCCCACCCGGCTCCTCGACGTGGGGCTCAACGTCGACAAGACGGCGGCCACCCGCTCTCTCGTCGACCGGGGGGAGCTCGACCAGGAGCAGCACGACTCGGTCCGCGACGTGTTCGCCGTGCCCAGCGCCTGCCTGCTCGCCCGCAGCGACCTGTTCTTCGCCCTCGGCGGGTTCGACCCGTCGATGGCCGACCACGGCGCCGACGTCGACCTCTGCTGGCGCGCTCAGGTGGCCGGCGCCCGGGTGATCGTCGCCCCCGCCGCAGTGGTCCGTCACCGCGAGGGTGGCAACGAGGCGCCGGGGCACTACCCCGAGCACGTCCGCTTCCTGGCCCGCAACCACCTGCGCACCATGCTGAAGAGCTACTCGTTGCTCCACCTCATCCGCGTCCTGCCCCAGGCGGCCGTGGTCACCGTGGTCGAAGCCGTCATCGCCGTGTTCAACCGGCGTTGGGCCGAGGCTCGGGCGCTGGTCGCGGCCTGGCCGTGGAACCTCGGCCACCTCGGCCACCTCCGGCAGCAACGAAAGGCCATCCGCGTCAGCCGGTCGGTGCCCGACAGCGAGGTCCGCCGCCTGCAGGTCCGCAGCAGTGTCCGGATGAGCGCCTACCTGCGTCGCCGTCTCGACCCCGAAGAGCGGGCCCGGGCCCTCATCGACGCCGGCCACCAGCTGGTGGAGCGGGTGGGGAACCGGCCCGCCCAGGCTGCCACCGCCCTGCTGGTCCTGATGGTCCTGGCGGTTCTCGTAGGCACGCGGCACCTGTTCGGCGGCCGCATCCCCCTCGTCGGACAGTTCGCGCCCTTTCCCGGGGCGTCCACCCTCATCAGCCACTACGTGCACGGCTGGCGCGACACGGGCATGGGGGCGGCGGCCTCATCGCCACCGATGTTCGGCGCGCTCGGCCTCGGCGGCGTCGCCCTCTTCGGCCACGTGGCCCTCCTGCAGAAGCTTCTGATCCTGGCCGACTGGCCGGTTGCGGCCGTCGGGGCGTGGCGCCTCGGCACCGCGCTGCGCTCGAGCCTGGGCCGCATCGTCCTGGTCGTCGCCTACCTGGCCGTGCCCCTGTCCTATGACTCCCTCGCCCGCGGCCGATGGGACGGTCTCATCGCCTACGCCGCCGCCCCGTTCCTGTTCCGCCGCCTCGGACGGCTCGCCGGCATGGCCCCGTTCGCCTCCGGCGACGACAGCCCCGCCCGCCGGCGCGTCGAGCTCCTCGGGTTCACCCTGGCTCTCGCCGCCCTCGGCGCCTTCGTGCCCGCCATCGGCCTGGCCGTCCTGCTCATGGCCATCGGCCTGCTGGCCGGCTCGATGGTCGCCGGCGAGGCACGGGAGGCGGCGCGTGCCCTGGCGGCGACGGCCCTCGCCCTCGTCTGTGCCATCCTCCTGCTCCTCCCCTGGTCGCTCGACCAGCTGAGCGGCGGTTGGGCCTCGATGGTGGGCCCGGCCCCACCCGCCAGCCGGGCCTACGGCTTCGGTGCCCTCCTCCGCTTCCAGGTGGGCCCCATCGGCGCCGGCGTGCTCGGGTGGGCGTTCCTGGTGGCGGCCATGCTGCCCCTGGTGCTGGCCCGGGGGTGGCGCCTGTCGTGGGCGGTGCGGTGTTGGGCCGTGGCCCTGGTCAGCATCGGCGCCGCCTGGGCCGGTGGACGGGGATGGTTGCCGATCCACCCCCAGGCGCCCGACGTGTTCCTGGCGCCGGCCGCCATCGCCCTGGCCGCAGCCGTGGCCCTGGGGGCCGCCGCCTTCGAGTTCGACCTGTCCGGCTACCGCTTCGGCTGGCGCCAGGCGGCGTCGTTCGTCGCCGCCGGGGCGATGGCGCTGGCCACTCTGCCCATCCTGGCGGGAGCCCGCGACGGCCAGTGGGGACTCCCTTCTCCCGAGCTGAGCCGTTCGTTGGTCTACATGGCCGAGAAGGAGGCCGAGGGGCCGTTCCGGGTGCTGTGGCTCGGCGACCCCGAGGTCCTCCCCCTCGGAAGCTGGGGAATCGGCGGGGGTGTCGCCTACGCCACGTCCCGTGACGGAGCCCCGGTTGCGACCGACCTGCTGCCCGGTCCGCCCTCGGACGCAACCCGCACCATGGCCGACGTCATCGAGCAGGCGCAGCGCGGCGACACCTCGCGCCTGGGCCGGCTGCTGGCACCCATGGCCGTGCGCTACGTCGTCCTGCCCCGCCAGGTTGCCGCCGGCGACCGTCGGGGCCCTCAGCGGCCGCCGCCGCCGGCGCTCGCTCGGGGACTCGAGTCCCAGCTCGACCTGCGCCTGCTGCCCTCGGATCCCGCAGCCATCGTGTACGAGAACACGGCCTGGGGACCGACGCGCGAGCTCACCCAGGCCGCCACGGTCGGCTCCGACCTGCCGGAGACGCTGGGTGCGGGTGTCGACCTGGCGGGCGGGACGCCGGTGCTGCCCGGGAGAGGACCGGTTCGCTTCTCGGGCAACCTGCCGGCGCCCGGCCAGGTGCTGGTGTCGGAGGCACCGTCGGCGGGATGGGAGCTCTCCGTCGGGGGCGACGGCGCGGCGCGCTCGACCGCGTTCGGAGTGGCCAACGCCTTCCGCGCCGACGCGGCCGGCCAGGGGGTACTGCGGTACCGCACCCCGCTGTTCCGCTACATCCTCCTCGCCGCCGGCATCGCCCTGTGGCTGGTCGCCATCCGCGAGTTGCGCCGCCAGCGCCGTCGTCTCGGGCCTCCACCGGCGCCCCCGCCCCTCGACCCCCTCCCGCCACCCCGACCGTCCGCCGATGACGCCATGCCGGTCAGCCGACCCGCGCCCTCCGAAGAGACCGAACCGGCCCCGGACCCCATGCCGGCCGAACAGACCATGCCGGCCGAACAGACCATGCCGGCCGAACAGACCATGCCGGCCGACGAACCCATGCCCGCCGAGGAGACCCGGTGAACCCCGCTCGACGGACACCCGCGGTCGTAGCCATCCTCGCCCTGCTCCTGGTCGGCGGGCTCATCGACCGGCGATCGCGATCGGCCCCGACGGTCGACGGGCCTGCCGGCGCAATGGCCGCAGCGGCCACCGCCGGTTCCTCGGCCTGGTACTGCACGGGCGCCACCGCCAACCCCGACGGCGCAGCCGACGGCAGCGTGGTCATGGCCAACACCGGCGACCGGGCGCTGAAGGGGTCGGTGACCGTGTTCCCCTACCAGGGCGCCCCGACGGCCGTCCCGATCCAGGTCGCGCCGGCCGGTCGCCAGGTCGTGCGCCTCGCCGATGTTGCCTCCGCGCAGTATGCCTCCGCCCTGGTGGAGCTCGACGGGGGCGGCGCCGTGGTCGAGCTGGTCGACAGCGGGCCTCTGGGCGAGACCTCCGCCCCCTGCGCCTCGACGGCCTCGCCCCGGTGGTTCTTCGCCGACGGCGTCACCACCAAAGACGCGGCCGAGACACTGTTCCTGTTCAACCCCTTCCCCGACGATGCCCTCGTCGACCTGGTGTTCAGTACCGAGGAGGGCCAGGTGACCCCCCAGGGCCTCACCGGCCTGTCCGTGCAGGGCGGCACGACGGCGGTGGTGAACGTCGGTGAGTTCGTGCAGCGCCGCGAGCAGGTGGCGGCGACCGTCACCGCCCGGGCCGGCCGTCTGGTCGTGAGCCGCCTACAGACCTTCGACGGCTCGGCGACACGGAAGGGCATCGCCCTGGCCCTCGGAGCCACGTCGACCGGCACCCTCTGGTACCTCCCCGAGGGGCTGGTCGCCGAGGGCATCACCCAGCGGTACCACGTCTACAACCCGACCAAGGACGAAGCCCGGGTCGACGTCACGCTGGCCCTCGATCAGGGGCAGGCCGAGCCCTTCATCCTCACCGTCCCCGCCGAGGCGAGGGTCACGGTGACCGGCAACGAGGAGGCCCGAATCCCCAAAGGTGTGCCGCATGCCGCCACCATCCGTTCGGAGAACGGGGTGGGCGTGGTCGTCGAGCGGGCCGTCGACGCCGCTGTCGACGGCCGCAATGGCCTGTCCCAGTCCCTGGCCACCCAGACCACGGCCCGGCGCTGGGCCTTCGCCGGCGGCGGCTCCGACGACAACCTCGACGAGATCCTGGTGTTCCAGAACCCGGGCCCGGATGTGGCCCGGGTGTCGGTCACGGTGCTCGGCGGCGGAACGCCGGTTGCCGACGAGGCCCTTCGGCAGATCGAGGTGGCACCGGGCGGCCGCAGGGCCGTGCGCCTGGGTGACACCGTGAACCTGCCGACGACCCCCGTGCTCGTGACCTCCGACCAGCCGGTGGTCGTCGAACGTGTTCTCAACCGCCTCCAGGGCGAAGGTATCGGGATTTCCATCGGAACACCCCTGCGCGAGTAGCCGCCGGCGGGCACACTGAGGCGATGGAGCGGTTCGTTCTCGCCGGCGCGGTGGTGATCATCGCCATAGTCGTCGCCGTGGTGATGGAGCGGCGACGGCCGGAGGCGCCCACGCAGGCGACCTGGGCGGTACCCAGCCAACTCGACCGCCACGACTTCGGTCGCCCCGACACGCCGTGGTTGGTCGCCCTGTTCACCTCGGCCACGTGTGACTCGTGCCAGCAGGTCGTGGAGAAGGCCCAGGCCCTGTCCAGCGAGGAGGTGGCGGTGCAGGAGGTGGAGATCCTCCGGGAACCCGAGCTCCACCGCCGCTACCACGTCGAGGCCGTCCCGACCATCGTGGTCGCCGACGGCGAGGGTGTGGTGAGGGCGTCGTTCGTCGGCCCGCCGTCGGCGACCGACCTCTGGGCCGCGGTGGCCGAAGCCCGCAAGCCCGCTTCCGACGCCGACCCCGGGCCCTGAGCCGGGGACGGCGCGCCCGCTGCGCCCGAAGAGGCCGCTGCTAGCCTTGAAACGAGTGACAGGACCTCCGCAGCCCGGGCCCGCCCGCAGGGTTCCCCGCGAGGTCGTGCTTCGCCAGCGCCGGCGACGGCGCCGCACGATCATCGGTCTCACGATGGTTCTCGTCGTCGTCACCCCGACGATCGGCATCGGTGTCGCCTACACGCGGTGGCGACTGGGCCAGATCAACCGGGTGGACGTACCCGGCCTCACCGACGACGGCGCCGGCCAGATGAACGTGCTCCTCGTCGGCTCCGACAACAGGGCCCGCCTCACCGGAGATGCCGCCGAACAGGCCGGACAGGTGCCGTTCGACGAAAGTGAACGAAGCGACACGATCATGGTGCTGCACATCGATACCGCCCGGAAGAAGGCGGCCATCGTGTCCATCCCCCGTGACCTCTACCTGCCCATCGCCGGCACCGGGCGGTCCGACCGGGTGAACACGGCGTTCAGCATCGGCGGCGCCGAAGGTCTCATCGCCACCCTCCAGGAGAGCCTCGGCATCCGGATCAACCACTTCGCCGAGGTGGACTTCGTCGGGTTCGAGGACATCGTCGACGCCATCGGCGGCGTGTCCGTCTTCGTCCCCGCCCCCGCCCGGGATGCCTTCACGGGACTGCAGATCGACGACGCCGGATGCCACGAGCTCGACGGCACCGCCGCCCTGGCCTGGGTGCGCAGCCGTCACTTCGAGTACCTGTCACAGGGGAAATGGGTCGAGGACGGCCGGGCCGACCTCGGCCGCATCGAGCGCCAACAGGACTTCATCCGCCGGCTGATGAAGAAAGCCGTCTCCTCGGCCTCCAGCCCCCTCACCCTGAACCGCCTCATCGGGATCGGCGCCGAGAACCTCACCATCGACTCCACCATGTCGACCGGCGACATCACCACCCTGGCCCGCCGGTTCGACTCCGTCGATCCCGACGCCGTCCAGACCTTCACCCTGCCCGGCACCGGTGCCAGGGTGGGCGACATGGAGGTCCTGATGCTCGACCAGGCCGCCGCCCAGGCGCCCCTCGACCTGCTGAACGGCCGCGACGTGCCCGGTGGCGGCGGGCCGGAGTCTCCCCCGGCAACCGCGGCGCCGTCCGGCAACGGTCCCGGGACCGTGATTGCAGCGGTCGAGGCCTCGATCGAGGTCCTCAACGGCACCGACACCAGAGGCGCCGCCGCCAAGGTCGCCGGCGAGTTGGAGGGGGTCGGCTTCACCGTGAGCGGAACCGACGACGCCCTCGACCCCGCCACCAGGCCTGTCATCCGCTACCGCGACGGACAGCAGGCCGAGGCCGAGGCCCTGGCGTCGGCCTTCAAGACGGCTCCCGAGCTGAAGGTCGATCCCACCGTCGAGACGGGCAACCTCGTCCTGGTCGTGGGCACCGACTACGACGGGCTGCGTACCGGAGTCACCGTCGGGGCACCCACCACCGTGACCTCGACGCCGGCCCCGGTGCCGGTGCCGGTGCCGGTGCCGGTGGATTCCATCCCCTACCGCGACTGCTGACGGGAGGTGAGTGGGTGAGGCCCTGAGGCCGATATACAGTCGACTCCATGGGCACGCCGCGCAGCCGGGTGTCGGCCGCCCTGCTGGCGCTCGCTCTCGTCGTCGCCGGCTGCGGCGGTACCAGTGGGCTCCAGGGCGTGGACGCCACCAAGTCGGCACCGACCACGGCCGCCGCGCCGGCCGCGCCCGCCGCCGTCCCACCCGGGGTCACCCTCGTCGCCGAGGCGGTGGGATCCGAGGTCGCCATCTTCGACGACCCCACCAGCCCGGAGCCGAGCCGCACGCTGTCCAACCCCACCGACATCGGCGGGCCCCTCGTGTTCCTGGTCGAGAAGCAGTCTCCGGACTGGTTGGAGGTCGACCTGCCTGTCCGGCCCAACGGCAGCACCGGGTGGGTCCGCGCCTCCGAGGTCAGCCTCACCGAGATCGACTACCGCGTCGTCGTCGAGCTGGACGAGCATCGCATCACCGTCCATCGTGGCGACAGCGTCATGCTGTCCGAGCCGGTGGGTGTGGGAACGGGCAGCACCCCGACACCCGGTGGCAAGTACTACATCAAAGAGCTCCTCAGGCCGCCCAACCCCGGTGGTGCCTATGGTCCCTACGCCTACGGCCTGTCGGGGTTCTCCAACGTGTTGACGAGCTTCGCCGGCGGCGAAGGGGTCGTCGGGATCCACGGAACGAACGACCCCTCCTCCATCGGCAGGGACGTGAGCGCCGGATGCATCCGGATGAGCAACTCGGGCATCACCACGCTCGCCAAGACCCTGCCTCTCGGCACGCCGGTGGAGATTCTCGACTAGGCACCCTCAGGCCGGGGGGGTCGCCGTCTCGACCCGTCCCGTGACCGCAGGCTCGTCGGCCGTCTCCGAGGGCTCGGGGGCTACGGGTGACCGCCGGATCCGGTGGGCCACCCGCTGCACGAGCCGGTCCATGGTCTCCGGGGGAACGAAGGCCACGTACAGCACGAGCATGCCGTAGCTGAAGAACCCCACCCGCAGGGCGTAGTCGATGGCCAGATGGAAGGCCACGCCGATCCACAACACCCAGGGGCGGAGCCGGCGGTTCCAGACGAGGATGCCGATGGCAAGCTCGGTCGCGAGGGTGGCGTAGGTGAGCAGGTTCGAGACCAATAGCGATCGGGTCAGCGACACCGGCACGGGCAGGCGGCTCAGGAAGTCGAGGCGGAGGGCGTAGGAGATCGCCGTACCGTCGTGCCAGGTGGCACCGGCGGACTTGGCAAACACCGTGGAGAGGTAGATCACCGTCATCTGCACCTGCATGAGGCGGATCGGCCACACCGCACGCCGGGGTGAGTCGAACATGTCGCCGTCGCCGCGCCGGGCCTTGCGCCAACGGTCGACCGACAGCGCGGCGCCGGCGGGAGCGAGCATGAGGTAGAAGGCCAGGACCCGGAGCAGGAGGTCGCCCGAGTTGAACACGAACGGGTCGCGCCGGGTGAACGACACGAGACCGCAGAAGACGAGAACGGCGGCCAGCCTGGTGTGAAAGCCGACGAGCAGGCACACGGCGGCGGCCAGGAAGACGGCAAGGAAGACCGTGAGGAGGGTGTCGCCCGGATTGGACCCCAGCAGGCTCCACATCCCCTCCTGGCGGCTCGAGGCCGGCTGGCGAGGAACGATCCCCTCGTCGCCGAAGAACGAGAGCAGGTCCGGTGCCAACGTCACCCCCCACGCCACCACCAGGACACCGAGGCATATTCGGACGGCCGCCAGGGTCGACGTGCTCTGCGGGGCGAACCAGAACGAGTCCCACGCCCGGAGGACCCTCGTCACCGCCGGGATCGGTCGGGGCCGTCGCCGACGGGATAGGTATAGAACTCGAGGGGGCGGGGTTCGCCCCGACCCTTCCCGATGGGAAGGTCGTAGGACTGGCGGACCAACGACACCGAGACCGGGTGCCGGCCGGCGTTCTCCTCCTCCCGCGCGATCCACGCCGCCGCCGGGGCCCACAGCGAGACGTCCGACCCGTTGGCCATCCACTCGGCCCACTTCAGCCACCGGTAGTCACGGTAGGGACTGAGCACCGGGTCCCCCGTCGGCACCCGCCACGACCGTTCCGTCCCGTCGTCATAGACGATACGCGCCTCGAGATTCAGCTCCTGGCGGGGCGGGTCGGGTGCGAACACCGCCCAGGTCTGGTCGAGGCCCATGGCGTTCACGATTCCCCCGACCCGGTACTGCGCCCGCCGGCCCAGGTCCGACGCCGGGAGGTTCCAGACGACCACGACGAGGAGGACCACGCCGATGAACAGGCTGATGAGCATCCGACCACCGACGCTCGACTCCAGGCGCTCCTGCACCGTTCCCTTTATAGGGGCCGGTCCCCGTCTGGCGCAACAGGAGGGATGTCGGTAGTTTCTGGCTCCGATGAAGCGCCGCTCAGGACCGACGGTGACGTCGGCGATCCTGCTCCTGCTGGTCGCCTTGTTCACCGGTTGTTCGGGCGGAGACACCGTGAGCACCCCGCGACCGGCCTCGCAGCCGCCGCCGTCGGACATCGACGTCTCCAACATCGCGCCGGGCTTCAGCGTCGTCGCCCAGGCAAAGGTCCCCGAGGTGGAGGTCTTCGCCGAGCGGGGCGGCACCGGTTCCCCCATCCACACCCTTGCCAACCCGACCGAGATCGGCGGTCCACTGCTGTTCCTGGTGGAGACGGGCGACCGGGACTGGCTGGAGGTGAACCTGCCGGTTCGACCGAACGGCAGCACCGGATGGATACGGGCGTCCGATGCCACGTTGAGCCAGCACGACTACCGGATCAAGGTCGAGTTGGCTGCGTTCAAGATCACCGTCACCAAGGGAAACGACGTCGTGCTCTCCGAGGCGGTGGGCCTCGGCACGAGCGACACCCCTACGCCGGGCGGCAAGTTCTACACCAAGGAACTGCTCAAGCCCCCGAACCCCGACACCGTGTACGGGCCGTACGCCTACGGCTTGTCCGGCTTCTCGAACGCCTTGTCCAGCTTCGGAGGCACGGAGGCGGTGATCGGCATCCACGGCAACAACGACCCGGCCAGTCTCGGCCGTGAGGTCAGCGCCGGTTGCATCCGCATGAGCAACACCGGCATAACCAGGCTGGCCGAGAGCCTCCCGCTGGGCGTGCCCGTCGAGATCCTGCCCTGAGCCCCCCGAACCTCGGTGGAGACGAAGGGCCGGCGGACGCGACGAAGGGCCGGGGTTACCCGGCCCTACGTCAACGAGTCTGGGACGAAGAGGGTCAGCCGGTGAAGCGGGGCTGAGCCACGATCGGCCTGGGCGCAGTGCCGCCGGTCGTGCCCGTGGTGGTGCCGGCGGTCGTGGTGCTGGTACCGGCGGTGGTTCCACCGACGGTGCCGCCCACGGTCTGTGCCTGCACCGGGCTGAGAATCGAGAACTGCATTGCCACCACGGCCGCGGCCGTCAACGGCAGGACCTTCCAAGACTTCCGCATGCTCTTCTCCCTGTTGGTATTGACTTCCGTCTGCGCCCGGGCACTCATTCGCCCGTGCCACAAGCGCTTCTTGCGATGAACCTAATGCGAGACCTCCGCAGGTGCAAACACACCGGCAACCGGAGGCGTGGTGTGCCCACACCGTAGTCGCGTGGCGCGGGTGGCGGTGGCATGTCGTGGAACCCGGGCTGCGAACGGCGTCGCGACGACTTGAGTTAGCTTGACCCACCGCATGCCGGACGATCCCCAGCACCGGTTGGCAGCGGGCGCCAGGGCCCTCCTCGCCGGCACGTTGGCCCCCTTCGTCTCACTGGCCGCGGTAGTCCTCGCCTTCACCGGTGCGTGGACCAGGGGGGCGCTGGTGATCGACGGCCCGGGCGTGGCCCTGTACGTCCGCCTGGCCCTCGACCACCTGATCGCCGACGGCAGGGTGCCGTACTGGATGCCCGAAGTGTGGGCGGGGACGCCGGCCTGGGCGATCGCCCCCTCGTTCCAGGTGCTCTCCATGGTGCCGCTGGCCGCCGTCATCGGTTCCGGCCCGGCCGCCAAGGTGGCCATCCTGTCGCTGCAGGTGGCCGGCGCATGGGGCGCCTATGTCCTGGCCCATTCGCTCTGGCGCCATCGTCCGGCGGCGTTCGTCGCCGGTGTCGTCTACGGCCTCAGTCCCATCGTCGTGGCCCTCGCCGGCCTCCTGGGCAGCGAGAGCTCACTCGGGCCCATCGCCGCCACGCCCTGGCTGGTGTGGAGCTTCCGGAAGGGCATCCGCGGGGAGGGCACCCGGTACCTCGTCGGCGCCGGCCTGCTCTCGGCCTTCGCCGTCCTCCAGCAGGCGGAATACGCCTACGGGCTGGCGCTTCTGGCCACCTGTCTGCTGATCGTGGAGATCGGCCGGGTGCGGACGGGGCTGGCCGGGACCTCGGCCGGACGGGCGCGAGCGGGCCTCGCCGAGACCTCCGTCGGGCGGCTGCTGGCCCGGACCGCGCTCGTCGGGGCGGTGGGCCTCGGGGCGATCGCCTACTGGCTGCTGCCGTTCCTGGCCTTGCAGGACTACTTCATCCTGTCGCCTCCCGAACTGGTGAACAGCGAGTTCGCCACGGGGATCATCGACACGGTCGGGCGTGAGCTCGGGGTGTTCCTGCGCCGCTCCGCGGGACTCGAGGGCGTGACCAGCGCATCGCAGCCCAACCTGATCAACCAGGCGCTGTACCTCGGATACGTCCCGCTGGCCGTGACCATCGCCACGGCGGCGCTCATCGCCCGGCGCGACGACGACCGCACCCTCTCCGCCGTCCTCCTCGCGTCGGTCGTCGCCGTGTGGATGTCCACCGGTCCGGTATCCATCGCCGGAGGAGGGCCGGCAGAACGGGGGCAGGTGCTGGCCCTGGCCGCCACCGGGCTGGTGGCCGGCCTCGTCGTCGGCGGCTTCGTCCGGCGGGTGGGCCTCCGCCGGTGGACGGCCCCGGTCCTGGTGGCCGCCGCCGCCCTCCTGTTCGTGGCGCCCTACCTGAAACCCTTCGTGCTGCTGCGCGAGGCGGTTCCCCTTCTCAACACCATCCGGTTTCCCCGGTTCTACGTCGTCGCCGTGCTCGGGCTGTCCCTGGGGACCGCCTGGCCCGTCGCCCATCTCGGCCGGTGGCTGCCGGCCGGGCGCGCCCGCCTGGCCCCGGTGGCCGCCGGTGCCCTGGCCCTCGTGCTGGCGGGAGCGATGGTGATCGACGCCTGGCCCTATCGCAGCTTCTACCGGCTGCAGGCACCGGCCGACCGGGACGCATACCGCGAGGCCTCGGCCGCCATCGCCGACCGGCCCCGGGGGTCGCGCGTGCTGCCCGGCACCCTCGACCCCCAGACCGTGAGCTCTCTGTTGAAGACGGGCACCGATCTGACCATGGGCTGGCCGCATCCCCTGGCCAGCAAGCAGGTCTGGCGCCTCACGGTTGAAGCGTCACTGGCTCCCGCCGACTACGGCGACTCCGCCTATGGGCTGTCGGCCACTGAGTTCATCTCCAAGGAGAGGTTCACCAATGCCGGGGGAACCGACGAGAAGGTCTCGTCGGTCGAGCTCGAGCGCAACCCCCGCAACCTCCCCATCGTCCGCGCCTACGACCGGGCACTTGTCGTGGCCGACCGGTCCATCACCCCGGAGCTGGCTGTCTCGCTGGCCCACCGCAACATCGGTGTCGTCGAAGGCGGGGCCGGCGTCAGCCAGACCCTCGGGGCGACCGCCCTGCCCACGACCATCCCGGTGCGCGCCTGCAACCCGGTCTCGACGGGCGACATGCCTGCCGCCGTCGCCGGTGAGGTGGGGCTCGCCTGCGCCATGCGCGCCTGGCTTCCCCCGGCCCTCGTCAGATCCGACCTGTTCGGGGGCACCAACATCCCCGGCGCCCGGTTCACCGCGCTGGCCGACGGGATGAACGGGGTGGGGGCGTGGCTCTTCGACCCGTCGGGCCAGGCCGAGCTGGTGCTCCGCGAGCTCGACACCGACGGTCGTGCCCTCGGCCCCGAGGTCGCCCGGGTCACGTCACCGGGCGTGGATGAGTACGGGATGAACTCGTTCCCGTTCCCCCCCGTGCCCGAGTCGGCCGGAAAGCAGTACGCCTTCGAGATCGAATGCCCGGGCTGCTTCGCCGAGCTGGCGCCCCAGATGGCGGCGAGTCAGGACGGCAGCCGCCGCGGCAACCTGCTCTCCGGTGGACGGCTCGACCCCGGTTATCTCGCGTCGTTCGCACCGTCCTACGAACGGCTGCCACGCGATCCGCCGTCGAGCACCACGCTGGAGTGGAAGCGACCCGCTCCCGGGCGCTGGCAGGTCGACAGCTCGGGCCCCCGGCCGTCCCTGGTGGTGATCGCCGAGGCCAACTTCCCCGGTTGGAAGGCCCGGGTCGACGGCCGTCCGGTGGAGGTGCTGGAGGCCGACGGAGCGTTCATCGGCATCCCGGTGCCGGCCGGAACCCACCAGATCGTCGTCGACTACCACCGACCGCCGGCCGCCGACGTGGGCCGCCTGATCACCGGGGCAACGCTGCTGGCCATCGTCATCGGGGGGCTGCGGTCACGCAGGAGGCGCATCCGCCGAAGCAGCGCCCCGCCGACGCCTGCGCCGGGAGCCCTGTCGTCGCCCGCCGACCCGTGACAGGCCCAGACCGACCAGCCCACCGACGCCCATCACCGCGCCGACCCACAACGCGGGATCGGATTCGGACTGATCGCTGCGGACTCCGACCGGCCGTTGCGGGCGGACGGCGGGCGCCGCCGCGACGTGCTCGGCTGAGGCCACTCCGGCGCTCGCCGGCACGGCAGAGGACGGGCCCGCCACCCCGCTCAGGGGGCCGCTCGGGCCCAGGGGGAGTACCAGCACCAGCACCAACGCCAGCGCGGCTGCGCAGCCCGCGGCCCGCAGGTCGAGACGCGTCCTCACCTGGCTTCGGCGATGCATTC
>CAYTTL010000002.1:3794-15234 GCA_964440725.1 uncultured Acidimicrobiales bacterium | reverse complement strand
CAGCCCGCGGCCCGCAGGTCGAGACGCGTCCTCACCTGGCTTCGGCGATGCATTCCAGGTGCGCCCCCCAGCGGGTGGTCGTCGCCGGAAGTCGCTCCTCCAGGCGGCTGAGGGCGTGCCACGCCCGCCGGCCGCCGAACGGCAGGCCCCAGCTGGCGAAGGAGACGAGGCTGTGCTGTCGCTGCTCTACGACGGCCAGTCCGGACGCGCCGACCAGGTCGACGAGGGCAGCTGCGGTGAAGCGTGAGTGGACATGGACGCCATCCCACTCCGGGTGCACGCGCCGGCCGATCCGCACGATGGGATTGTCCTCGACCGTCTCGGCGAGAATCAGACGGCCGTCGGGCGCCAGCACCCGGCGCATCTCGGCGAGGGCGAGCGCCGGGTCCGGCAGGTGGTGCAGTACATGGATGCACCACACGACCTGCATGCTGGCGGAGGCGACGGGGAGGCGGGTGGCGTCGGCCAGGGCGACGGGCCCGTGGTCGAGGGCCAGGCGAGCACGTTCCATGTCGGGCTCGACGCCGAGCACGGCGATGCCGGCATCCGCCATGTGTTCCAACCAGTAGCCGCGGCCGCAGCCGATGTCGAGCACGGGGCCACCGGGTGCGAACCGCGACAACCGATCCTCCAGCCACGGGTTCAGGGGCGCCTCGTCGGAGGATGGCTTCGGGTTGATCATGCGGTGGGAGGCATAGCGGAGACCGTCACTGGCCTCGCCTGTATGCTTCTCGACACTACTGCCCCGAGGTGAGGTACCGATGATCGTGGGTGTTCTGCGCTCCTTCCGGTCGAACGGCCGCGAGAGCTCTACGCACAACACCATCCCGCCCCTGCACGATGTCGCGGCAGCCGTGCTGGTGGGTACCCCCTCGAAGCGCGCCGCCGGCTCCGCCGAGACCGGGGTCGCCTCCGTGGTCGTCCCCACCCACAACGACGGCGCCAACATCGGCATGCTCCTGGCCCGCCTGCTCGCCGAGCCGACCGTCGGTGAGGTGCTGGTGGTGGCCAGCGGGTGTGACGACGAGACGATCCCGGTGGTCCTCGAAACCGCCGCCGCGTCCGACGGCAAGGTGTCGCTGTACGTCGAGACCGAACGCACGGGCAAGGCGTCGGCGGTCAACTTCGGCCTGGGCCACGTGTCGCTACCGGTTGCCGTCCTCGTCTCGGGCGACGTGCTCCCCGAACCCGGCGCCATCGGCCACCTCGTCGCCGCTCTGGAGTTGCCCGGCGTGGGCCTGGCCGGAGGTCGCCCGGTGCCGGTGAACTCCACGTCGTCACCCATCGGGCACGCCGTCCACCTGCTCTGGCGGATGCACCACCGGCTGGCCCTCCACCAGCCGAAGCTCGGGGAGATGCTGGCCCTGCGGTCCGAGGCGATCATGACCCTGCCCCGCACGTCCGTCGACGAGGCCTGCTTCCAGGCGCTGTTCGAATCGGCCGGATGGCTGTCCTCCTACGTTCCCGAGGCGGTCGTGGCCAACAGGGGACCGTCCAACTTCACCGACTTCCTCAAGCAGCGCCGCCAGATCCACGCCGGGCACCTCTGGCTGCGCCACCGCCAGCACTACACCGTGCCGAGCCTGAAACCCGATCTGCTGGTCCGCGAGATGTGGAAGGACCTGACGGCCGACCTCGAGAGGATGACGCCGCGTCGGCTGGCGTGGACCGCCGGCACCGTCGCCATCGAGGGCTGGGCCCGCACCCTCGCCCGCGTCGACTACCTCCGGGGCAAGGAGAACCACGTGTGGGACATGGTCGCCAGCACCAAGGATCTGGCGCCCGACGTCCCCGCCGCGGGTGCCGGCAACGGCAGGGTCGTGGCCGCCCGAGGCTCAGCGGGAGGGTAACGGCGGCTCGCCGTCGAGGGGGGTGGCCACCCAGACGGCGTAGCAGGAGAACCAGCCGAGCGTGGCGGCCAGGCGGTCGTCGACGTCGGATACACGCCGGATCGTGCGGGGGTCGTCGGTCGAGCACAACCGGCGGATCCAGTCCGGCCGGATGACGAAGGCCAACTCGTAGGGCAACCAGCTGAAGCGTGGGCAGTCGAGCACGCGAAAACCGGCGGCGGCGAACGACGTCCGGTTCCGCCGCTGCCCCTCGAAGTAGTGCCGCTCGCGACGCGCCGCGAGGAGGTTGAACAGCAGGAACTGGGGGCAGCCGAGGCGAGGCTCGAAGGCCACCACCCGACCTCCGGGGACGAGCACCCGGGCGGCCTGGCGCAGGAAGCCGACCGGGTCGTCGAGATGGTGGAGCAGGTTCTTGGCGACCACGACGTCCTGGCTGCCGGCGGGCAAGGTGGCCGCCACCTCGGTGGCATCGCCCACGAGAAAGGTTCCGTCCACCGCCGAGCGGGCCAGCTCCATCGCCGCCCCGCTGAGGTCGGAGCCCGTATAGGCCAGCTCCGTCCCCCGGGCCCGGGCCATCCGTTCGAGGGCCGATGCGACCAGTCCCTCGCCGCAGCCGGGTTCGAAGACGGTGACCGGTCGACCCCCGACACGGCTCTCGGGACGTTCGAGGCCGAGGTCGAACACCCGCTGCGCCACCCGGTCGTTGAACGACCGGAACAGCGGGTGGGCGAGCTGGTCACGGACTGCCGCCTCCCGCTTGGCGAAGTGCTGGTCGTAGAAGTTGCGCTGGTACTCGCGATGAGCGTTGCTCACGGTGACTCGACTGGAACGGCTCGGACCACCATCACGTCCTTGCGGATCGGGATGAGATCGTAGGCACTGAGCACGGCGGCCATCACCAGGTCCCGGACGCCGGGCCTACGGTTGGACCGCACGGCCTGCCACCAGCTCGAGGAGAACCGGCCCTCGCCGTAGGCATCGACGCGGAAGCCGTTGGCGGCAAGGGCCTCCCGCAGCGCCTTCCGGGTGAAGACGTGGACATGGCCGGAAGGGCGCTGTTCGCCGAAGCCGTTCCCGTACCGCCGGCGGGACGACGCCTCCACACCGGGCGGTTGCTGGCCGAGCAGCAACGAGCCCATGACGAGGAAGGAGTCGAGCCTCGGCGTGGACAGGATCAGGCAGCCGCCAGGGGCGAGCACCCGGCCCGCTTCCTCCAACAGGGCGTCGGGGTCCAGCAGGTGCTCGATGGTCTCGAGGCTGACGATCACGTCGAAACAGTCGTCGGGAAAGGGCAGAGGCCCGGGCAGGCGACCGACAACCCGGTGCACCGAACGGTCGCGGCGGGTCAGGGGCTCGGGACGGCCCACGTCGAGGGCCACCCCGACGCGCGCCCCCGCGGCCTGCGAGAACCTGGCGGTCAGGAAGGCGTCGCCCGCCCCGAGGTCGAGGAGGCGGACGGCGGGACCGGGCGGCACCAGCCCGAGGGCGACGCGCACCCGGTGGTCGAGGTGCACCCCGCCCTTCGTCGGGCGGTAGCCCCGGTAGCGGGGATCGGCTCCCCACCACTCACCGGGAGGCTGGACGCCGATGGTCTCGGAAGTGTCGGGGGCGAGCGTCACGGACCGAAGGCTACGGTGCGGGTGAAGGCACCGTCGGCGGCTACGCTTGGGTTGTCACCGTGTGCTTCAGCACCAGGCCGGGGACCCCCACACCGCCGTCCCGCCCGGGAGGAAGAACCATGTCTGAGAGCTGGTCGAGAGCACCGAGGCTCCGGCTCCTCACGCATACCGGGTGGGCGTTGGCGACGGCCAGCTCGTGGCGGGCGCGGGGCTGGCCCCGCCTTCTCCCCGTGAACGTGGTCATCAGCACGAACTTCCGCTGCAACTTCCGGTGCCAGACCTGCAACGTCTACGAGCGCAAGGTGAAAGAGCTCGAGGCCCACGAGTGGGAGAAGGTCTTCGTCTCCATGGGCCGGGCGCCCACGTGGATGACCTTCAGCGGCGGCGAGCCCTTCCTCCGCAAGGACCTCCCCGACATCATCCTCTCCGCCATCCACCACTGCCGGCCCGCGGTCGTCAACATCCCGACCAACGGGTGGTTCACCGACCGGGTGATCGCCGGGGTCGAGCGCATCGCCAAGGGCAGCCCCGACACCCAGCTGGTCATCAACCTCTCGCTCGACCACCACGTGCCCGAGCGCCACGACGAGATCCGGGGGGCGCCCGGTTCCTGGCCGCGGATGATGAACACCCTCGCCGGCCTGCGGGCCCTGAAGCTGCCGAACCTCACCGTCGGCTGCCACACCGTGGTGTCGAAGGAGAACGAGGACGACTTCCCGGCGATCGCCCACGGCCTGGCCGACCTCAAAGCCGACTCCTACATCGCCGAGCCGGCCGAGGAGCGGGTCGAGCTGCAGACGCTGGGCACCGGCATCACGCCCGGGGCGTCGAAGTTCGCCACCGCGGCGGCGGCGGTGCTCGACGTCGAGGAGGCGGCCAGCGGTACCGTCGCCCGCATGGCCCGGGCCCTGCGCGGCGAGTACTACCAGCGGGTCACGCGGTACCTCGAGGGTGACCTGGCGGCCATGCCCGTCTGCCACGCCGGGTTCCTGTCGGTCCACGTCGTGGCCGACGGCGACGTGTGGTCGTGCTGCGTGCTGGCCCGCTCGTTCGGCAACCTGCGCGACGTCGACTTCGACTTCCGCAAGGTGTGGTTCTCCAAGGCGGCGAGCGAGTTCCGCACCTGGATGCGCGAACGCCGGTGCGCCTGTCCCCTCGCCAACGCCGCCTACACCAACCTGCTCGCCGAGCCGGCGGCGGCGGGACGCATCGCCGGGGCCATGGTGAAGCGGCCCGCCCGCGTGCCCGTCCCCACGCCTTGACCGCCGACCGAACCGAGATCAGTCGAATGTCTGCACGAGAGGGAACGGTCCTCGTCACCGGAGGCTCGGGGTTCATCGGCGCTCACCTGGTGGCCGCCCTGGCCGGTCAGGGACGGCCCGTGCGGGCGCTGGTCCGCAGCGACGAGGCCGAGGCGCGGGTGAGAGAAGCGGGTGCCACCGAGACCGCACGCGGCGACCTGGCCGATCTGCCCAGCCTCGAAGCGGCGGCCGCCGGGTGCTCGCTGATCTACCACCTCGCCGGCCCGTACCGGGGCTCGGCGAGCGAGATGCACGCCACCCACACGGGAGGCACGGCCAACGTCCTCGCCGCCCTCGAGCCCGGCGCCCGCCTGGTCTACGTGAGCTCCACCTCGGTCTACGGGTGGGAGCGGCTGTGGCCGGCCGGCGCCGGTACCCCACCCCGTCCGGCATCTGCCTACGGCGAGGCCAAGGTGGCGGCCGAGAACCTGGTTCGCGGCTGGCCGCACGGTTCCGCGGTGATCGCCCGTCCGACCATCACCTACGGCATCGGTGACGAACGGGGGATGCTGGCGCGGGTGACCCGCCTGCTGCAGCGAGGCGTGCGTCGCCTTCCCGGGAACGGCGAGAACCGGGTGCACCTCCTTCACGTCGACGACCTCACCGTCGCTCTGCTCGCTCTCGGCGACAAGGGTGAGGGGATCTTCGTCCTGGGCGGGCCCGAGGCGGCACCGGTCTCGCGCACCTTCGGGCTCCTCGCCGAGGGAGCGGGTCTACCGGCGCCCTCGTTCGGGCTCCCCGCCTCCGCCCTGCGGCCGGTCGCCGCCGCCGTCGAGTCGGCGTGGTCGGCGGTCGGCCTGTCCGGTGAGCCCCCGATCAGTCTCCACTCCGTCGACGTGGCCACGCGTGACCGCGCCTACGACTGGAGCCGGGCCGCCGACGAGCTGGGTTGGGCGCCCCAGGTGACCCTCGACGAAGGCATCCCCCCCGTCGGTCGGTGGCTGGCATCGCTGCCCGCCGCGCCCTCGGGGCGCGGCGCAGCCGCGAGTGCCCCGCAGAATCGGGTCTCCTCGGTGGCGGGCAACGTGCGCAGCTCGTCGCTCGGCTTCGACTGGCGGGCCTACGTCACCGACCGCGACGAGGGCCTCGGCACCGTCTACGAGCGCTTCGCCCTGCGAGACGTCCTGCGGGAGGCCGTCGACCGCACCGGGGCCACGAGCATCCTGCACGCACCCCAGTTCGGCATGATGGGCTTTCCCGGCCTCGACACCGTCTTCCTGGCGCGCGAGGGGCTGCGGGTGGGCCTGCTCGACTTCGACAAGGAGCGCCTCGACGCGGTGGTGACGGAATGGCGGTCTCTCGGGCTCGACCCCGAGGTCCACCTGGTGCCCGGCCCCGACCCCTCGACCTGGCCCGACCAGCTCCCTGTCGACTACGACCTGGTGTTCAGCTTCGCCGCCCTGTGGTGGTTCGACGACCCCTGGGCCGTGGTCGACGCCCAGACCCGCTGGGCCCGCAAAGGTCTCCTGTCCTGCGTGCCCAACAAGAACGTCTTCATGCGCATGCGGGCCCGACTGTGGCACCAGGACCTGTTCGAGCAACTGAACGAGAACGCCCTCGACGCCCGGGCCATGACCGCGGCGGGCGAGCGGTCGGGTTTCGAGGCGGTCGACACCGGCCTGTTCGACATCCCGCCGTTCCCCGACACGTCGGTGCCCCTGGCCAAGGTGCTCCGCGCCGCCCTCGGGCGAAACCGCGAAGAGCCGGTGGCCGTCGACGGCGGGCCGGACGGGGACGAGGCGAAGGCGGGCACCTGGGAGTGGTCGATCATCCCCTACTTCCACGGGGAGCAGCCCGATCTGGAGGCGCGGATCGCCCGGATCGCCCGGTGGGAGCGCTTCCTGCCCGGGCCCCTCGCCCCCGGACTGGCCCACCACCGCTACGTGCTGTTCGTCGACCCCACCACGTCTCGCGCCGCGGCGTCAGCGGGGGCGCAAAGTGCCGACTGCTAGAGTTGGGGGCTTAGGTCCTCTCTCCTCTGGCTCGGCGACACACGATGAGGGCACCCCTGTGATCGCGCTGCGGAGGTAAAGCGATGCGCATCAAGATGGTCTGTCTCGAGGACGGCATCACTTCCTGTGGGTTCCGGAAGATGGCCGCCTACGTGGCCAAGCTGAATCCCGACACGGAGTCGTGCTACGTCTCGACCAACCGGTTCAAGAGCCTCCCCAACCTGCTGCGCGGCACGTTCGGCACCGAGGGAGAGCTCACCGACGACGGGGTCGACCAGATCGCCCAGCACCTGGCGACCGCCGACATGGTCGGGTTCTCCTCCATGACGGGCTACGCCGAGTTGACCCGCCGGGTGGCCAAACGCATTCGTACGATCGACCCGTCCACGTTCATCATCTGGGGCGGGATCCACCCGATCATCGACCCCGAGGACGCCATCAACGCCGAGGTCGACGCCATCTGCAACGGCGAGGGCGAGTTCGCCTTCGAGCAGTTCTTCGATCTCTTCCGCGACGGTCGTGACCACACCGGTGTGCAGAACTTCTGGTTCAAGGGCGAGAAGGACGGGCAGGTGATCCGCAACGGGTTCCTCCCCCTGATGACCCCGGACGAGATGGACACGCTCCCGTTCCCCGAGTACGGCGCCAAGACCGAGCACATCTACTCGCCCGGCGTCGGGTTCGTCCCCATGACCAAGGACGACTACCTGGCGAACTTCAGCCTCGGGTACCAGACGGTGTGGTCGATCGGTTGCCCCTTCCACTGCTCGTTCTGCGGCAACACCAAGTTCATCGCCAACGACCCGAAGTACAAGAAGGTCCGTCACCCGAGCGCCCGCTACATCGTCGACGAGATCAAGAGCGTCCGTGAGACGTTCCCGTTCGTGAGCCAGGTCAGCTTCCACGACGACAGCTTCATGGCCATTCCCTACCGTGAGCTCGAGCAGTTCGCCGAGCTGTGGCACGACGAGCTGCCCAACGTCCCCTTCACCGTCTACGGCGTGATTCCCAACTACGTGAAGCAGGAGAAGTTCGAGATCCTCACGTGGGCGGGGATGCACCGGGTGCGCATGGGCATCCAGAGCGGCAGCCAGCAGATCCTCGACTTCTACAAGCGCCCGACGCCCCCGGAGCGGATCATGGAGGCGGGCGAGGTCATCGGGTCGTTCTCGGGGAAGTACCACATCCCTCCCGCCTACGACATCATCGTCGACAACCCCATCGAGACCCGCCAGGACGTGCTCGACACCCTCGAGCTGCTCTACAAGATGCCCAGGCCGTACACCCTGTTCATCTACTCGCTCAAGATCATTCCCAACACCGAGCTAGAGCGGGCGATGACCGACCGGGGCGTCGACCTCGAGGGCATCTCCTCGAGCTACATGGTCATCCCCGCCCGGGCCGGCAACCTCATCCTCTACGTGCTCGCCGTGTGGCGCCCACCCCGATGGCTCTTCGACCAGATGCTCCGCTTCGTGAAGCCGAGTGCCGAGCCCCAGCGTCAGTACCCGCGGTTCGGCATGATCCTGCGCTCCGCCTACCTGGCCAAGCGGGCCGTCGACCACATGCGTTTCGTCGACTTCTCGGTGCTGCCGGGCAAGTCGGGCTACGTGCTGTGGCGCCTCGGCATCGTCGACCGGCTCCAGCGCCGCTTCACCAAGCGCCCGCCCCGCCCCAGCCGCGACAAGCACAAGCGTGTCGACGTGGCCGCCCGTATCCCCGTCGTCGAAGCCGAGGCCGGATAGCTCACAGGAGCAGCGTGAACGCTCCTGCACCCGGACGCGGAGGGGTCGTCGTCGTGATGCCGGCCTACAACGCCGCCCGCACCCTGGCGGAGACCTTCGCGGCCATCTCCCGCGACGTGGTCGACGAGGTCCTGCTGGTCGACGACGGCAGCCTCGACGGCACGCTCGACGTCGCCGCCCGGCTGCCCATCCGCTCGATCGCCCTTCCCCACAACGTGGGGTACGGGGGGAACCAGAAGACGTGCTACCTCGAGGCCCTTCGTCTCGGCGCCGAGGTGATCGTCATGCTCCACCCCGACGGTCAGTACGATCCCGCCGTCCTGCCAGACCTGATCGCGCCGATCCAACGCCAGGAGGCGGACATGGTGCTGGGGAGCCGCATGCTCGTGGCCGGCGCCGCCCGGGCGGGGAGGATGCCGCTCTACCGGTATGTCTCGAACAAGGCCCTCACGGCCATGGAGAACAAGGCGATGGGCACTGCCTTCAGTGAGCTGCACACCGGGTACCGGGCGTACTCACGCCGCTTCCTGCTGACCGTGCCGTTCCTGCGCAACTCGGACGACTTCGTCTTCGACTCGCAGGTCATCGCCCAGGCGGTGGCCATGAACCAGCGGATCGTCGAGGTCCCCATTCAGACGCGCTACTTCCCCGAGGCCTCGTCGACGTCGATGCGGGCGAACCTGCGCTACGGGATCGGAACGCTGTGGACCATGGTGCGGCTGCGCCTGCACCGGGCCAGGGTGCTCTCCTGCCGCTTGTTCATCGAGTGATCGCTGCGACAGCCACACGAGATCGCCTGCTGCTGGCGGGCGCCGTGCTGCTGCCGGTCGCCGTCGTGGGATACGCCATCCACACCAGCGGCTTCTACTGGGACGACATCATCAACTTCCGCCAGGCGCAGGTCGAGGGGCTCTCGCTGGGCTACCTCTTCGAGCCGACCTCGGCTCACATCGCTCCCGGCCACCGCCTCGGCGACTGGATCGTCCAGACCCTCTTTCCCATGAACTTCGCCGTCGCCGCCGCGGTGATGTTGGTCGGGTTCGCAGGAACGCTCTTCCTGTTCCACCGGCTCCTCACCGACCTGTTCGGTCGCCCCCGACTCATGTGCCTGCCGACTCTGCTGTTCGGGCTGTCCACTGTCCACGTGAGCGTCCTCCAGTGGTGGGCGTCGGGCCTCGACCGCCTCCCCGCCACCGCTCTCACCTTCGTGTCGATGTCGGCCTACGTACGCTTCTTCCGCACCGGGTCCCGCCGGGCGTTGGTCGTCTCTGTCGCGACGTTCGGCCTCGCCCTCCTCTTCTACATCAAGCCGGTGTTCATCCCGCTCTACCTCGTGCTCCTGCGCGTCCTCATCCTCGACCCCGACGAGCCCGTGCGCAAGACGGTCACCGCCGCCTTCCGGGAGTGGCGCGTCTGGCTGCTCTATCTCGTTCCTCTCGCTCTCTACGTGCCGCTGTACGTGGGCGGGTACAGCTCTCTCCAGGACCCGTCGGCTTCCCTGCTGCTGGAGTACGCGTCGGCTTCTTGGTTCTGGGTCCTCACCCCGGGGTTCTTCGGCCTCTACATCCCCAAGCACGCGGGAACGCTCTTCTCGGTGGCGGGGGTCGTCGCCGCCCAGGTGGCGTTCGCCGCCCTCGTCACATGGAGCCTGGTCCGGGCGCGGGAGGCGTGGCGGGCGTGGGTGTTCCTCGCCGTCACCCTGTCGGCCAACATCGCCGTGGTCGGCCTCACCCGGGTGGGACTGTTCAGCCCGCGGTTCATCGCCTACCTCCTCTACTACCACCTGGAGGCCGGCTACCTCTTCCTCATCACGGTGGTGGCGGTGTTCACCCGTCGTGCTGTCACCGAGCGTCCGGCACCCGAGATCCGGCGGGTGGGCCGGTGGAGCCCGGCGATGACTCGGGCGGCGGTCACCGTCACCGTCGTCGTGAGCCTCGTCCTGGCGCTCCTGGGCGGGGACGGTGTCCGTGGCGAGTACACCTGGTTCGGCACGCCGGCGCGCCAGTACATCGAGGCCGTCGATCGCGGACTGCGAGAGGCGAGATCGGCTGGTGGGGAAGAGGTGGCGCTGGTGAACGGCACCGTCCCCTACGCCGTCGTCCCCGACATCGCCGACAACTACAACAGCCACTCCGAGGTGTTGCCGTTGATCGACGAGCACGTCTCGTTCCAGGCCGTCGACCGCGACCTGTTCAATGTCGCCTCTGACGGGACGGTGCACCCGGTGACGTTCACCCCGTTGTTCGGGGGCAGTGCCCGGGACCTGTTGCAGGGCGGATCGCTCGCCGTCCTCGAGGCGTCGACGAGGCAGAGCCTGGGCACCGATCTCTGTGCAACGGCACCGTCTGCCGCCGGCGGCTTCGCCCTCACGCTGCCGGCGCCGCTGGACGGAACCGGGTGGCACCTGCGGATGGCGTTCGCGTCGAGCACCCGCCAGGCGCTCGCCCTGGTCGCCGAGCCGGCCGCGGGCGACGGGCCCTCCACGTCGAGGGTCGCGCTGCTCAACGGGCGGGCCAACCAGGTGGAGGTGCTTCCCCTGGAGACGTCGACGCTCCAGCGCCTGTATCTCGTCCTGTCGCCGGGTGCCGAGGCCTGCCTTCAGGGCCTGGAGCTCGGGCGCCTGGAACCGCGGGCCTGAGGGGAGCCCGACCGGTTCGGGGCACGGGTCCGCGCCTTGTTCCTGCTCGCTCCGTACAGTCGGCTCCATGGCTGCGTCACTGTCGACGGCAGAGCGGCAGATCCTCGAGGCCGCCCACGACGCCGAGGCCGCCGACACCTCCGGCCACCTCACCGACGTGGTGCGGCACACCCTGGGACAGCTCCCCGGCCCCGAGTTCCGCCAAGGCGTCGCCAGCCTGACCGAGCGCCAGCTGCTGCGGGCCCGGGTGGCGCTGAAGAAGGGCGGCGAGATCGGTCAGGTGGTCATCGAACGCACCACCTTCCTCGGCCGGCGGGCGATCGGCCGGTAGCTTC
>CAYTTL010000002.1:0-3694 GCA_964440725.1 uncultured Acidimicrobiales bacterium | reverse complement strand
TTGCCTGAATGGTACGAGTCGTTCTTCGACGCGCTCGCCAGCGACGTGTGGCGCGCCCTCGTCCCCGCCGAGGTGTCCGACGCCGAGGCCGCCTTCCTGGTCCGCCAGCTCGGTGTCCCCGACCGGGGTGTGTCCCGTCTGCTCGACGTCCCGTGCGGCGACGGTCGGCTCGCCCTGCGGGTCGCCGGCCTGGGCCAAGCCGTCGTCGGGGTCGACTTCTCCCGCCACGCGATCGACCGTCTCCGAGCCGATGACCCCGACCGCCGCGTCGACGCACGCATGGGCGACATGCGCCACCTCGGGGACGCCCTCGGCGACAAGCCGTTCGACGGCGCCTGGTGCATGGGCAACAGCTTCGGCTACCTCGCACCCGACGACACCGCCACCTTCTTGACCGACCTTGCCGCCAGGATCCGTCCGGGTGGTCGCTTCGTGCTCGACGCCGCTACTGCGGCCGAGGCCATGCTCCCCCACCTCGGACACGACGCCCGCTACGAGGCGGGTGGTGCCGTTCTCACCAGCGTCCACGCCTACGACGTGATGACCTCCACCCAGGTCACCGAGATGACCCTCGAGCTCGGCGACCGCCGCGACGAGCGGGTGGCGCGCCACCGGGTGATGACCTGCCGGGAGATCGTCGAGCTCCTGGACGGTGCGGGGTTCGCCGTCGACGAGATCGCCGGCGGCCTCGACGGCGAGGCGTTCGTGGTGGGGTCCCCCCGCTGCCTGATCACCGCCCGCCGGCGCTGAGGGGCGTTCCGGTCAGGTCGAGGGGGGCCAGAAGGCCCCCCGACCTGACCGGAACAGTGGTTTGCGCTCAGGCGGCGTCGGCGGCCTGCTGCAGCTCGGCGATATCGAGCTTGGTCATGCCGAGCATCGCCTTCATGGCCCGCTGCGACCTCTCGGGGTCGGGGTCGGTGACCAGCTCGTCCAAGACGGTGGGGACGATCTGCCAGGACACGCCGTACCTGTCCTTGAGCCAGCCGCACGGACCTTCCTCTCCTCCGTCGGAGAGCTTGGCCCAGAAGTCGTCGACTTCGTCCTGGGACTCGCAGTTCACCTGGAAGGAGACGGCCTCGTTGAAGGTGAACTCCGGACCACCGTTGAGGGCGACGAACTCCAGTCCGTCGATCTCGAAGTTGACCGTCATGACCATCCCCTCGGGGCGGGGTCCGGCGGAGCCGTAGCGGCTCACCCGCAGGATCCGAGAGTTCTTGAAGATGCCCGTGTAGAAGTTCGCCGCCGCCTCGCCCTCGGTGTCGAACCACAGGCAAGGGGTGATCTTCGTCAGTGTCGCCATGGTCTCGTCCTCCCACTCGGTTGAACTGTCGTCGCTCCTTGTGACGAGCCGAGGCACGCGAACTCATCGCAGCCTCGCCCGGATCCCTGCCTCCGATGAAGCAGAATCAGGTGATGGACGCTTCGGAGGTGGTCGCCCTCCTGGAGCTGTCCCCGCACCCGGAGGGGGGTTGGTTCCGCGAGACCTGGAGGGCGCCCGCCCCGCCCGACGGTCGAGCGGACGGCACGGCCATCTACTACCTGCTGGCGGAGGGCCAGCGGTCACACTGGCACCGGGTCGACGCCACCGAGATCTGGCACTTCTACGCCGGCGACCCTTTGGGGATCGACGTGTCGCCGGACGGCATCTCCACCCGGCGCCTCGTGCTCGGCCCTGCCCTCGACCGGATGCAGCTCCCCCAGCACGTGGTCGCTGCCGGCACCTGGCAGGCGGCCCGGACTCTGGGGCGATGGACGCTCGTGGGATGCACCGTCACGCCCGCCTTCGAGTTCGCCGGCTTCGACCTGGCCCCGCCGGGTTGGAGACCGGGCACCGGATGACGCCTACAGTCGACGTCGGAGGAGCGGCGCGCACAGGGGGAGACGCGGTGTCAGGCAATGGACCACAGAGGCCCGAAGCCTTGTCCGCCGACCAGCGGGAGACCCTGCACCGCGCCCACCAGCGTCTGCGCAACGCCTCCCAGGCCCTCGAGGCGTTGGTGGCCACCGACCCCATCAGAGGACGGTGGGCCCCCGAGCCTGCGCCTGCGGAGGCTCTCCAGGGGGCGAGGGCCGACCTGCAGAAGGCGTACGAGGAGCTCGAGCGCCGTCATGACGAACTGCTCGACTGGAACGGCCCGCCGGACGGATAGCCCCGATGGTCGACGATCCGGATTCCGAGCTGGAGGCGGTCACCGGCGAGCTCTACCGGCTCGACCCCGGCGACTTCGTGAGCGCCCGCAACGACCTCGTCCGCCGTCTCCGCAAGGACGGGAACCGCGAGCTGGCCGCGCGCGTCGCCGAGCTGCGACGGCCCACCCCTGCGGCCTGGGCGGTCAACCGCGTCGCCCGGCAGCGGCACGACGACCTCGAGGTCCTCGTTCGCCTCGGCGAGGCACTGCGAACGGCCCAGACCCAGACGCTGGCGGGCGTCGACGCCGACACCCTGCGCCAGGCCGGCCGCGCCCGACGTGACGCGGTCGCCAACCTGGCGGATATCGCCACCGCCTTCCTCGCCGAGCGGGGTGCCGGCGCCGGCGCCCATCAGGCCGAGGTAGTCGCCACCCTGGAGGCCGCCTCCCTCGACCCGGATGCCGCGGTCCGGATACTGGCCGGGCGGCTGACGTCGAGCCTGGAACCACCGTGGGGGTTCGGTGATGCCGCCGGGTTCGCCGGCCAGGCGGATGCCGAGCCGCCGCCCCGGCCAACCGACTCCGAGCCCCCGAGCGGCGAGACCGTCGACACCGGGGGCCCTGCCGCCGACGTGGCCGCGCTGATTGGCGAGGCCGAGCGGGCAGGCACCGAAGCGGGTATGCGGGCCGCCGACCTGGCGGTCAACGCCCGCGACGCCGCCGCCCTGGTGGCGCGGCGGCTTCGCAAGGTCGACGAGGCCGAGGCCGAGGTGGCCCGCCTGGAGGCGGCCCTCGACGAGGCCCGAGCACAGGTCGAAACGGCGCGGCGCGACGTCGATCAGGCTCGTGGCGCGGCCGAGCAGGCCGATGCGGCGGCGGCGGAAGCGACCGCCGCGTACCGGGAGGCCGGGCGGCGTCTCGAGGACCTGCGCTCCCGTGCGTCGGTGGGGTAGAGATGGGGGTGCACGAGACAGAAGGCGGCCCGTAGGTGCTCTACCGGGTGACGAGTACACCGCTGGGCTGTGCGCTCGTCAGGGGAGGGCTGTTCGGGGCGGCCATGGGTGTCTTCGACGGCGTCCGAGAGAACTCGCTCCGATCCGGCCTCTCTTTCGGCCTGATCACCGGTGTCGTGTTCGCGTTGTTCGTCGCCCTCGAGGCCCGGGGTCGCCTGGCCGACCTCCGGGGCCTGTCCGGACCCGACCGGGAGACGGTGGTGCGCACGGTGCGCAAGGGCTCTCGAGTCGAGGACCCTCGCCTGGCGCCGGTGATCGCCGCCCACGCCGCATCGCTGCGCCGCCGATGCGAACAGACATCGGGAGGGAAGGCGTTCGGATACCTGGTCTACGGCTTCCTCGCCTCGATCAGCGCAATCATGGCCGTCGCCGCCACCCAGGAGGACAACGGAGCCGGCGCCGTCGGCTTCGGCCTCCTGGCCGCCTTCTGGGCCGCCATGCTGTTCGTCAACCCACGGGTGCAGGAACGAACCCGCCAACGTCTGGACCGCGTGCAGACCTCCGCCCAGGCGCTGCTCGCCGCTGGAGGCTCAGCCGACTGAGCCCTCCATG
>CAYTTL010000001.1:47387-66194 GCA_964440725.1 uncultured Acidimicrobiales bacterium | reverse complement strand
CGCCGCGACCGGCTCCGCCGCGACCGGCGGTTCCTCGGCGGCGCCGGCGCCGGTGACGGTCTCAGTGGCGCCGGCGGTCGACGCCGGTTCTGCCGCCTCTACGGGCCCCACATCGGGCACCGGCGTCGCCGCCTGTCCCGACTCGTCGTCGCTCCCCGAAGGCGCCACGGCGTCGCGACTCAGACCCTTGTCGGTGGTCTCGGGAACCCGTTCGTCGTCTGTGCGAGCCGCAGGGGCTCCTTCGTGATCGTCGGGGTTCGGGACCAAGAGGGCGGGGTGAGCCTTTCGGAGTCGAGGGCCGACCACGTTCGCGAAAGCGACCGTTGACCAGCTATCTGCGCGAAGTCTATGGTGAGCGCAGTTACCAAGGGAAGCGGAAGGGGACCAATGCTGGAAGGTGCTGTATCGCTCACTGGCTGGTATGTGGGCTACGTCATCGCTGCGGTCGTGATTACGATCGTCGTCATCCTCGTGGGCATCATCCTGGCCCTGGCTCGGCGCATCGGCGTCCAGGCCCTACAGATCACCGCAGCGCTCGACGAGGCCCGTATCAACACGTTGCCCCTCTGGGACGTCGACAAGATCAACACCGGCGTCCGGTCCATCATCAAGAGTGCCCAGACGGCACGCCAGGTTCTGGGAGGCTGACGAATGATTGGACTTGCATCCGAGCATCTGACCTTTTGGTCGATCACGCTGGGCCTCGGCGCCGTGGTCATCTCTGCGGTCATCCTGCTCCTGTTCCTGCTCGTGCAGTTCGTGAAGGACATCGACCGCAACGTGCGTGAGACCTGGGAGACGGCCACGAGAGTGGCCCAGAACACGTCCACAACCTGGATGCTCAACCAGACCACGTCGCTCACCGCCGAGCTCCGCGACGAGGTCCGGGCGCACGCCGACCTCCTCAACGCTGCAGCCGGAGGAAGACGATGACCTGGAGAATCATCCTCACCGTCCTGGAGATCGCCGGCTTGGTGGCCATCCTCGCCATCTACCTGGCCACCGTGGCCCGACTCCTCAACAGCATCTCCGCCAACCTGGCCCGCATCACCTTCGGTGTCCGGGCGGTGGAGACCATGTGTGCGGTCATCGGTCCCGCCGCTGACAAGATCAACGGCAACCTGGCCGACACCGCCAACGGCCTCAGCAACGCGGCCGCCGCCGCGGAGCGATTGGCACGCTGACCTCGGGCCGGCCAGGGCCCGACCGGTCCCCCCTGAGCGGGGAGCCCGGTGTCTGACTGGCCGCTCCCGCCCTACTTCGAACCGCAGGGCCCGCTCGACGACGATGACGCCGTCGTGCGGGCCTTTCTGCGCGGGGGGCCCGCTCCCCACTCCGGAAGCCTGCACGTGGAGGGCCCGGTCCTGCGCGTCCACGGTGACGTGGCCCTGGCCCTACGCATCGGGCCCCGCACCGTGCTGGTGCGTCTCGACCTCCCCGACGGAGCCGAGGAGTCGCGGGCGGTCGTGGAAGCCACGCTGGCGGGCGAGGGCCTCACCATGCTCGACCACGACACCCCGCTGGCGGTACCCGTGGCCACGATGATGGTGGCCCTGCGTCTCTCCATCTGGGACCTGTGGGGAGCCGACATCGACGAGGCCTTCGCCGACCTCCGCCGTGAGGCCGTGGGCGGCGAGGATGACACCCTGCTCGGCGGTTCCCGGCCGCCCGTGGGCCCCGAGCTCTGAAACCCGCCACCCCGCTCAGAGGATCGCTCGGGCGCACCCGGGCGGTCATTCTCGATGTCGACGGCACGATGGTCGACAGCGAGCGTCACGGGCACCGGGTGGCGTTCAACCTGGCCTTCGAGGACCTCGACCTCCCGTGGCGCTGGAGCGAGGAGGAGTACGGCCGGCTTCTCCGCATCACCGGTGGTCAGCGCCGCCTCGATCACTACCTCGACGGCGAGGGCGTCGACGACGATCGGCGGGCCGAGCTCGTGCCCGCCCTCCACGCCCGCAAGACCGAGATCCTCTCCGAGCTGGTGGCATCCGGGAAGATCCACCTTCGCCCCGGCGCTCGCCGCCTGCTCGACGACCTGGCGGGCCGGGATGTGGCGCTGGCCGTGGCCACCACGGGCAGTCGCGGCTGGGTGGAGGGCCTGCTCGGGAAGCTGCTCGAGGGCATCGAGTTCGCCGTCGTGGTCACGGGCGACGACGTGGAGGAGCGCAAGCCCGACCCCGAGGCGTTCACCGTCGCCACGGACCGGCTGGGGGTGACCGCGGACGTGGCCGTCGTGGTGGAGGACTCGGCCGAGGGGCTGGAGGCCGCCGTGGGGGCAGGCCTGGCCTGTGTCGTGGTGGTGAACGACTACACGGCCGACCAAGACCTGGAGGAGGCCGAGCTGGTGATCGACGGCTTCGGTGAGCCTGGTGCGCCGGCCCACAGCGTGGCCGACCGGGTCGACAGCGGCTTCGACGGGATCCTCGACGCCGACGTGCTCGCCCGGGTGTGCGCCCGAGGGAGAGCCGCCAGTTAGCTAATTGGCGTTGACCAGGTTCTGGGCCAGGCCGATCAGGGCGAGCACCGCGGGCGCATCGGGAGCCAGGTCGATGGGGGCCACACCCTTGCGGTCGGCCTCCACGATCTTGGGGTCGTCGGGCACCCCGACCACCTCGCAGCCCGGGAACGAGGAACGCACGAGCTCGAGGTCGGCATCGTCGCGCACCCGGTTGGCCACGATGATCAGCCGGGCGACGGCGCGCTCGCGGGCGAGCTCCACAGCACGCTGGCCGACCTCGATCGACTTGGGTGTGGGCTCGACCACCACCAGCACGGCGTCGACCCGCTGGTCGGACAGGCGGGTCAGCGTGCCGACGCCCGCCTCGAAGTCGGCGACGACCATGTCCTCTGTGAACTCCACGGACCCGAGCAACTGCTCAGGAGACAACCCACATCAGAGTCAGCCGGGTTCGGGGTTGTCGATGCGGCTGACCACGGCCAGGCGGACGCCGTCGGGACCGTCGGAGCCATAGCGGTCGACGACCTTGTCCCAGGTGGCGGCGTGTTCCTCCTCGCCCTCGTCGAGGGCCTGACGCATCGACACCAGCCGCTCGGTCTCCTCGTCGCCGATGCCGAGAGAGATGCCGAGGTTGGGGTTGGAGTCGCAATCGAGGGCGACGACCGACTTGCCCTGACGGGCGATGGTGCGGGCCACGACCGACGACGTCGTCGTCTTTCCCGAACCGCCCTTCCCCACGACTGCCAGCTTCAACGAACCATCTCCTCGGCCAGGACGTCTGTCAGCGACTGTACCGCCTGGACGGCCGGACAGTCAGGGGCGGCGTCGATCGGGGCCAGCCCCCGCCGCTCGGCCTCGGCCAGGGCCTCGTCCCACGGGATGGTGGCGATCACCTGCAGGCCGGTGCGGCGGGCGACCAGCTCGGCGTCGTCGGGCTCGCGCGCCTTGCTGACCACCGCCACCACCCGTTGGGGACCCTCGTCGAGCTGGGCCATGCGGGCGAGGCGGCGACCCGACAGCATGGACTGCGCGGTGGGCTCCACGACCACCAGCACCGTCTGGGCGAAGCTGCCCCAGCCGGTGAAGGCCTGGCGGGTCCCCCCGGGGAGGTCGCCGATCACGTTCCAGGCGTCGGTCGGGAGCTGGCGGACGATCTGCAGGAAGGCGAGCTGCGAGCGGAAGAGCTGGGGCCCTCCGCCCTTTACCTTGCCGAACTGGAGGAAGCGCACCCCGTCGGGGCCCGTCACCGCGTAGCGGTCGACGGCGTCGGCGGCATCCAGGCCGGGGCGCAGCCGGAACCGGGGGCCCTCCTCGCCCTGCTGGCGCTCGACCACGGCGTCGTCGGGAATGGGCGCCTCGTCGGACTGGAGCCCGAGGGAGAACGCCAGACCGGGCAGGGGATCGGAGTCGACCGCCAGCACCGATGTCCCGCGGCGGGCCAGGGCTCTGGCGAAGGTGCCGGCGATGGCCGACTTGCCGGCCCCGCCCTTGCCTACGAACGCCACCTTCACCGTGTCTCCTCTCGCCCTCTGCGCACGATCGCCGTCCCAATACCTTCGACTGGCGACTGTACGCCCCGGAACCCCGTTGGCCTGGGCGCTTCTCGCTCAAGGCCGGAAAAGGGGCGAGTAGGGGCTCCGACTATGTGGGAGCCCCTACTCGGGAGGGGGTTGCACCGCGTTGCGGTGCAACCCGCACCTACCCCGGCGCCTGCGCCCCGAAACGCCCGAGACGGAAAAACCGAGGGCGCTACCCGGCGAGGGTCACGTCGACCGAGAAGTCCGCGGCCTCCTCGGTCACCGTGTCGGCGACGTGCCCGGCCAGGCCGACGTCGCCCAGGGCGCCGGTCAGGGCGGCCAGGCGGGCCGGCGTGTCGCGCACCACCAGGCTGGCCACCTCGGCCCGCATCGACACCTGGGCCGAGGTCTTGGCCTTGCGGATCTCGCCCAGGACCGCGGCGGCCACGTCCAGCACCGCCGGATCGGCACCGGCGCCTGCGGCCGGCAAGGCCGAGGAATCCGGCCACGCCGCCCGGTGGATCGACCCCTCCGGCCACAGCGTTCCCTGGCCCCAGGACCACACCTCGTCGGTGACGTAGGGCAGGAACGGCGCGAACAGGCGCAGGAGGGTCGACAGGGCGGCGGCGAGGGCCCGGTCGGCCGACGCTGCGCCCTCCTCGCCGTGACTTCCGTAGGCCCGGCTCTTCACCAACTCGAGGTAGTCGTCGCAGAACGCCCAGAAGAAGCTCTCGGTGCGTTCCAGCGCCCGGGCGTAGTCGTAGTCGTCGAAGGCGGCGGTGGCCTCGTCGACCACGTCGGCCAACCGTCTCAGCATGGCCCGGTCGAGCGGGGCGGTGACCTCGCCGATGCCAGGCGAGTCAGTGTCGGTCGCCGGGGAGGTGGAAGCGGTGCCGAGTCGCGAGAGGACGAACCGCGACGCGTTGAGGACCTTGATGCTCAGGCGGCGTCCGACCTTCAGCTGGGCGGCGTCGACGGCGGTGTCGACCCCCGGGCGGCCGCTGGCCGCCCAGTGGCGCACGGCGTCGGCCCCGTACTCCTCGAGGAGGGGCAGCGGCGTCACCACGTTGCCCTTGGACTTGGACATCTTCTTGCGGTCGGGGTCGAGGACGAACCCGGAGATGGCGGCGTGGCCCCAGGGGACGGAGTCGTGCTCGAAGTGGGACCGCACGACGGTGGAGAACAGCCAGGTGCGGATGATGTCGTGGGCTTGGGGGCGCAGGTCCATGGGGAAGACGCGGGCGAACAGGTCGGGGTCGTCCTCCCATCCGCCGGCGATCTGCGGGGTGAGCGACGAGGTGGCCCAGGTGTCCATGATGTCGGCGTCGCCGGTGAAGCCACCAGGTCGGTCGCGCTGGGCGGCGTCGTAGCCGTCGGGAACGTCGGTGGTCGGGTCGACGGGCAACCGGGACTCGTCGGGACGCAAGGGGTGGTCCCAGTCGATGGTGCCATCGTCGCCGACCGGGTACCAGAGGGGGAGGGGTACCCCGAAGAAGCGCTGGCGGCTGACCAGCCAGTCACTGTTGAGCCCCCTGACCCACGACTCGTACCGAGCATGCATGTACGGCGGGTGCCACACCAGCTCGGCGCCCCGGGCGAGGAGGGCGTCGGTCTGGTCGAGAACGCGGAAGAACCACTGCCGACTGGTGACGATCTCCAGGGGACGGCTGCCCTTCTCGAAGAACTTCACTGCGTGGGTCATGGGCTCGGGCTCGCCCACCAGATCACCCGAGTCCCGCAGCAGCTCGACGATGCGGCCCCGGGCCGGCTTCAGCTTCTTGCCCCGCAGCTCGTCCCAGGCCTCGAACCCGGCGTCGCTCGGGAAGTCGACGGGCGGAACGTCGCGGATCCGGCCATCGCGCTCGACGATGGCGCGTATCTCGAGGCCCAGTTCCCGCTGCCAGATCACGTCGGTGAGGTCGCCGAAGGTGCAGATCATGGCGATGCCAGTGCCCTTGTCCGGATCCGCCAGCTCGTGGGCCTTCACGGGAACCTCGACCCCGAACAGCGGAGTGGTGACGGTCGTTCCGAACAGGGGCTGGTACCGCTCGTCGTCGGGGTGGGCCACCAGGGCGACACAGGCGGCCAGCAGCTCCGGACGGGTCGTGTCGATCTCGACGGCGGTGCCGTCAGGGCCGTGAAAGCGGAGGCGGTGGTAGGCGGCGGGCTGCTCGCGGTCCTCCAGCTCGGCCTGGGCCACGGCGGTCTGGAAGTCGACGTCCCACAGGGTGGGGGCCTCGGACTGGTAGGCGATTTCCTTGTCGAGCAGCCGCAGGAAGCCCCGTTGCGACGCCCGCTGTGAGCGCTCGTCGATGGTGGCGTAGGTCATCGTCCAGTCGACGGAAAGTCCCAGGTAGCGCCATACCGCCTCGAAGGTCTTCTCGTCGGTGGCCGTGAGCCGGTGGCACAGCTCGACGAAGTTGGGTCGCGAGACGGCGACGGGGTGGGACGGGTCGGGCTTCTCCGGCAGGGTGAATTCGGGGTCGTAGGCGAGGGACGGGTCACAGCGGACACCGAAGTGGTTCTGGACACGGCGCTCGGTCGGGAGGCCGTTGTCGTCCCACCCCATCGGATAGAAGACCTCGCGGCCGCGCATGCGTTGGTAACGAGCGATGGTGTCGGTGTGGGTGTAGGAGAAGATGTGGCCGATGTGCAACGACCCGCTCACCGTCGGGGGTGGCGTATCGATGGCATAGATGCGGTCGCGTTCGGCCGAGCGGTCGAAGCGATAGGTGCCGTCGGCCTCCCATCGCTCGTTCCACGTGTGCTCCAGGCCGTCGAGGCTGGGCTTGTCGGGGACGGTCGGGCCGGTCGTCTGGTCGCTGCGGTCCTCCGCTGCACCATGCTCCTCAGAGACGCCGTGGTCCTCGCTCATGCGAGCGTTACGGTAACCGCGTGATCGCCCTGCACGACACGGCGCTCGGCAGCCGCCTCGAGCTCAGCCTCCGGGAACCGGGGCGAATGTCGATGTACGTGTGCGGGCCGACGGTGTACGACCACCCCCACGTGGGCCACGGTCGTCAGCTCCTCGTCTACGACGTGCTGCGCCGCTACCTCGGATGGTCGGGCATCGACGTGCACCACGTGTCCAACATCACCGACATCGACGACAAGATCATCGATCGGGCGGCCCGGGAGGACCGCACCGCCGCCGATGTCGCCGCCGAGTTCGAAGAGGCCTGGTACTCCGCAGCCGACGCCCTGGGTGTGCTGCGCCCCCACGCCGACCCCCACGCCACCGCCTACGTGGACGACATGGTCACCCTCATCGCCCGCCTGGTGGACACGGGACACGCCTACGTCACCGATGAAGGAGCGTGGTTGGCCACCGACACCGTGCCCGGCTACGGCCTCCTGGCCCGCCAGCCACTCGAGAGCCTGCGTTCGGGCGCCCGGGTCGACGTGGTGGCGGCCAAGCGCTCACCCCTCGACTTCGCCCTGTGGAAGGTGGCGCGCCCGGGGGAGCCGTCGTGGCCGTCGCCCTGGGGCCCGGGCCGGCCCGGGTGGCACACCGAGTGCGTGGTGATGTCGCTCGACCTGCTGGGCGAGGACTTCGACCTTCATGCCGGCGGCGCCGACCTGATGTTCCCTCACCACGAGAACGAGCGGGCCCAGGCCGTCGCCGTGGACCGACCCTTCTCCCGGCGGTGGATGCACCACGCCTTCGTGGAGGTGGCCGGCGAGAAGATGTCCAAGTCACTGGGGAACTTCACGACCCTCACCGACCTGCTCGCCGCCCACGACCCGCGCGCCTACCGGCTGCTGGTCCTGCAGTCGCAGTACCGCAAGCCCATGGAGGTGACCGCCGCCACCCTCGATGCCGCCACGCGGGCCCTCGCCGCCCTCGACGACTTCGCCCGCCGCACCGCCGACCTCGGTCCCGCGCCGGGCGATGCCGTCGCTTTGGAGCGCTTCCGGTCGCGCATGGACGACGACCTGGACACGCCGGGCGTGCTCGCCGACCTGGCCGACCTGCGGCGCACGGCGAACGCCCGCCTCGACGCGCGTGACGACGCCGGTGCTGCGCCGCTCGCCGCCGCCGTGCGCCAGATCGCCTCGGCGGTGGGGCTCGAGCTCGTCGAAGGGGCGACCATCCCCGCGGAGGTGGCCGCGCGCCTGGTGGAACGCGACGAGGCGCGAGCCCGGCGGGACTGGGCCGCCGCCGACACCATCCGGCGTGACCTCGAGGCCGGCGGGTGGACGGTGGAGGACACGCCGGGAGGAACACAAGTTCATCGTTGACCTGGTAAGGGGACCAGGTGCTAGCGTTGACGACGAGGGATTGGCGTCTGTACGGCAACACCGCACGGGTTGGGCAGTCCCCTCCGCAATATCCGCATCATCTACGAAGGGGAAGTGCCAACCGTGGCAACCGGTACCGTCAAGTGGTTCAACGCAGACAAGGGTTTCGGGTTCATCTCACAGCCCGACGGCCAGGACGTTTTCGTCCACTTCAGCGCCATCCAGACCTCGGGCTACCGCAGCCTCGAGGAGGGCCAGAACGTGGAGTTCGAGGTGCAGAAGGGCCCCAAGGGCCTGCAGGCCGCGAACGTCAAGCCCGTCCAGCAGTAAGCACAACCACCGGTCGGGCCCAGCACCTGGGCCGGCCTGTGAGCGAATCCGGCCGGCTGCTGTCGGCCGGATTTGATCTTTCCGCGGCGACGACGTTCGCTGAACGCAATGCGTCGCCGTCTCCCTGAGCACGCGCGTGCTCCGTTGCCCCCGGGCTTCGGGACGATCTGGTCGGCGGTCGCCATCGACCTGGTGGGCTTCGGGATCATCCTGCCCGTCCTGCCGCAGTACGCACTGCGCTACGGGGCCTCGCCCGCCACCATCGGCGTGCTGTTCGCCTCGTTCTCGGTCGCCCAGCTGGTGTTCGCGCCGTTGTGGGGGGCGGCATCGGACCGGGTCGGGCGCAAGCCCGTGCTCATACTGTCGCTGGCCGGCACCGCCCTCGGGAGCCTGCTCACCGGGCTGGCCGGGTCACTCCCGTTGTTGTTCGCCGGACGGCTGATCGACGGCGCGTCGGGCGCCAGCGTCTCGGTGGCCCAGGCATCGGCCGCCGACCTGGCGGCGCCCGGGGAACGGGCCCGGCTGTTCGGCCTTCTCGGTGCCGCCTTCGGCTTCGGCTTCGTGGCCGGGCCCGCGCTGGGCGCACTGGCCACCCTTGTCGACCCCCGCCTGCCGTTCTTCGTGGCGGCCGGCCTGGCCGGCGTCAACGCCCTCGTCGCCGTACGCCGGCTCCCCGAGACCAACCCCCGCCACGTCCCCGCCGACAGGCCACAGGCCGTACTGGCCGACGGCATCGGCGCCGAGGGCATGGGTGGGCTCGACCCCGGCGCCGCCGTCGGGGCGGGCGCCGAGCCGCCTCCGAGCGACACGGGCGAGGCCGCCACCACACCGGTTTCGGTCACGTTGGTCCGGTTGGCGGTGGTGTGCTTCGGGTCGCTCGTGGCCTTCAGCGCCTTCGAGGCCACCTTCGCCCTGTTCGGGGAACGGCGCCTCGGCTTCCGTCCCGCGTCCACGGGCGTGGTCTTCATGGTGATCGGGCTGGCCCTGGTGGTCGTCGAGGGGGGACTGGTGCGTCCGACCGTGCGCCGCCTGGGCGAGACGCGCACGCTCCGGCTGGCCCTGGTGATCAATGCCGTCGGGCTGCTCCTGCTCTCGGCCGTGCACTCGTGGTGGTTGCTGGTGCCCGCCCTGGCCGCGTTGGTGATGGGCCAGGGGCTGGCCATGCCGTCGCTCACCGCGGTGACGGCGACGGTGGCTCCCGAGCACCGTCGCGGCGGCATGCTTGGCCTCCAGCAGTCGGCGGGCGGCCTGGGCCGCGTCCTGGGCCCCCTCCTCGGCGGCCTGGCCTTCCAGTACGTGGGCGTGCCGGCGCCCTACCTGGCCGGCGCCGCCCTCATGCTCCTGTGCGCCGGGTTGCTCTTCTAGCCCGACCGTTCTTGTCGCGCTGAGCGACCTCTGGCGTCAACCGGCGCGACACGAAGCGGTGGTGACGGGCTACAACACGATGACCGAGCGGGCCACCTCACCGGCCTCCATGGCCCGGAACGCGTCGTTCACGTCGTCCAGGCCGATGCGCCGGGAGATGAGCTCCTCCAGCTTGAGCCGGCCGTCGCCGTGGAGGTCGACCAGCCGGGGGATGTCACGGTGGACGTCGGCCGAGCCGTACCAGCACCCCTTGATGGTCTTCTCGGCCACCACCAGGCCCACCATCGCCGGCAGGGTGAGCATCACGTCCATGGCGGGGATGCCCACGAGGACGGCCTGCCCGCCGCGGCGGGTCATGGCCACGACCTGATCGATGGTGGACCCGAGACCGATCACCTCGAACGCCACGTCGGCCCCGCGCTCGCCGCTGAGGCTCATCACCGCGGAGACCGCGTCCCGACGGCCGGCGTCGACGACGTGGGTGGCGCCCATGGCCTCGGCCAGGGCCAGCTTCGACGGGTTGGTGTCCACGGCCACGATCACGCCTGCGCCGGCGATGCGGGCCCCCTGGATGACGTTGAGACCGACCCCGCCGCACCCGACGACGGCCACGACGTCGCCCTCGACGATGGTCGCGGTGTTGAGAGCGGCACCGACGCCCGTGAGCACGCCGCAGGCGAGGAGGGCGGCCAGGCTCATGTCGAGCCCGGCGGGAACGGCGACGGCGCCGGTTGCGGGAACCACCGTCTCGGTGGCGAAGGTCCCGCACGCCGTCATCTGGAACAGCTCGGCACCCCGGGAGCGCATGCGCGGCTGACCGTCGAGGAGGCCGCCGGAGAAGGCGACGGCGTCGGCCTCCTGGCACAGCTCCGGCTGTCCCCGCCCGCAGTAGTAGCACCGCCCGCACTGGGGCACCCACGACACCACGACGTGGTCGCCGACGGCCAGGTCGGCGACACCGGGGCCGACCTCGGTGACAACGCCGGCGCCCTCGTGGCCGAGCACGGCCGGCAGGGGGATGGGAAGGATGCCGTCACGCATGGACAGGTCGGAATGGCACACGCCCGAGGCCACCATCGCCAGCTTGACCTCGCCCTCGTGGGGCGCCTCGACCTCGACGTCGTCGCGCAGCTCCAGCGGTTGGCTGAGGGCGGTGAGCACCGCGGCCCGGGACACGGAGGGAGTTCTATACCTCCGGGCCGCCCCCGAGTCGCCGGGTCAGTGACCGCTCGGCTCGCCCCGGTCCTCGCGCTCGGCGGCCCGCACGCCGTAGCCGACGACGATGGCGGGCAGGAGCACCACCGACCCCGCCGCCAGGGTGGCGATCACGGCGGTGACCACCGCGGGTGTGAACCCGCGAGCCGCTCCGACGACGAAGGCGACGATCGATGCGAGAAGGAAGGTGTAGCCGACGCGCGAGCCCACGCGGGCGAACCGGTCCATGCGGAGCCGCCGGGCCAGGATGGGATCGTCGCCTGTCGCAGTCATGGTCGCGTCACGGTCACCAGCAGGCCCAGCCGCGATCGGACAGCAGGCGGGCCAGGCGTCGTTCGAGCGACGTTAGCGAGAAGTGCCGTCGGGCGATGGCCAGGTTGGTGTCGAGCAGGGAGTGGTCCGGAGCGGACAGCCAGGCGTCGAGGGGGCGGGGATCGTCGGCCGGGAACCACCGGAACCCCCAGGCGGCGATCTCCCGGGCGACCGGGTAGGCCCCGACCGCCAGGGGACGCCGGTGGACGGCCGATTCGACGGTGGGATTGCCGAAGCCCTCCCAGGTGGAGGGCAGGGCCACCGCGTCACCCGCCGCGTAGGCATCGGTGATGCTCAGGCCCTCGGGAAGATCGCGCAGGACCCTCGCCGTCGTGCCTGCGAGGGCGCGCTCGAGCTCGGGGCCGTAGCCGTCCTCGGCCGGGCCCACCAGCCAGTAACTGGCTCCCAGGCCTTCCGCCAGCCGAAGGGCACCGGGGACGTTCTTGCGGGCGATGGCCCGGGTGGGATGCACGAGGAGGCGTTCGTCGGGAGCGACGCCGAGCACGGCCCTGGCCGCCGTGCGGTCACCGGACGCGGCGTCGACGTCGAAGCAGTTGGGGACGACGTGGGCTGCCACTCCCCGGGCGGCGAGCTCGGTCCGGCTCAGGTGGTTCACGGTGACGTGGAGCCACGCCGGGTCGTCGGGCGGAAAGCCGCTTACGTCACGGAAGGGAGGCCGCTGCCAGGCCAGGTCGTGGTGGTGCAGGAGCGCCGGGCGGTTGCGCAGGGCGGCGGCCACGGCCGCCGTCGCACCCGGGTTCAGCGGGAGCGAGGAGAGGTTCTCGATGACGACCAGGTCGGCATCGGCGAGGGCGTCGTCGATCTCGGTCGGGGTGGGTGGTGACGGCGCGCCCATGGCCAGCCCGGGCAGGAGGCGGTCGACCGGCCCCGCCCCGGCGACGGTGACGAGCTTGAAGCCCAGGGCCTCGAGGGCCTTCCCCCACTTGGCCGCCTCCACCGACACCCCGTCGACACATCCGAGACGGAACGACACCACGGCGACGGTTGTGTCCACGTCGCAGTGTCCCGCGGTTCCTGCCGGACCGGCACATCGCCGGGCGACCCCTCATGTCACACCGACAGCTCACGTTCGAGGGGCGTACGGAATCGCGGGGTGAAGCGGACGTCGCCCATCCACGCCTCCACCGCCGCCGCCTCGGTTTCTACGCGGCCGGCGGCGTCGGTGCCGATGTCGTCCAGCAGCCGGGTGGCGACGCTGCCATCCCGTCGGAACGCCCACCCGCCCACGATGCGGCCGTCGCACCAGATCGTCGGGCCCACGTTGCCGTTGGCGTCGAACACCGCCGCCTTGTGGGCTCCCAGGTACCAGTGGCGGGCGGTCCAGCCCATGGCCGTCGGGTCGAGCGCCGGCAGCAGGGCGACCCAGGGTTGCACCGGCGGCTCCGTGCCGACGTCGTCGGCCAGGACGTATCCCGTCGCTCCGTGGTCCAGGGCCACCTCGACGGCCCCCGACGCCGCCAGGGCGGCGCGGGTGTGACCGAGGTTCCAGCCCGTCCACCACTTGACGTCGGCTTCGGTCCCCGGGCCGAAGGCGGCCAGCCACCGCCGCACCAGCTCGGCGCGAGCGTCGGCCGCGGACCATGCCTTGCCCCACGACGCCCAGGCGCCGGCGGCCGCCCACCGGTACTGCGTACTGGTCCAGGAGCCGAGCGGTCGTCCCCGCACGACACGTCCCTCGGCGGCGAGCACGACCAGCAGGCGCGTGCCGACGGAGACCCTCGCCTCGTACGTCTTGCCCTCGGCGAGGACGACCTGCCGGGCGAGCTCGGGAACGGCGGCGGCGAGCTGGGCGGCCGTCGCCTCGCCGCGTTCGGCGAGCGCAGCCAGGAGATCGGCGCCGACTCGCTCGATCCACGCCTCGGCGTCGTCGGCGATGCCCTGGGCGACGAGGACCTTGGCGAACCGCTTGCGCTCGGCGGCGGCGATGGCGTCGGCGGAGGCGGCCTGCAGCACGGGCGCGAGGGCGACGGGGACGACGAACAGGGTCCGGCGCATGGCGAGCATCTTGACCAGCGTGCGGTCGTCGTAGAGCGCCCTCTCCAGCGTCGCCGGCACCACGCCGGCCGCCCGGGCCCGGGCGCCCAGGAAGATCGACACCGGGTCGGTGGCGTGCAGCCCCACGAGGTCGCCGGCCACGTCGACCACCCGGCCCGCCTCGGCGCGACACGCCAGGTGGTGCCGCCGGCCCAGCCGGGCCCGCCGCTCGGCGTCGGAGATGAGCCTCACCGCCACCGCCACCACCGCCGCCCGTTCCGGTCAGGTTCAGGGGGGCCAGGGCCCCCCTGAACCTGACCGGAACCGGGGGGCACCTACCGGGTCCCGTCCTCGGTAGCCGCCGGCACGAAGGCCACCACTGCGGTCCGGAGGGTGAAGATGGCGGCGACGACGCTGACGACGACCCCGTCAGCGACCACGACGGGCCCCATGGGTCAGCCCCCGAAGATGCCGGAGATGCCGCTACTGCTTGAGCCGCCCGTCTGTCCGGGGGCGATCTGGCGGATCCATGCTTCCAGGGCGGCGGGGTTGCGGGTCTGGGTCATGATCCAACCGGGGCCGGTGAAGTCGAAGACCAGTCCCTCGCCGGACTTGAGCGTCTGCATGACGCCACCCGCGACCTTGCGGATCCGGCTGCCCACGGTGGGGCCGAAGGCGACGACGTGACCGGTGTCGATGGTGACCGACTCACCGTCGCCGAGGGTCACCGTGTCGAGGGCGCCGTAACAGGCCAGGAGGACCGTCCCGTGACCGGTTGCGTGGACCAGGAAACCGCCCTCACCGCCGAAGAGGTTCTTGAACCCGCCCCAACGGGTGTCGAGGTCGACCCCCGCCGACGACGCCAGCCAGCACCCCTTGGTGATCGACATGGGCTGGTCCGGGGTGACGCCGCTGGTGACGATGTCCCCGGCGAGGTGGTGGGCGACGTCGACCCAGCCGCCGTCGGCTGTCGCCGTCAGGGTGGTGATGAAGAGACTCTCGCCGCCCAGGAACGACCGCTTGAGGCCCTTGAGGGCGCCACCCTGGGTACTGGCCTCGACCCCCACGCCGTAGGAGGTCGCCATCATGGCGCCCGATTCGGCGCGGACCTGTTCGCCGGGGGCGAGGGCCACCCGGGCGACCGCGAATGCAGGTGAGTGCCGCACCTCGACGTCCACGGGTTGGATGGTACCGGGCATCGGCCGGGCGGGCATGTGAAACGGGCGCGCCCCGACGGAGGGCGCCCGGTCGCACCGGACGATCGGCCCGAGCTAGACGGCGTCGCCCTTGCGGATGCGGGAGAACTCGCCCTCGTCGCGGTGGGTGAAGACCTCGCCACCGCCTTTCGACCGGGCCCAGGTCTTGCCCGCCTGCTCGGCCTCGGCCTGCGTGTCATGGGTCGCCACGACGTCGCCGTTGGCCTCTTTCACATTCCAGCGGTCACCGCTCGGGATGATGTGGATATCAGGCATGAGACCCGGGCTACCCCCCGGCGGTGGCCCCGAAACCTGCGACGGCTCGTACGCACCGCCGGTCGGTCCACTGGGAGAGTGCGGTTACTCGGTTATTCCAACCCTGTCGAATGCTCCGGTGGAATGACCTCATCCGGTCCCACGACCGTGATCAACCGGCCCGCTCCATGGCGTAGCCGCTCGTCCCGCGACAAGAGGCTCGTATCGAGCAGGCGGGCCAAGGCGACGTACTCGGCGTCGTAGGTCTTCTTCCACCCGAGCTCTCGTGCCACGTCACGGGCCTCGGCGCAGAGGCTCGCGTCCGCCCGACGGGTGATGGTCGCCGTCAGCAGGCGGTCGAAGGCCGATCCTGCGAGTTCCTCGCTCACCTCGCCCCGCCAGCGCATCTCGTTGAGAACCGACGTCACCTCGGACCACAGCAGAGCGGGTGCCACGAGGTCGAGCGAGGCCAGCGGCTCCACGCCGTCGGCAGACGCGAGAAGGTAGAGCGCTGCGCTTGCGTCGATGACGAGCGTCAGTGGCCTGAGCGGGAGCGGCGCAAGCCGGCGAGCAGGTTCGGCATCGGCTCGCCCGTCACGGTGCGGTCATCTCGGACGGAAGGAATCAGCCCTGGCGCGACGGCGAGAGTATCGAGTGCCTCCTCGTCGACGAGGTACTGGGTTCCGACGCGCTGCGAGCGCAACCGGCCTTCCCGGATCCAACGACGAACGGTCTCGGGGTTGCGACCCACGCGACGCGCAGCTTCAGGGACGGTCAACACACTTGTAGCGTACTACAACACCGCTGCTCACACGTTGGCCGGCAGCAGGCGGGAGAAGTTCTCGAAGAACACGAACAGGACCACGAGGAACACCGGCGTGGCCATCAGATAGGTCGGCCAGCGGCGCCACCAGTGTCCGACGGCCAAGGCCAGGATCCACACGGCGGCGGCCAACGCTCCCCAGAGGACGGCCGGGAGCTTGTCGGTCGACGCGCCGGACAGGCCGGCCAGGGCGGCCGGATCGCGGGGCCCGGGCGGGCGGAGAGCCGGCGCGGCGGTGACCGGCGCGACCGGGCCCGCGAGGGTGGCGACGACGATGAGGCGCTCGGCGGCGCTGTACTTGGGGTTGCAGGTCGTGAGGGTGAGGCGGTTGTCGGGGGTGGGATCGAGCACCGAGACCTCGTCGGGCGAGACGATCTTGGACTCGGACACCTCGTAGCGGAAGGTTCCCGAGACGGTCTGCACGGTGATGGAGTCGCCGAAGGAGAGCTCATCCAGGCGATTGAAGGGGGCGCCGTAGGTCGTGCGGTGGCCGGCGATGGCTGCGTTCCCCGCCTGGCCGGGCATCGGCGTGTCGGGGTAGCGACCCGGGCCCTTCTTCAGGTCCTCCACACCCACGCCTTCGACCACCGCCTGGTCGACGCCGATCCGGGGGATCTTGATCACGCCGATGACGCCGTCGGTGGGCACGAGCGGTGCCGGCGCGTCGGCGGAGGCGACGGGGGGTGGCGTGGCCAGCGCCTTGGTGAACTGGGACTTGAGGTTCGCCTGGTCGCGGCGCTGGGCGATTCCGGTGCCCCAGAGCTGGTAGCCGACGAAGAGGAAGATGAGGACGCCGGCGGCGATGAGCGTCTTGCCAGTGCCCCGGACGACCTCGCGGATGTCGTCGGCCCGGACCTTGCGGCGCCCCTGAGGCCAGGTGCGTCGGCGGCCGGACCCCCGCCGTCGACGGAGACCGCTTGGACCTTTGTCCTGGCGCGCCGGTACCGTGGAGGTCGTCGCCATGGACCCAATCGTACGCTTCCGGTCCGCGGTATCACTCCTCGGACGATTTCCCGCCCTCGCCGGGGTCGACCTCGACGTCGCCACGGGGGAGATCGTCCTGCTGCACGGGCCCAACGGCGCGGGCAAGTCCACCCTGCTGCGGGCGTGCGCCGGCCTGGTGGCCATCGGCGCAGGCGATGCCCGGGTGCTGGGACACGACCTGCGGAACGATCGCCGGGCCCTGCGGCGCCGGGTGGGACTGCTCGGCCATGCCACGTGCCTGTACGACGACCTCACCGTCGACGACAACCTGCGCTTCGCCGCCCGGGCCGCGGGCCGTCCCGTGGCGGCGGCCGAGGAGGCCATGGCCCGCCTTGGCCTCGACGGCCGCCTCCGCCAGGTGAGGGTGGGGCGCCTCTCGGCCGGTCAGCGCCGTCGCACGGCCATCGCCGCCGTCGTGGCCCGCCGGCCCGAGCTGTGGCTGCTCGACGAGCCCCACGCCGGCCTCGACGCCGACGGACGCGATCTGCTCGACACCATCGTGGGCGACGCCGCCGCTGCGGGCGCGACCGTGATGCTGGCGTCCCACGAGCTCGAGCGGGCGACGGGACTGGCCACGCGCCGGCTGATGGTCGCCGGCGGACGTGTCGCCGACGGCCTGCTCCCGGATCTCCTCGCCGAGGATCGGCCTGAGGGTGGTGAGCCTGCCCCGACGACGGACACGGGAACGGGCCATCGCAGGGGGCGGGCCGGCGTTGTGGCGTGATGCCGCCCTGGTCGCGGTCAAGGACCTCCGCGTCGAGGTCCGCTCGCGGGTGGCCACGAACCAGGTCGTGCCCTTCGCCCTCCTCGTCCTCATTCTCTTCGCCTTCGCCCTCGACCCCGACCGCGGCATCCTCGGCCGGGCGGCGCCCGGCCTGTTCTGGGTGACCGTCCTGTTCGCGGCGATTCTCGCCATCCAGCGTTCGTTCTCCATCGAGACCGAGGACGACGCCCGCGACGCGCTCCGACTGTCGGGCCTCGACGGTGCGGGCATCTTCCTGGGCAAGGCGGCGGCGGTCGCCCTCCAGCTCCTCGTCCTCGAGGCGGTGCTGGCGGTGGGGGTGGCGGTCCTCTACGGGGTGTCGCCGCACGGCGGCGCCATCCTCGTGCTCGTGTGCGTGCTGGCCACCGTCGGCATCGCCGCCAGCGGCATTGTCTACGGGGTGGTGGCCGCCGGGCTCCGGGTGAGCGATACCCTGCTCCCGCTGCTCGTGTTGCCCGTGCTCGCACCCGTCCTCCTGGCCGCCACCCGTGCCAGCGAGGCGGCGCTGGCGATGGTGCCGGGCGACGCCTGGCCATGGGTACGGCTGCTCGCCGTGTTCGCCACCATCTACAGCGTGTTCGGGGTCGTGGCCTTCGGCCCCCTCCTGGAGGAGGCATGACCACCGCATCGAGAGGAACCCGCATCCTCGGGGTGGCCACTCTGCTCAGCCTGGGCCTCACCGCCTGGCTGGCCCTCGTCGTCTCCCCGGCCGACGTGAACCAGAAGGATGCGGTGCGCCTGCTCTACCTCCACGCGCCCACCGCCTGGCTGGCCATGTACGTGTCGTTCGGCGTCACGACCCTCGCCAGCGTGCTCTATCTCTGGCCCCGCACCCGCTCGCGCATGTGGGACCTGGTGGCCGGTGCGTCGGCCGAGGTCGGGGTCCTGTTCATCGGCCTCACCCTGGCCGTGGGATCGATCTGGGGCCGCACCACCTGGGGAGTGTGGTGGACCTGGGACGCCCGCCTGACCAGCACCGCCGTGCTCTTCGTCCTCTACCTGGGGTACCTGGCGGTGCGGCGGGTCCCGGCCGATCCCCTGGTGCGGTCGCGACGGGCGGCGATCGTGGCCATCGCCGCCTTCTTCGACGTGCCCATCGTCCACTTGGCGGTGGACTGGTGGCGAACCCTCCACCAGCCGGCGACCATCTTCGACGAACGGCGCCTCCTCGACCCCAGGATCGAGGGCACCATGCTGTGGACGTTGCTGCTGAGCGTGCTCGCGTTCTCCCTGCTCTACGCCTGGCTGCTGATCCACCGGGTGCGCCTGGCCCGCCTCGAGGAGGTCGTCGAGGAGCGCGCCCTGGAGAGCGCCCTCGCCGAACGCCGGGCCGAGGGCGACGCCGCCAC
>CAYTTL010000001.1:44564-47287 GCA_964440725.1 uncultured Acidimicrobiales bacterium | reverse complement strand
GGGGGCTACGGGGTGACCATCGTCGCCATCGGCGCCTACATCGGCCACATGTGGGCCCGCAACCGCGCCATCGCCCGTCTCACCGCCACCCCCCACCGTTCCGGGCAGGTTCAGGGCCCCTATGGGGGCCCCAAACCTGCCCAGAACGCAGTGGTGACCTCCGACGGGCCGGCGTCGGTGCCGCCGCCGACGGAGACCGCGCCGCCGCCGCCACCGCCACCGCCGGACGACCGGCCGTGATGAACCAGCGCCGTCGCCTGTGGTTGGCCGGCGCCGTCGTGGTGGCCGCCCTCGGGTTCCTCGTGTTCCAGGGGCTGGGCAACGCCACGGTGTACTTCCGCACGGCCGACGAGGCCGTCGCCCAGCGCGAGTCGCTCGGCACCCGGCGCTTCCGGATCGAGGGCGCCGTGGTGCCCGACACCATTGCCGAGGCACAGAACCGGGTGACCTTCCGCATCGTCAGCAACGGCGTCGAGGTGCCCGTGGTCCACGACGGTGACACGCCCGGGATGTTCAAGCCCGGCATTCCCGTGGTGCTGGAGGGCCGGTTCCGGGGAGAGACGTTCTCGAGCGACAAGATCCTGGTCAAGCACTCGGAGACCTACATCGCCGAGAACCCCGACCGGGTGACCACGAGCGTGCCCACCGCCGCACCGTGAACGCCGCTCTGGGCACCGTCGGCGTCGCCCTGGGGCTCACCGCCGCCGTGCTGGGCGTGGCCACGCTGGTCCTGGGGCTGTGCCGGCGAGACCCCCGGATGCTGCGGGCCGGCCAGCGGTACGTGTGGCTGATCCTGGGCGGGGGGGTGCTGGCGACCGTGGCCATGGAGGCCGCGTTCATCGGCCACGACTTCAGCCTGGCCTACGTGGCCGGCAACGGGAGCCGGGGCACACCACTGCTCTACACGATCTCCGGCATGTGGTCGGCCCTGGAGGGCTCGATCCTGCTCTGGTCGCTGATCCTCGCCGGGTACCTGACGGTCATGGTCCGCCACTTCCGGGCCCGGGCCGCCGACCCGCTCGTGGCCTGGGCCACCCTGGCCGGCTTCGTGGTGGCCGCCTTCTTCTTCTGGCTCATGGCCGGACCGGCCAACCCGTTCCGCGTGCTTGCCGAGATTCCCGTCGACGGGCGCGGACCGAACCCCCTCCTGCAGAACCACCCCCTGGTGGCGTTCCACCCGCCCATCCTCTACCTGGGCTTCGTGGGCTTCACCATCCCCTTCGCCTTCGCCATCGCCGCTCTCGTCACCGGCCGGGTGGGTGAGGGTTGGCTGGTCGAGACCCGGCGGTGGACGCTGTTCGCCTGGGGCTTCCTCACCGTGGGCATCATCCTCGGGGCCTGGTGGTCCTACGAGGTGCTGGGCTGGGGTGGGTACTGGGCGTGGGACCCCGTGGAGAACGCCTCGTTCCTCCCGTGGCTCACCGGCACGGCCTATATCCACTCGGTGATGGTCCAGGAGCGGCGGGGGATGCTGCGGGTGTGGAACCTGTCCCTGCTCGTGGCCACCTTCGCCCTCACCATCCTCGGGACGTTCCTGACCCGCTCGGGCGTGCTCGACTCGGTCCACGCCTTCTCCGAGTCGTCGATCGGTCCCCCCCTCCTGGGGTTCTTCACCCTCGTGGTCGGTGTGTCCATCGGCCTCATCGGCTGGCGGGGTGACCGTCTCCGTTCACCGGGGGCCATCGACTCCCCCGTGTCGCGCGAGGGTGCCTTCCTGGCCAACAACGTGGCCTTCGGCGCCTTCGCCTTCATCGTGCTGCTCGGCACCGTCTTCCCGCTGATCGCCGAGGCGATCAACGGCGATCGCCTGTCGGTCGGCGCGCCGTACTTCGAACGCATGACCGCACCCGTGGGGTTCACGCTCCTGTTCCTCATGGCCGTCGCCCCCGCCCTGCCGTGGCGGAAGGCCTCGGGCGAGTTGCTCCACCGGCGGCTCCTGTGGCCGGCGTGGGCGGCCACGCTGGTGATCGTGGCGTGCGTCGTCGCCGGGCTGCGGGGCCTGGCTCCCCTGGCCGCCTTCGGGCTGGGGGCGTTCGCCGGCACCGCCGCCCTGCGCCAGCTCGTCCTGTCGGCCCGAGCCGCCCGCCGCCAGGGCAGCCCCGTCTGGCGCAGCCTGGTGGGCCGGGCCAACGGCGGCATGGTCGTGCACCTCGGCGTGGTGGTGATCGCCGTCGCCTTCGCCGCCAGTACCGCCTACGGCCACCGTGGCCAGTTCCGGCTCGAGCCGAACCAGACCGCCCATCTCGCCGGCCACTCGGTGACGTACCTGGGTACCACCACCACCCGGCAGGCCAACAAGACGACGCTGTCGGCGCAGGTCCGCGTCGACGGCGGGAAGGTGTACTCGCCCGCCATCCACCAGTTCCCGTTCGCCACCCAGGGCATCGGGTCGCCGTCGGTGCGGGTGACCCTCGTCGACGACGTGTACCTCACGCTCGTCACCGCCCCGGAGGCGGGCCAGACCGCAGCCGTGGTGGGTGTGAACGTCCAGCCCCTGGTTGCCTGGCTGTGGATCGGCGGAGGCCTGATGGGCCTGGGGACGGCGCTGGCCGCCTGGCCCGGCCGTCGCCGCCGGCCCACGGACCCGTCGTCGGCCCCGGCCGTCCCTGCCGGCCGGGAGGAGCCGCCCGTTGTCACCGAACATGAGCCGGTGGCGGTGAGTCCCCGTGCCTGAGCGGGGTGCCCGGCCCGAGCGGCCGCCTGAGCGGGGTGCCCGGCCCGAG
>CAYTTL010000001.1:16894-44464 GCA_964440725.1 uncultured Acidimicrobiales bacterium | reverse complement strand
GCCTGAGCGGGGTGCCCGGCCCGAGCGGCCGCCTGAGCGGGGTGCCCGGCCCGAGCGGCCGCCTGAGCGGGGTGCCCGCAGCCTTCGTTGGTCGTGGGCCCTCATGGGACTGATCCTGGCCGTGGCCCTCACCGTGGGGGTGACGGGGGAGTCGGGCCAGGTGTCCGACGCCCAGCGGGCCCACGACATCGCCACCGAGATCCGGTGTCCGACCTGCAAGGGCCTGTCGGCCGCCGACTCCGACGCGCCCGCGGCCCAGGCCATACGCGACGACATCCTCCGGCGGGTGAAGGCGGGGGAGTCCGGGGACGAGATCCGCACCTACCTGGTGAGCCGCTACAAGGAGGAGGTCCTGCTCAAGCCCGAACGCAAGGGCGTGGCCGGCCTGGTCTGGATCCTGCCTGTCGCCGCCGCGGCGGCGGCCGTGGCCGGCATGGCGCTGGCCTTCCGCCGATGGCGGGCGAAGCCCGACGCGGCCGTGTCGGCCGCCGACCAGGCACTGGTCGACGAGGCCCTGCGGACGGACCTCCGATGAGCCCACGGCGGGCTCCGGCGACACGGGGCCGTACGCCTCGGTCGACGGAGACATCGCCAGAGGCGCCCCCCACCGTCGATCCCGACCAGCTGGCCGCCCTCGAGGAGGAGCGTGAGTTCCTCCTCGGCTCGCTGCGCGACCTCGAACGCGAGCGCGAGGCCGGCGACATCGACGAGGGCGACCATCAGACCCTGCGCGACGACTACACGGCGCGGGCCGCCGCCGTCCTGCGAGCGCTGAACGACGCCCGCGCCGCCGAGGTCAAGGGGTCGACCGGGACCGACGACGGCGAGACGGAATCGGCGACACCCACCGGGCGCGGCCCACGGTCCCCTCAGGCGCGGCGGCCCGGGCGGTCCCGGCAGGTGGTGGTCGGTATCGCCATTGTGCTGGTGCTCGTGGTCGGTGCCGGCCTCGGAGTGGCCACCTTCTCGGGTGAGCGCGTCGGCAACGAGAACGTCTCCGGACGCGGGATGTCCGAGACCGCCCGTCACGTGGCCAAGGCCCAGGAGCTCGAACGGGACGGCAAGGCCGCCGAGGCACTCAAGGAGTACGACGCCGCCATCGCCGCCGATGCCGGCAACGTGGTGGCCCTCACCTACAGGGGCTGGCTGCTCGGCCGGGCCGGGTTCGCCGACCGGGCCATGGCATCGGTCGACCAGGCGCTCGCCATCAACCCGGCCTATCCCGACGCCCACTTCTTCCGGGGAATGCTCCTCTACCAGGGCCGCAAGGACCCGGCCGGGGCCGTCGCCGAGTTCGAGACCTACCTGGCGTCGAACCCCCCGCCGTCGGCCGCTGCGGCCGTGCAGGGCGTGCTCGAGAAGGCCCGCCAGGATGCGGCCGGCGCGCCACCGGCCCCGCCGGCCGAGGGCACCGTGCCCCCCGGTGCGGCCACCACCGTCCCCGGCTAGGACGAGGTTGTGGTCTCCGGCCGGCGGGCCGGGCAGACTACGGCGATGGGACTCATCTCCGCCATCATCAGCACGGTCATCAACGGCCTCATCATCGGTGCCCTCGGGCGCCTGGCCATCCCCGGGCCCAACCCCATGTCGATCGGCATGACGATCCTCGTGGGCGTCGGCGGGGCGATCGTCGGCACGCTCATCGCCGTGGTGCTGAGCGCCGGGATCCTGGTGGCCATCATCCTGCAGGTCCTCTGCGCTGCGGGCATCGTCTACCTGATGCAGCGCCGCACCGGCCGCGTCGTGTAATGCACGAGGACGCCCGGTACCCCGACGTCGATCGCACGCGGAGCCCAGGTGTCTGAGCCGCCTCCCCGGCCGAAGTCCCTGGACGACCTCGACTTCACCCCGCTGCGGCGGATGACGCCGTGGCTGTCGCCCACCCAGCTCCTCGATACCGCCATGCGGGTGTTCCTCTCGGCCACCTTCGGCGCCTACTCCGACAAGCGGGAGATCGAGGCCACCATTGCTCACCAGCCGCCGGATCCCTACCCCGAGACCGAGATGTGGATCGACTACGTGGCCGACCTGGGCGACGCCTTCGCGCCCACCTACGCCGTCGCCTCCCTGCTGGCGAAGCCGGAGCTCGACCTGGTGTCCGGCGGGGGACCGACCAAGCGAGGGCGGATCCTGGTCATGGGCGGTGACCAGGTGTACCCGACCGCCTCCATCGCCGCCTACGCCGACCAGACCATCGGCCCGTACCGGGCGGCCCTGCCCCATGTCGAGGCGAAGGCCGCTCCCCACCTCTTCGTCGTCCCCGGCAACCACGACTGGTACGACGGGCTCACCGCCTTCATGCGCACCTTCTGCCAGCGACACTGGATCGGCGGTTGGTGCACCCGGCAGACCCGCAGCTACTTCGCCGCCCAGCTGCCCCACCGGTGGTGGCTGTGGGGGATCGACATCCAGTTCGAGTCCTATCTCGACGCTCCCCAGTTCGCCTACTTCGCCGAGGTGATCGGCCCGCAGATGCAGCCGGGCGACTCGGTGATCCTCTGCTCGCCCACACCGTCGTGGGTGGCGGCCAACGAAGACCCGAAGGAGAAGGAGGGCGTGGGGGCGTACCGCACCATCGACTATCTCGAGCGCAAGGTGATCCGGCCCAACGGGGCCGAGGTCCGTCTGGCCATCACGGGTGACGCCCACCACTACGCCCGCTACGCCCAGACGGTCGACGGGGTCCCCATCCGCGGGGGCGCCCAGAAGATCACCGCCGGTGGCGGGGGCGCCTTCCTGTCGGCCACCCATCACCTACCCGAACACCTCGTGCTGCCGCCCCGAGCGGCGCGCGATCCGGGGAAGTCCGACCCCCCGACCCACTGGAACCTGGAGGATCGGTACCCGTCCGAGGACACCTCCAGGAAGTTGCGCCACCAGGTGCTGAAGCTTCCGCGGCAGAACTGGACACTGGCGGCCTTCATCGGAGTGCTCACCCTGCTGGTGGCGTGGATCGCCCAGGCCCAGTTGGTCGGGGGGCTCGCCTCGCGTCCGTCGTTCCACCTCTTCGTCTGGCGCCTCGCCCACAACCCGCTGGCCCTGCTGCTGGCCGTGGGCCTGGTGTTCGGCATCGTGGGCTTCACCGGTACGACCGACACGACGAAGAAATGGACCCTGGGCCTGGCGCATGCCCTCGCCCAGCTGTTCGCCATGCTGTCGGTGATCTGGGTCGTCGCCCGGCTCTGTTCCCTCCTCGACATGTCGGGCATCGTGTTCGCCCTCGTCTTCATGGTGGTCGCAGGCGGCCTCGGGGGACTGGTCGGTTCCGAGATCCTGGCCGTGTACCTGTGGATCGCCGATACCGACCGCTTCAGGCTCAACGCCAACGAGCTCTTCGCCGCCCAGGCCAACCCCGACTGGAAGAACTTCATCCGCCTGCATCTCGGCGCCGACCGTGTCCTCACCGTGTACCCGGTCGGGATCGACAAGACGCCTCGCACGTTCGCGGTGGCGAAAGGCGGCACGGACACCGACCCGTGGCTGACCCTCAGCGACCCCGACCTCGCCTGTCATCTCATCGAGGACCCGATCCGCATCGAACCGACCACGCCGGCCGCACCCCCACCGAGGGAGATCCCGTGAACGACCGCCTCTCCTCGCCCGTCGAGGAGCTGCGCGACCACTACGACGTGGTCGTGGTCGGGTCGGGGTACGGCGGGGGGATCGCCGCGTCGCGCCTGGCCCGGGCGGGGAAGTCCGTCTGCCTGCTCGAGCGGGGGAAGGAGCTCCAACCGGGCGAGTACCCCGACACGAGCAACGAGGCCATGGCCGAGATGCAGATCGACTTCCCCGACGACCACGTCGGGCGCCGGACGGCGTTGTACGACATGCGGGTCAACGACGACATCAACGTCTTCGTCGGATGTGGGCTCGGGGGGACGTCACTGGTGAACGCCAACGTCTCCCTGCGCGCCGATCCCCGGACCTTCGACGACGAGCGCTGGCCCCAGGCCGTCCGCGACGACATGGCCACGCTGATCGCCGACGGCTACCGCCGGGCCGAGGAGATGCTCCAGCCCACGCCCCTGCCCGACGCCCACGCCGGGCTCAAGAAGCTGCAGGCCCTGGGCGACTCGGCGACGGCCCTGCCCGGCAGGTTCTACCGGCCGCCGCTCAACGTCACGTTCGAGGATCGGGTCAGCCCGGCAGGGGTCGAGCAGTCGGCGTGCAAGCTCTGCGGTGATTGCGTCAGCGGCTGCAACTACTCGGCCAAGAACACCGTCTTGATGAACTACCTGCCCGACGCCCGCAACCACGGAGCGTCGATCTTCACCCAGGTGGGCGTGCGCTTCCTCGAACGCCGGGACGACCAGTGGCTGGTGCACTACCAGCTGCTCGACACCGGTCGGGAGCGCTTCGACAGCCCGACCATGTTCGTGGCCGCCGACGTCGTGGTCGTGGCGTGCGGCACCCTGGGGTCCACCGAGATTCTGCTGCGTTCGGCGGCGGGCGGGCTTCCCCTCTCCACGCAGGTGGGCCACCACTTCACCGGCAACGGTGACGTCCTCGCCTTCAGCTACAACAGCGACCAGGAGGTCCAGGGGGTGGGCTGGGGCTCTCGGCCCGAGGGTGAGCTCGATCCCATCGGGCCCACCATCACCGGCGCCATCGACCTACGCGAGCAGCCCACGCTCGAGGCGGGCACGATCATCGAGGAGGGGGCCATCCCCGGCGCCTTGGGGCCCTTCCTGCCCGGCGCCATGGCGGCGGCCGCCGCCGTGCTCGGGGTCGACACCGACGGGGGCGTGCAGGACTTCGTCAGCGAGCGCGAGCGCGAGCTGGAGAGCCTGATCCGGGGCCCGTACAAGGGCGCGGTGCGCCACAGCCAGACCTACCTGGTCATGGGCCACGACGACGCCAAGGGGGAGTTGTCGCTCGACGACGACCGGCTGCGAATCTCGTGGCCGGGCGTGGGGCGCCAGCCGCTGTTCCAACAGATCCGCGACAACCTGGAGGCGGCCACCCGCCCGCTGGGCGGCACCTACCTGCGAGACCCGATCTGGACGAACGTCCTCGGCGATCACCTCACCACGGTCCATCCGCTGGGTGGGTGCGTGATGGCCGACACCGCGGAGAGGGGCGTCGTCAACCACAAGGGCCAGGTGTTCTCGGGCGGGTCGGGCACCGACGTGTACGAGAACCTCTACGTCTCCGACGGGTCGGTCCTTCCCAGCCCGGTCGGGGTGAACCCCCTCCTCACCATCTCCGCCCTCGCCGAGCGGTGCTGCGCCCTCCTGGCCCGCGACCGGGGGTGGGTCGTCGACTACCACCTCCCGTCCGTACCTCCGCCGCCCGGCCCCGCCGCCACCGTGGGCATCGAGTTCAGCGAAACCATGAAGGGTTCGGTGTCCACCACGGTGACCGACGACTTCGCCACCGCCGCCCGCCAGGGCGAGCTCGACGGATCGGCGTTCTCGTTCACCCTGACGATCGTCACCCAGAACCTCGAGGCGATGCTGGCCGATCCCGACTGTGAAGCCCGCATGCTGGGCACGGTCCATGCACCGGCCCTGTCTCCCGAGCCCATCACCGTCACCGAGGGCATCTTCAACCTGTTCGTCGACGACCCTGACGTCATCGACGCCCACAAGATGCGCTACCGCATGCGCCTGACCACCGAGGACGGACGGCACTACTACTTCACCGGCTTCAAGAAGATCCGCCACGACCGGCCGCTGGACATGTGGCCGGACACGACCACGCTCTACGTCACCGTCTTCGAGGGCGACGACGAGTCGGGACCAGTGGCCGCCAAGGGGATGCTGTTCATCGACCCCCGCGACTTCATGATCCAGCTCAGCACGCTCCGGGTGCGCAACGCCACCAGCGACGCGGAACGGCTGGAGGCGACCGTGCGCTTCGGGCGCTTCTTCGCCGGGGCCCTGTTCGAGACCTACGGCGGCGTCGCCGCGACCCTCGGGCGCTTCGACACCGACGCCCCGCCCCGCAAGAAGCGCCCGCTACGGGCGCCCGCTCCGGAGATGCACCCCCTCACCACCGACGACGGCGTCGACCTCCTTCTCACCCGGTACCGCGGGGGTGCCAAGGGGCCGGTGCTGCTGGCCCACGGGCTCGGGGTCTCCAGCCGCATCTTCACCATCGACACCATCGAAACCAACCTCGTCGAGTTCCTCACCGCCCACGGCTACGACGTCTGGTTGTTCGACTACCGGGCCAGCATCGAGCTTCCCGTCGCCCACACCAGGTTCAGCGGCGACGAGATCGCCCTCAACGACTATCCGGCGGCGGTGGCCAAGATCCGCCAGGTCGTGGGATGTCAGAGCGTGCAGGCGCTGGTCCACTGCTTCGGCTCGACCACCTTCTTCATGTCGATGCTGGCCGGCTTGCCCGGCGTGCGCTCGATCGTGGCCTCCCAGGTGGCGACCGACATGGTGACGCCCCGGCTCACCCGGTTGAAGTCGGGGATCTACATGCCCGACCTGCTGGACAAGCTGGGAGTGGACTCGCTCACCGCCTACACCGACACCCACGCCGACTGGAAGGACCGGCTCTACGACCGGCTCCTCGACGCCTTCCCCGAGGACGCGGAGGAGAAGTGCCGCAGCGCGGTGTGCCACCGCATCACGTTCATGTACTCGTTGCTCTACGAGCACGACCAGCTGAACCAGCCCACCCATGACGCCCTGCACGAGATGTTCGGGGTCGCCAACATCGACGCTTTCGAGCACATCGCCCTGATGGTCCGGGCCGGCGGACTGCGGGCCGCCGACGGCGAGGACATCTACCTCCCACACCTGCGGCGACTGGCGCTGCCGATCACCTTCGTCTCCGGTGCGGAGAACGCCTGCTTCCTCCCGGCCAGCACCGAACGGTCCTACCAGCTCGTCCGCCGGCACAACGACCCGGGACTGTACACGCGGGTCGTCGTGCCCGACTACGGGCACATCGACTGCATCATCGGCAAGAAGGCGGCCCGCGACGTGTTCCCCCACTTCCTCGCCCACCTCGAAGCCACGCCCTAGCCCGGGAGATGCCCGGAACACCCCACTTCGACGCGGTGGTGGTTGGGTCGGGGTTCGGAGGATCGATCGCCGCCCTTCGCCTGGCCGAGGCGGGCAGATCGGTCCTGGTGCTGGAACGGGGCGGGCGCTACCGCCCCGGCCAGTTCCCCCGCGACGTCACCGACGTCGACCGCATGTTCTGGCGTCACCCCAAGCGGGCGACGGCCACCGGTTTGTTCGACGTCCGGATGTTCTCGGGCATCGGCGTGGTGGGCGCCAGCGGCGTCGGCGGTGGGTCGCTGATCTACGCCAACATCCACATCCGGCCCGACCCGGTGGTCTTCGACGACGAACGGTGGCCGGCGTCGATCTCCCGGCGGTCGCTCGACCCCTATTACGACAAGGTGGCGGCCATGCTGGGCGTGCGGGCCCTGCCCGAGCATCTCGACATAACCAAGAGGCGGCTCTACCGGGGGGCCGCCGACGCGCTGGGGCGACCGGTGTTCGACCCCGACCAGGCCGTGCGCTGGGAGGAGCCGGGAGGCGGCGATCCGGCGGAGTCGAGAGGAACGTGCCGGCTGGTCACCGAATGCGAGTTCGGATGTCAGTATGGCGCCAAGAACAGCATGGACCTCACCTACCTGGCGCGCGCCGAGGCGTTGGGCGCCGAGGTGCGGACGGGCGCGCTGGCCTCCCACGTGGTTCCCGGCGATGCCGGCTACACGGTCGCCTACCGTGACGTCCGCACCGGTGCTCTCGCGCACGTGGGCGGCACCCGGGTGGTGCTGTCGGCGGGCACGCTCGGTACCAACGACATTCTCCTGCGGAGCCGGGACACGTTCTCGACGCTCCCGAGGGTGAGCAGCGCGCTGGGGCGGGGGTTCTCGGGCAACGGCGACTTCCTGGGTTCGATCCAGAACAGCGTCGGCGAGATCGACCCCGCCCACGGGCCGGACGTCACGTCGGTGATCAAGTACTTCGACGAGCAGCCGGGCTTCACCATGGCTGCTCCGACGTTCAACGCCGGGGTGATGCGGGTGCTGGCCTCGTTCGGGCAGCCGCGGCTGCCGTCGCTCGGCATCCTCGCCCCGGTGCTGTGGCCCCACCTCGACGAGGCGATCGTGCGCGCCTTCGGCAGAGGCCTCCTCAGCCACCCCTCGCGATTGCCGGCTCGCCATGCCGGCGACTACCGCCGGATGACCAACCTGTTCGCCATCGGGAGGGACAACGCCAACGGCCGGGTCTGTCACCGGAAGGGCTCACTCGACGTGCGCTGGGACTACGCCGCCGAGAACCGGGTGCTGGTCGAGAAGATGGAGCGGGCCATGCGCGAGGTCGCCCAGGCGTACGGGGGTACCTACGCCGCCCTGTCGACGTGGAGCCTGTTCCGCCGCATCATCACCGTGCACCCTCTCGGGGGGTGCAACCTGTCGGAGTCGCCCGGCGACGGGGTCGTGTCGCCCCACGGCGAGGTCCACGGGTACCCCGGGGTGTTCGTGATGGACGGCTCGGTCATTCCCACCTCGATCGGGTTCCACCCCGTCATGACGATCTCCGCGCTGGCCGAACGCTGCGCCGAGGCGGTCGTCTCGACCTTCCCGTAGCGTCAGGGCGCCGGTGGCGCGGTGGCGTTCGTGGTCGGGCCCGGTGGCTGCCACGGCGGGTGGGCGCCCGCGTAGACCGCGTTCGGGTCGATGCGGGCCAGGCGGGCGGGGTCCCGGGTCGTGCGGGTGTGCATGTAGCGGTAGGCACCGACCTCGATGCACAGGTCGTCGATCTCGGTGACGAGTTGCTCGAGGACGTCGGGCGGGAACCGGTCGGGAACGATACCGACGTAGAAGACGGTTTCGGCCCACCGGTCGTCGGCGGGATTCCCGGCGGCCAGGTAGCCGGAGCGAATGCCCTTCACGTAGGCGGTCATGACCGTGAAGCACCGGTACTGCTTGCGGTACCGGCCGAGCACCTCGAACACCCGGCGGGTGAGCGACACGTAGTCGGCCTCCCGCATGATGACGGCCAGGTACCGGGTGGGATCGCCGACGGTGGAGTCGATGATCTTGTCGATGGACGCCTCGGCGTACTTGACCATGGCGTAGGGCGGGCTGAACAGCACGCCACCCATGCCGACCATCTTCAGGGCCTGGTCGATGGGCCCGGGGAGCTTGCCCGCCAGAAAGCCCATCTTGTGGAGGCACCGGTAGCCGACCTCGCTCACGCACCGCGCCACCTGGCTCTGGGGCGTGTCGACGAACGTGGAGAACTCGCCGAAGGCGAAGCGCCCGAAGTCGACCCACATGCCCTTCATGAACCTCGCCTCGACCGGAGGATTGCTGATGCGCTCGAACGACAGGTCGAGGAAGTCGTCGAAGGTCTTGTGGTGGGTCTGGCGGTTGCGCCAGATGGTGGAGAACTTGGCGATGCGGATGACGCGCACGGTCACCGTGGACACCACGCCCCACCGGCCCAGGCCGGTGCGCACCCGTTCGAACTCCTCGGGGTTCTCGGTGCGGCTCACCTGCAGCACCTCGCCGTCCCAGGTGACCAGCTCGAGGCGCTCGACGTTGTCGACGAACAACCCGTGGCGGAACGATGCCGCGGTGATTCCGCCCACCGAGGTGAAGCCGCCGATGGTGATGTGGGCGTGGTCGCCGATGATGGGCAGGCCCAGTCCCCGCGGGGCGAGCGCCTCGTCGATGGCCGACAGCATCGCCCCCGACTGGCAGGTCACCGTCATCGCGTCCTCGTCGATGTCGAGCACGCGGTCGAGCTTCTCGGTGACGAGCACGCTCTCGCTCAGCACCAGGTCGTTGGACGAGTGGCCTTTGCTGCGGATGGCGGGTCGGACGCCCAACGTCGTCGCCTCGCCCAGCGCGGTGACGATGTCGTCGGTGGTCCGAGGGAGCCAGATCCTCAGGGGATAACGCGGCGCCGACTCGGGATCGGCGATGCGGCTCCAGTCGTAGCCGAGGCTGTCGATGGAGTCGTGTACGAACGCCTCGTGACTGTTGATCCGTCTCCGCCAAGGTGACATTCCCACGGCCATCGCGTCACCCTATCCAGCGTCGACGACACGTGTGGCCAGGGCGGCAGCCAGGTTCTCGTAGCCCTCCTCGATGGGCTTTTCCAGGAACGGCAGCACGGCGCGCGCCAGCGGCGTGTTGCCGTTCTCGAACTGGGCGAAGTGGGTTCGGCCCCCCTCGAGCGCCTCGAGCCGGAACGTGCGGTGCACCTCGAACAGCCCGGGTACCTGGCGGCTCATCCACCGCAGCTGGCGGGGTGGGTCGACTTCGAGCACCCGCTGGGGGGTGGGCAGGACGAGCGGGCCCATGCGCAGGGGCATGGTGATGTCGGTGCCCACGACCAGGGCGTCCGACTTCAGCAGGGTGGGGTTCCACGCCGGCCACGACTCGACGCCCACCAGGACCTCCCACACCCGTTCCGCTGGGGCGTCGATGATGCGCTCCACGCGGATCTCCCGCTCCCGGCGGCGGGCGAGGGGCACGTAGATGTCCCACAGCCGGCCGAGGAAGAACTCTCCGAACGCCGTCGCGGCGCGCCGTCGCTCGCCGGCGGTGCCCCCCCTGACCCGGAACGTGCCGAGCTGGCGGGCGAAGTCGCTGAGGTAGATCTGGATCTTTCCGGCGGCGACGACCTCGCTCCCGGCATCGTCGCCCTCGGCCACGTGGCCGGCCAGCAGTCGCGTGTGGAGCGTGGTCGTGTCGGGCCACAGGTCGGGGCCCGGGTGGTCCTCGACCTCCTTCACCCCGCTCATGGTGAGCGGGCGACCGGTGGAGTCGACGAAGAACAGGCGATAGAACATCCACGTCACGCCGGGCCGTTCGCCGTCGACGAAGAGGTTGAAGACCCCCTCGTCAACGGCCAGTGTGCCGCCCAGCCGCGTGCTCCGTACCCACCCACGTGCGGGGGCCTCGTGCCGGCGGTCACGCAGGAAGGTGTCGACGTCGCCCACCTCGATGGTGAGGTGGAACATGAAGAAGTCGTCGGACTGCTTCCCTCTGGCGAACCCCTCGTCGGGGTCGGTGTCGCCGAAGCCGACGTAGCCCTTCATCTCTTCCGTGAAGGTCAGGGTGATCATGGGCGCCGAGCTTAGAGGCGGGTTACCTTGGAATCGTCGAGCATTTCCGAGGAGGTTCCCGATGGAACGTGAGATCCCGCTGTTCACCCTCGAGGGCGTCCAGGACGCCACCATCACCCAGTACGACGTGTTCACCGAGGACAAGCTGGGCCTGAGCATGCTCCGCTTCCAGCGAGGCGGCGACGGCCAGGCGGGCGAGGCCATCCTCATCATTCACGGCCTCACCACCTCGACCGACATGTACGTGATGCCCGAGCACTACAACCTGGTGAGCTACCTGCTCGACCACGGCTACACCGACGTGTGGTGTTTCGACTACCGGATGAGCAACCGCCACTCGTACAACCTGTTCAAGCATCGCTACACCATGGACGACGTCGCCCTGTACGACTACCCCCCGGCGCTGGCCAAGATGCGCGAGCACATCGGCGACAGGCCGATCCACGTCATCTGCCACTGCCTCGGTGCCAACTCGTTCGTGATGAGCCTGTTCGCCAAGGTCTCCGACGGGATCTCCAGCGTGATCGCCAACAGCGTCGCCCTCACCCCGAGGGTGCCGGCGTGGTCCAAGATCAAGCTGAGCGTGGCTCCGAACGCCGTCGAGTACGTGCTCGGCTTCCCCTATCTGAACCCACGGTGGTGCGAAGACCCCGGCCTCACCCGGGGGAAGCTGTTCAGCCGCGCCGTCTCGGCCTTCCACAAGGAATGTGACGTCCCCGCATGCCACATGCTGAGCATGATGTGGGGCACGGGGTGGCCGGCGCTGTACAGCCACGAGAACCTCGCCGGTGTCACCCATCGCCGCAGCGGCGACCTGTACGGGTCCACGAGCATGAACTACTACCGCCACGTCTACAAGATGCTGAAAGCCGGTGGGGCGGTGAAGTACGCCGACGAACCCGCCTACCGTCGCCTACCCGCCGACTACTTCGAGTACGCCGCCGAGATCGAGACGCCGGTCCTGTTCATGACCGGGGCCGACAACAAGGTCTTCACCGATTCCAACGTGGTGTGCTTCGAGCGCCTGCAGCGGATCGTGCCGGGTCGCCACGAGCTGCACGTGTTCCCCGGGTACGGCCACCAGGACCCGTTCATGGGCGATCGGGTCGACCGCGACGTGTTTCCCCGTCTCCTCGAGTTCATCGAGAAGCACCGAAAGGACGAACCGCAGCGGTTCGAGCCCGTCGCCGTGGGGGCGGCGTAGGCGCGCGCCGGGTCTGACAGGGCCTCGCGGCCAGCTAGGATTGGCGCCGTGGCCACCCTCGATCAAGCCGACCCCACCGTGTCGGCGATCGTCGAGATCGCCGGCGACGACGAGCGCGAGGCCGCCGGCATGCCCGGCCTGCACGCCAACCAGGCCACCTCCCAGCTCAAGGCCACCCTGACCAAGGCGGGCTTCGAGGTGCACGCGCCCTTCCAGACCACGTTCTCCATCGGCGCCAAGAAGTCGTTGTTCGAGGAGTACTTCGCTCAGGAGCTGGAGATCGACGAAGGTCTCCTCGGCGTCGTCACCGTCACCGCCACGGGAGGCCAGGAGCTGTCCCTCGACGCCGTTCCCGACGACGTCCGGGTGTTCGTGCGACGCGTCGCCTTCGTCTCCCCGCCCAGCTTCCACGAGCTCACGGGCGGTCCTGGCGGCGGCTGAGACCTACCGGGCGGCCAGGTCGCGGAGGCGGCCGACCACCGAGGGCAGGGCAGCGGTGAACGCCTCGATGTCGGCGGCGGTGGTGGACCATCCCGTCGACACCCGCAGCGACCGGCGGCCATCGACGCCCATGGCCTCGAGCACGGGGGACGGCTCGAGCGATTCCGACGAGCAGGCACTTCCCGAGTGCACGGCGATGCCGGCCTGGTCGAGGCCGATGAGAACGGCCTCGGCCTGTACGCCGCCCACACCCAGGCACACCAGGTGGGGGAGCCGGCCCTCGGCGTCGCCGTAGGTCGAGACCCCCTCCATGGCCCGGGCGGCGCCGACCACGCGATCGGTGAACCGCCGGGCCTCGTCGGCCTCGGCATCCAACGCGCCGGCGAGACGCTCGGCGGCGGCGCCGAAACCGACGATGCCGGCCACGTTCTCGGTGCCCGCCCGGCGGGCCCGTTCCTGCTCACCTCCCACGAGGAGGGGCCGGATGCGCACGCCCCGGCGCACGAGGAGGGCGCCGACGCCCTGCGGGCCTCCGAGCTTGTGGGCGCTCACCGACAGCAGATCGGCCCCCAGGCCGCCGAAGTCGATCGGCACGTGCCCGGCGGCGGCCGCGGCGTCGACGTGGACGAGGACCTCTCGCTGACGGCACGCGGCGACCACCTCGGTGACCGGTTGGAGGGTCCCCACCTCGTGATTGGCCCACTGCAGGTGGGCCAGTGCGGTCTCGCCCACCCGGATTGCCGCCGACATCTCGTCGGGGTCGACCCGGCCGAGCGAGTCCACACCCACGACGGTGACCTCGGCGCCGGCCGAAGCCTCACGCACCGCCGAATGCTCGACCGCCGGGCACACGATGTGCGAGCCGGGCGCGGCGGCCCCGAAGGTGGCGGCGGCGATCGACTCGGTCGCCCCGCTCGTGAAGACGACCTCCCGCGTCCGGGCCCCGAGCAACGCGGCCACCCGCTCCCGGGCGTCCTCGATCGCCGCCCGGGCCATTCGGCCCTCGGTGTGCACCCGCCCGGGGTCGGCCGGGGCCCTGAGCCAGGGTTCCATGGCCTCGACCACCTCGGGACGGGCCGGCGACGTCGACGCGTGGTCGAGGTAGTGACGGACCGCCACTGTGTTCAGATCAGGGTGACGCAGACGTGGTCTCCCTGGGGCCGCGAGGCCGAGGTCTCGGGCACGGTGTCGCCGTACAGCGAGGAGAGCATGCCCTTGACCATGCCCCGGTCGACGGCGCAGATCACCGGGTGCTGGACGGCGGCGGGCCCGAACGGGCAGTGCTCGGAGATGATCGCCAGCGTGTCGCCCCGGGCATCGGCATGGGCGGCGAACCCGTGGGCGGTGAGGGCGTCGGCCACGGCGTGCAGCGCCACCTGGAGCGACCGGTGCCCCTCGGCGGGCGCCATGGACGCGGCGAGCGAGCGTCCGTAGGCGATGCCGACCTCCTCGGCCATGGCCTCGGCCTTCTCGATGGGCACGAGGGCCAGGGAGCGGGCGAGCAGGGTGAGGAGGAGGTCGTCACGACGGGCGGGGAACTCGAGGCCCATGTCCTTGTCGCTGGCCCGGTAGCGCTTCGACGGCCGCCCGGCACCGAGGCCGGGGCGCTCGACAGCCACATCGAGGTAGCCGCCGGCGGCCAGCTTGTCGAGGTGGTGCCTGGCGACGTTGGGGTGCAGCTCGAAACGCTCGGCCACTTCGGCGGCGGTGACGCCGCCCTCGGCCCCGCGGGCGACGAGGTAGATCTCGCGACGGGTTGGGTCGCCGAAGGCACTGGTGACGGCGGTGACGGCGGCTCCGAACTCCTCGGCGGTGAGGGGTTCATGGTCCACACCGGTATTGTACCTATCGACATAGGAGAAATCGGAGCCAACGCCCCCATGCCCACCGAAGCCCAGGTGCTCGACGCCCTCCGGCCCGTGCAGGACCCCGAGTTGCAGCGCAGCATCGTCGACCTCGACATGGTGCGCGGTGTCCGCATCGACGACGGCACCGTCGGGGTCACCGTGGCGCTCACCGTGGCCGGATGCCCTTTGCGGGCCGAGATCACCGACCGGGTCACCAAGGCCGTACAGCCCCTCGAAGGCGTGCGCGCCGTCGACGTCGACCTCACGGTGATGACCGACGACGAGCGCGGTGCCCTGCGCACGCGGCTCCAGGGCCAGCCCGGTGTCGCCTCCGCCGAGGGCGCCCCCCCCATTCCCTTCGCCGATCCGTCGTCGCGCACCCGGGTGCTCGGCCTGTCGTCGGGCAAGGGCGGGGTGGGCAAGTCGTCGGTCACCGTCAACCTGGCCGTCGCTCTCGCCCGGCTGGGCCACGAGGTCGCCGTGCTCGACGCCGACGTCTACGGCTTCTCGGTGCCGAAGATGCTGGGCCTCACCCAGGAGCCGGTGGTCATCGACGGGATGATCGTGCCCCCCGTGGCCCACGGGGTGAAGGTCATCTCGACCGGCTTCTTCGTCGGCGAGGACCAGCCGGTGATCTGGCGGGGTCCGATGCTCCACAAGGCCCTGAACCAGTTCCTCACCGACGTGCTGTGGGGCGAGCCCGACTACCTGCTCGTCGACATGCCCCCGGGTACCGGCGACGTGGCCCTGTCACTCGCCCAGTTCATGCCCCGGACCGAGGTGTTCGTCGTGACCACCCCTCAGCCCGCCGCCCAGCGGGTGGCCCAGCGCTCCGCGCTGATGGCCCGCAAGGTGAACATGTCGGTGCGCGGGGTGATCGAGAACATGAGCTGGTTCACCGGCGACGACGGCACGCGGTACCCGATCTTCGGCGCCGGCGGCGGCCAGCTTCTCGCCGACGACCTGAGCGTCCCCCTCCTGGCCCAGGTACCGCTGGTGATCGCCCTGCGCGAGGGCGGCGACGGCGGGACGCCTGTCACGGTCAGCGACCCCGACGGCGAGGCGTCGCAGGCCTTCTTCGCCCTGGCCGACCGGGTGGCGGCGTTGGGTGCCACCCGCGTCTTCCGCCCCGAGTTGAAGATCACCTAGGTCCCTCTTCGCCGAACTGGTCAGGTTTCGGGGGGCTCTGACCCCCCGAAATCTGACCAGTTCGAGGTTGCGCCATCCGATCCGGCGTTCAGGGTCGTAACTTGGGAGCGTGCCTTCGCCGGAAAAGCCCTCGCCGGAGTCGCCGGCGACTCGCCCCGCCGATGCCGAGCTGCCGGGGCCCGAGGCGCAGGTCGACGGGTCGCCGGTCGGGCGGCGGGTCGTGCTGGGCATGCTCGGGCTGGGCGGCCTCGGCGTGTTCTTCGGTGCCCGCGCCCAGGACCTTCTCGGGCGGACGGTGGCGCCGTTCCTGTCCCGCGACGGCACAGGTTTGTCGTCGCTGCTGCCCGTCGGGCGGTTCCGCATCTACACGGTCACCGGCGAGCTGCCGGAGCGCAGCGAGGCCGACTACCGGCTGCGGGTGGGTGGCATGGTCGACCGGCCCTTCGAGGTCACCGCCGCCGACCTGCGGGCCATGCCCCCGACCCGCCTGACCAAGGACTTCCAGTGCGTCACCGGGTGGCGGGTGGCCGACGTGAAGTGGGTCGGCGTGCGCCTGGGCGACGTGCTCGACCGCGCCGGCGTCCAGCAGGGGGCCGGTGGTGTCCGCTTCACGTCCTTCGACGGGGTCTACACCGAGAGCCTCACCCTCGATCAGGCTCGTCGCGACGACGTCATCGTGGCCTACGAGCTGGAGGGGAGGAACATCTCCGCCGCCCACGGCGGGCCCGTCCGTCTCTACGTGGCGCCCATGTACGGCTACAAGTCGTGCAAGTGGCTCGACGGGATCGAGGTCACCGGCCCGGACCCCGAACCCGGGTACTGGGAGAACCGGGGCTACGACGTCGACGCCTGGATCGGCAAGTCGAACGGCCGTGACGACAACCCGGTCTGACCCCGGCGACGCCGCCGTTCGTCCCGGCGCGCGCCTGCCCCGATTCGATCGGGCGGAGCGAGCGCTGCACTGGGCCAATGCCGCCCTGTTCGGGGTGCTGCTGGCCACCGCCGCCCTGCTCTACGTGGGACAGCTGTCGGCCCTCGTCGGCCGGCGTGACCTTGTGCGCCAGGTGCACGTGGTGGCCGGTCTCCTGCTCCCCGCGCCGCTGCTGCTCGCTCTAGTCGGGCCCTGGCGCCGTGGGGTCGTGGCCGACCTGCGGGCCTTCAACCGCTTCGACCGAGACGACCGCCGGTGGCTGCGATCGCGCGGACGCGACCCGTCCGTGCGCCTCCACAAGTTCAACCCCGGCCAGAAGCTCAACGCCGCGTTCGTGGGCGGGGCCATCGGGGTCACCCTGGTCAGCGGCTCGATCATGTTCTGGTTCGAGCCGTTCCCGCTCGACTGGCGAACCGGGGCCACCTTCGTCCACGACTGGACGGCCTTCGCCGTGGCCCTGATGGTCGCCGGCCACATCTGGATGGCCGTGAGCGATGGTGACTCCCTGCGGTCCATGTTCCGCGGCTGGGTTCCCGCGTGGTGGGCCCGGCTCCACCGGCCCCGCTGGTACGAGGAGGTCACGGGCGAGCCGGCTGCCTACCCCGACGACGAGGAGAAATAGGCCGGTACCTCGCGAGTCGATGAGCGGGCCGGCGGGGTTGGGGTCCCCGCCGGCAGCGGCGGGCGTGGCCCCTGGTCTCGCCTGCGCTCCCCTCCGACTCGCTCGGGGTTACCCCGAAGGGCCCGGGTGCCCGTCGCTAACCACAGCGCGTGAAGGTGATCGGGCCCGTGCCGGGGTCGTCCAGGGCGGCGCCGGGGCGGCTCTGTGCCCACCGCTGCAGAGCGGCCACCATCTCGGCACGATCGGCCGGGGTGTCCATCACCATGCGGTCGCGTACGCACACCCGCCCGGCATCGGACCAGGCGGTGTACCGGTCGCCCCGCCAACCCTCGGCGGCGCGGACGGCGGCATCCCGGTCGAGGGTCGACTGCAGCACGAGGCGCAACAGCAGCTCTCCGAGCACGCCGCGGTCGACGACCTCACCGTCGGCGTCCGGGTTCCGCACCGTCTCGGAGGGATCGCCGGCGAGGTATCGGTCGGGGTGCAGGATCGCCTCGGTGGTCGCCGGTGGCGCGGCGAAGGCGGCATCCACCCCCGGGGTGCCGGCCGCGGCGGCGACGGCCTCGACGAACGACCGGCCGGAGACGTACGGGAACGTCAACAGGATCTCGAAGACGCGCGGCACATCGCCGGTGGCGCGGGTGGCCGGCTCCACGCCCAACTCCGCCTGGCGTTGCTCGTCCGGGGAGAGCGACTGGACGTACCGGGACTCGACGCGCAGGGCATCGCCTTCGACCAGCGCGGCGTAGGCGATCGGCGCCTCGTCGTCGCGACGCTCGATGTCGCGACGATCGAGTCGGAAGTGCTGGTCGTCGAGGGCGTGGGTGAGCTCGTGGACGAGGACGCGCCTGATGGCCGGCGTCGGCTGGTCACCCCGGACCAGGAGCCGACCTCCGTCGGTGTCGTAGTAACCGAGAATGCGGTCGTCGACGTCGCGCTCGAGGAGGGACGGGTCGAACCGCCCCTCGACCAGACCGAGGGCGCGGAACAAGCCGACGAGGACGTCGGGGCCGGGCCCCGTGCCACGGGTCCGGGCGCGCAACCTGTCGATGGCGGCGCTGAAGTCGTCGTCGGTCTGCAGCTCGACGTCGACGGGGTGACGGAACCGGAGGCCCCGCTCGCGCTCGACGAACGACTGAAGCTCGGGAAGCACGCGCTCGAGGGCGGAGAGGGGCCGGGGCGGAGCGGACCGGCGGTGGCGGACGACCACGGTGGCGACATCGGCGGCTCCCACGATCGTCAGCAGTACCGCCGGTGACGCGGACGCCGACCGACCTGCGGGTGCTGCCGCCGGGGGACGGTCGCACGGCGACGAACCTACCAGTGCACCGGACTCGCCTACGCTGGGACCCCGGCTCCGTGCTGGAACGGGAATGCCGGCTCCGTGCCTGAACGGAGTGCCGGCTCCGTGCCTGAGCGGAGTGCCGGCCGACCTCGAGGAGACTTAGTGCAGGTTCGCATCGGGGTGATCTACTCGCCCAGGGAGATCGAAGTCGATGTCGACACCGACGACGCCGACGAGGTGAAGGCCGACATCGAGAAGGTGTTGAACGGGGACACTCCCATTCTGTGGCTCACCGACCGCCGCGGCCGGCGCATCGCCGTCGCCGCCGACAAGATCACCTTCGTCGAGATCGGCAGCGAGAGTGGTGAGCGGCGGGTCGGCTTCAGCGCCCTCTGAGGGTCCTCTCCAGCGTGACCGTCGCCCTGCTCGACCGGCGGCTCCTCCTCGTCACCGGCAAGGGGGGGACGGGGAAGACCTCGGTGACCGCCGCCCTGGCGCTGCTGGCCTCGCAGAGGAAGGCCCGGGTCTTGGCCTGCGAGGTCGACGCCAAGGGCAACCTGTCGGACTTCTACGAGACCTCGCGCCTCGGCTTCCGGCCCCGCGAGGTCCAGCCCGGGCTCTTCGCCATGTCGATGAGCACGGAGGAGTCGCTTCAGGAGTACCTCCGCCTCCAGCTCCATCTGCCTGCCATCGCCCGCATCGGGCCCCTCGCCCGGGCCTTCGACTTCGTGGCCACCGCTGCCCCCGGGGTCCGGGAGATCCTCACGGTCGGCAAGTTGGCGTACGAGGCCCGGGAGCGCCACTACGGGCTGGTGGTGGCCGACGCCTCGGCCAGCGGTCACGTGATCGGCCAGCTGGCGGCTCCCCGGGCCATCGACGAGCTCGTCCGCGTTGGTCCCATCCATGACCAGACCGGTTGGATGCTCGAGGTCCTCGGCGACCCGGCCGTCACCGGTCTGGTCATCGTGACCACGCCCGAGGAGATGCCCGTGAACGAGACCATCGAGCTGGTCGGGCGGGTACGGGACGAGACCGATGTCGACCTGGCCGCCATCGTCGTCAACCGGGTCCTCCCCGAGCTGTTCAGCCACGCCGACGAAGAGGTCTTCGAGAACCTCCGCCAACCGGAGGTGGCCGAGGCCGTGGCCGGCTGCGTCGGTGGCGCCCGCGCCTCCGCGGCCACGGCCGCGGTGTTCGAGGCGGCCAGGCTCGCCGTCACCCTTCGTCGCACCCGCGCCGGCCACCTCGATCGCCTCCGGGCGGCGGTGCCTGCCGACGTGCCCATGCTGTTCGTCCCCTACCTGTTCACCCGGGGCCACGGCTTGCGCACCACGGCCCAGACCGCCGAGGCCCTCTCCGCCGAGCTGGGGTACTGACGTTGGCGGCGACGTCGGTCGGGCGAGCCGGGAGCTTCGAGCAACTCCTGGCCGCCAAGGAGATCGTGATCTGCTGTGGCGCAGGTGGCGTGGGCAAGACCACGGTGGCCGCGGCGGCCGCCGCCATGGCCAGCGTGTCGCTCGGGGGGACGGTACTGGTGCTGACCATCGACCCCGCCCGCCGTCTGGCCGACGCCCTGGGCCTCAACGCACTGGGCAACGTCGAGGCGCAGGTGCCTCCCGAGGTCCTCAAGCGGGCGGGTGTCGAGCCGCGCGGCCAGCTGTGGGCGGCGATGCTCGACACCAAGCAGTCGTGGGACGACCTCGTCCGTCGTCACGCCCCGGACACCGCCACCGCGGCGCGCATCCTGGAGAACCCCCTCTACCAGAACGTGTCGGGGCGCTTCGTGCAGAGCCACGAGTACATCGCCATGGAGCGCCTCTACGAGATCCACCGGTCGGGGCGCTACGACCTCATCGTGGTCGACACGCCCCCCACCCGCAACGCCATCGACTTCCTGGCCGCCCCCGACCGCATGTCGGAGTTCTTCTCCAGCCGCCTGCTCCGTTGGATCACCGGGCCGGGACGGTCGCGCGTGGTCAACCTGGCGACCCGGCCCTTCTACCAGGTCGCCGACCGGCTCCTGGGCTCGCAGTTCCTCGAGGACATCGCCGAGTTCTTCCTGTTGTTCCAGACCATGTATCCCGGGTTCGTGGAACGGGCGACCTCGGTCAAGCGACTGCTCCACGACCGTCGTACGACCTTCGTGGTGGTGACCACCCTGGAGGCGGCACCGGTGCGCGAGGCCGAGTTCTTCCTCGCCGCCCTCGCCGACCAGAAGTTCCACACCGGCGCCCTCGTGCTGAACAAGGTGCTGCCCGCGTACCTCCTCGATCCCGACGCCGCCCGGGTGGCCGAGCACCTGGTGTCGTCCGCGCCGGCCGTGGCCGGCGCCGTTCCCGGTGCCGGCGAGCCGGCGAGCGTGGAACGGGTCCTCCGGGAGGTCGGTGCCAGCTTCGGGAACTTCGAGGTCGTGGCCAAGCGGGAGGCCGAGTTGCGCACCGAGCTGGCCCACGCCGCCGAGGTGGTGGTGAGCGTGCCCTCGTTCGAGACCGACATCTTCGACGTCGGCGGTGTCCTCCGCATCGGCAGGGCCGTCTGGGGGTCCTGAAGGTCGGGCCTTCTCCCTACAGTGGGGGGAATGGCTTCTCTCGACGTGCTGGCCCGCACCACCGCCCTCGAAGGGCCCGCCCTGGCCCACGTACAGCGCCTGACGGCGTCGTGGGGCTTCCTCGCCGACCTGTCGTTCGCCGACCTGCTGCTCTACGTGCCCGAGAAGGAGATCCCCGGGGCGCCGTGCCGCTTCATCGTGCTGGCCCAGATGCGGCCCACCACCAGCCAGACCCTGTACCGCGAGGACCAGCTCGGCGTGGTCGTCGACGAGATCGAGCGTCCCCTGGTGTCCCGGGCCTGGAAGCTGGGTCAGATCATCGACGGTGACGTGGCCGCCAGCCCCCGGTCGGAGGCGGCCAACGTCCAGTGCATCCCCGTGCACTGGAGGGACCAGCTCCTCGGGATCCTCACCCGGGAATCGGCCCCCTCGGTGGGACGGCGGTCGGGCGAGCTCGAGCGGGTCTACCTCGACATCTTCGACGCCTTCGCCCGCATGATCGCCGCCGGGGAGTTCCCCTTCGGCGCCGAGGGCACCGAGCCCAAGGACGCGCCGCGCGTCGGCGACGGCGTGGTCCGCCTCGACGCGTCGGGACGGGTCGACTTCGCCTCGCCCAACTTCGTGTCCGCCCTCCACCGCATGGGAGTCCACGCCAACGTGCTGGGTGCCCGCCTGAGCGAGGTGGGGTTCGACGAGGCGCCCGTGCGAGCCGCCTTCGCCATTGGGCTACCCATCACCGAGGAGCTCGAGCGCAACGACGTGACCGTACTGGTGCGCTGCATCCCCCTCCTCGACCACGGCAAGGTGGCCGGGGCCCTGGCCCTGGTCCGGGACGTGTCAGAGCTGCGACGTCGCGACCGCCTGCTCGTGTCGAAGGACGTGCTCATCCGGGAGATGCACCACCGGGTCAAGAACAACCTCCAGACCATCGCCTCGATCCTGAACCTGCAGGGGCGCAGGCTGGAATCGCCGGAGGCCAAGGAGGCCATCGGGGAGTCGGTGCAGCGCATCCGGGCCATCGCCCTGGTGCACGAGAAGCTGTCGTCGGGGGCGAGTGCCGAGGTCGACTTCGGCGACATCGCCCAGTCGCTGGTGCGCTACGTGGAGGAGGGCCTGGTGTCGCCCGAACGCCGGGTGGAGCTGGTCGTCGACGGCGACCCCGGCCAGCTCCGGGCCGAGGTGGCCACGCCCCTGGCCGTCGCCCTGACGGAGCTGCTGCAGAACGCCGTCGAGCACGGGTACCCCGAGGCGCGGCCGTCCGGCGAGGCGGGTCGGGTGCGGGTCTCGTTCGTCAACGACGGGACCGAGCTGGTCGTGACCGTGCACGACGACGGCGTCGGACTGCCCGTCGACTTCTCCGTCGACGGCCCCAGCCTGGGCCTCACCATCGTCCGCACCCTCGTCACCCACGAGTTGGGCGGCAGCATCATGATGTCGACCGACGGTGGGACGCTCGCCGAGCTCCGACTGCCCATCGCCGCGGGGACGACGAGTTGAACCCGGGGAGGACCGAAGGGCTGAGGAGGCCCGCCGCGACAGCGGATCCGTATCGGCCCTACGAGGCGGCGCGCCGGCGGCGGGCCAGCCAGGCCTTGCGCAGCTTACGGCGCTCGTCTTCGCAGGTACCGCCCCAGACGCCGGCCTCCTGATTGGTGGCGAGGGCGAACTCGAGGCACTCGGGCTGGGCTTCACAATGGCGGCACACGCTCTTGGCCGCGGCGATCTGCTCCAGTGCCGAGCCGGTGGCGCCCACGGGGAAGAACAGATCCGGGTCGGTGTCCCGGCAGGCCGACCGCTGACGCCAGTCGTCGGAGTCCCAGTCGTGCGATCGGCTCCATGTGAGGGCCATGCCACCTCCGGGTGACGCCGGGCAATTGGGCACATGCGACCTGACCATCGCATGTGAAATCATTCACAAGTGGTGGTGCGGCTGTGCGAGGGGCGGGGAATATCGAGGGGTACAGCCTTCAGTTTACCGGCGGGTCCGAGGCCGGGCAAGGACTTTGTGCTTTTCTTCTCAAGCTCCCGCTGGGCGTCAGATCCTGGGGTCGACGACGACCAGGGGCCGGTCGGCCTGGGTGAGGACCAGCTCGGTGGTCTCGCCCAGGAAGTCGCCATCGGCCTGCCACGGGAACGGGCCGTTGCCGTGCACGACCACCCGAGATTGCTTCCGTCGCAGGTCGACGGCGGGATGGCGCCCCACGGAGTCGCCGCTGCCCAGGGCCCGGGCGGTGACCCCGAGCAGGGTGCCGACGCTGAATCGGCGCAGGGTGACGGGCGTGAGCCCGTCCTCCCCCGTGGCGCCGGGTGCCACGTTGAAGGGCCGGACGCCGAGGTAGGTGTAGGGGTTGGTGTTGAGGCAGATGGTGAAGTAGCCGTCGACCTCGGTGCCGTCGGCCGTCTCCACCCGGAAGCGGGGCCGGCTCCGGTCGTAGTGGCGGAACCAGGTGTCGAACGCCGCGTACACGAAGATGGCCTGGCCGAGCTTCCGCTTCAGGTGGGGCCTGCGCTCGACCTGGGCCACGACGGCGGCGTCGAAGCCGATGCCGACGTGGAACAGGAAGGCCCGGCCGTTGGCCATGCCCACGGGGAGGCGCCGGACCGAGCCCTGCTCGAGGGCGGCGACGGCGGTGGCCGCCGCCGGGCCCGGCTTACGGGGCAGGCCGAGGGTACGGGTGAACACGTTGGTGGAGCCGCCGGGGAGGGGTGCCATGGGGATCTCGGTCCCCGATTCCATGAGCCCGTTGGCCGCCTCGTTGACCGTCCCGTCGCCGCCCAGGACGAAGACGGCGTCGACACCCTCGGCGGTCGCCTCCTGGGCCAGGACGGTGGCGTGGTCGCGCTCGGTCGTCTCGACGAGCGACACGTGGTGGGCCTCCAGGGCGTCGAGCACCGCCCGGCGTGACTTGGCGTTGACCGTCGACGCCGCCGGGTTCACGACCAGCCGCAGCCGCAAGCGGTTCTCGTCCGCCACCCGGTGCTCGCTCACGATGCGGTGTCCTGGGCGGAGGCCCGCAGCTGGCTCAGGCTGCGGGCCAGCAGGCGGGACACGTGCATCTGACTGATGCCGAGCCGGGATGCGATCTCCGACTGCGTCAGGCCCTCGAAGAACCGAAGGTGCAGGATCATCTGCTCGCGGTGGGGGAACCGGGCGATGAGCGGCGACAGGGCCACCCGGTGCTCGCTGTCGACCAAGGCTTGGTCCTCCTCACCCAGTTGGGAGCCGAGGTTCCCGTCGTCGTCGTTCCCCGACGGTGCGTCGAGGGACGTGAAGCGGTAAGCATGACCGGCCTCGATCGCCTCCAGGACGTCCTCCTCGGAGGCGCTGGCGGCCTGGGCGATCTCACCGATGGTGGGTGACCGGCCCAGGTTCTGGGACAGCGTGCCCACGACCGACGCCAGACGCAGGTGCAGCTCCTGCACCCGGCGCGGCACCCGGACGGCCCAGCCCTTGTCGCGGAAATGGCGCTTGAGCTCGCCGACGATGGTGGGGGTGGCGTAGGTGGAGAACTCCAACCCGCGCTCGGGGTCGAAGCGGTCGACCGCTTTGAGAAGGCCCAGTGAGGCCACCTGCACCAGGTCGTCGAGGGGCTCGCCCCGGTTCGTGAACCGCCGGGCCAGGTACTCGGCGAGGCCGATGTGGGCGGTGATCAGTTGCTCGCGCAGGGCCGGGTCGTGGTTCTTTGCGTATTCACGGAACTTCTGCCTGAGGTCGTCTCGCTCGTCGGCGTCGAAGGCCATAGCCGTCAGATGCGCTGTCGCTTGAGCAGGTGGAAGGTGGGCCCGTCGGGTCCTCCCTCGACGTGGCACTCGTCGGTGACGGCCTTGAGGATCTGCAGCGACAGGGGCGACAGCCGCGGCTCCTCGTTGGCGTGGTCGGCGAAGTGGCCGGTTCCCTCGACGGACAAGCCGTCGGGGCCCATGACGTAGCGGATGGCCACCGTTCCCGGTCGCCCCGACCGTCCGACCAGGCAGAAGCACAGCTCGTCGATGGCGATCCGGAGGTCGTCGACCTCCTCCAAGGTGAAGCCCAGGCGGCTGGCCACGCCGGCCGCCATCATGCGAGCCACCCTGAGGAACTCCGGCGACGCCGGAACCTCGAGCCGGACCTCTCCCTCCGTCACCCCTGGTGCCCTCCTGTACCGTCAGCGCCGACGGTAGCCCCTCGGCGGCCGAGGTCAGTCGTCGTCACGGTGGGCGCGGTCGAGGGTGAAGGCCGGTACACACACGGCCAGATAACGGGCGCCGGCGGGATCGGGGGTCGAGTAGCGGACCCACTCGTTGGCCGGCGCGTGCACGGCCTGACCGGCCTGGACGACCAGGGGCTCGGCGTCGCGGGTCTCGACGACGATCTGGCCCTCGAGGACGAGGGTGAACTCGTCGAACTCGGGCGTCTGGCCGGATTCGGTCCACCCGCCGGGGCTCTCCATGACGGCCAGCGACACGTCGTCGGTCGCGGTATTGGCGTGTCCGACGAACTCGACGATGGTCTTGGGAGGGACCCCCGCCGCGGGCACGATGGTCGGAGCGGCGATGAGGTGAGCCATGACGAGCACCCTAGACGGACCGCATCGCCAGCCTGAGGCTGGGCCGAAGGCAGGGCCCGAGCGGCCCCTGGGCGGGAGGCAGGGCCCGAGCGGCCCCTGGGCCGGAGGCAGGGCCCGAGCGGCCCCCTGAGCGGGAGGCAGGGCCCGGGATCACACGAGCGGCCAGGGATAGGACCGCCCCGACCGGGGTTCGGGGAAGACCGGCCCCCGCACCAGGACGGCGGCCCGAGCGACGAGGGCGTCGACCTCCTCGTCGTCGATCAGGCCCGTCAGCCCCGCCGGGGGAGCCTCGGCGAGGCGGGCCACCGACTCCATGAGGTGGTCCGGAACGGCCCGGCCGGCGAAGTCCCAGATCACGGTGCGCAGCCGGCGGTCGGGTGCCAGGCACAGGCCGTGGTCGATGGCCCACAACCGGTCGTCGAGACCCAGGAGGCAGTGGCCGCTCTTGCGATCGCCGTTGTTGAGGAGCACGTCGAGGGCACAGATGGCTTTCAGGCCGTCGTGGTGCTCAGGCCGTTCGAGCAGGGTGAAGTAGTGCTCGGAGAAGTCGGCGTCGACGAACCGCTGGAGCGAGCCGGGCCCGAGGGGGCCGTCCCGGCAGATCGTCTCCGGAACCAGTCCCCAGCCCAGGGCCTCGGAGATCACCCACGCCGCCACCTCCCGCCGGTAGAGCCCGGGCGGATAGTCCCACAGCGGGCGTTCCCCACGAAGGGGCTTGTAGACGGCCCGTCCGGACAGGCCGTCGAGACAGAGGTCGACCAGGAACGTGCCGTTCGAGCTCCACGGCAGCCGACCGCGCACGGCGATGTCGCCCGTCTCGAGAAGCGTCAGGTGGTCTGGCGGTGGCCGTTCAGCCGGATGCACATGTGTCCTTCGGGGTTCACGGGCTGGCCACACAACGGACAAGGCGGACGACCCGCCTCCACCACCTCGGCCCCGTGGCGGGCGAGCGCGGCGATCTGGCCGCGGGTGGCGGTGATACGGGCGCGGGCCGCCTCGGCGCCTTCCTCGACCAGTTCCTCGGCCACGACGACGACGCGGTCGGCGTCCTCGTCGTAGGTGACACCGAGCGATCCCACCACCCACTCGGCCACGACCGGCTCGGTCAGGTCCATATCGGTGGGGACGTCGTCCGGTGTCGGGAGGTCGGTGAGGAGCGTGCCGAGGTAGGTGACGAGGGCGGCCACCTGGGTCTTCTCGAGGCGCAGTGACACCAGCTGGGTGCCCTGGCGGGCCTGGAGGTAGAACACCCGCTGCCCGGGAGGCCCGATGGCGCCGGTGGTGATGGCGTCGACCTCCGGTATCTCGAAGGAGGTACTCACAACGCCTTCACGACGCCTTGAGGGCCTTCAGGTCGCCGACCGAGTTGACCGACAGCACCATGGGTCCCCCGTCGCCGTAGGCCACCGCGCTCACCGAACAGGGGGACACGGCGAAGCGCTGGAACAGGTCGAGATGGGCGCCCAGGGCGTGGCCGACCGCGGCCTTGATGGGGTCGGCGTGGGAGACGGCGATCACGGTCCGACCGGGATGGGCGGCTCGCAGCCGGTCGACGGCGGCGACCATCCGGCCCTGCATCTCGACGAAGGACTCGCCGCCGGGGAATCGGAACCCACTGGGGTAGCGCTGCACGGCCTTCCATTCGGAGCGGCGACGCGCCGCTTTGAGCTCGATGCCCGTCCACTCGCCGATGTCGAGCTCGAGCAGTCCCCGGTCGATGCGCACCTTCAGTCCCCGGGCGGCGGCGATGGGAGCGGCCGTCTCCCGGGCACGCTCGAGGGGTGAGGCGTAGATGGCGTCCACCGAGGGCAGGGCGGCGAGGCGCTCGGCCACCGCGGCGGCCTGGGCCCGGCCGGTGTCGTCGAGGTGCAGGCCCCGGGCCCGTCCGGGAAGCACCTTGCCGGTGGTGGGCGTGTGGCCGTGGCGGACGAACAGGAC
>CAYTTL010000001.1:0-16884 GCA_964440725.1 uncultured Acidimicrobiales bacterium | reverse complement strand
CCCGTTGCGGGGGGGGGGGGTGGGGGGGGGGGGTACTAACTGCCGGTGGTTGGGGGGGGGGGGCGCCGGTGAGCGAGCCATCTCGGCGGTCAACCTACCCTGGCGCATGGATTCGCTGGACGAGACGGATTCCCTCGATGACATCCGGGCCGAGGTGGTCGACTGCCGGGCCTGCCCCCGCCTCGTGGCCTGGCGCGAGGAGGTGTCGGTGCAGAAGCGGGCCGCCTTCCGCCACGAGGCCTACTGGGGCCGGCCGGTCCCCGGCTTCGGGGACCCTGCGGCCCGGATGGTCGTCGTGGGACTGGCGCCCGCCGCCCACGGCGGCAATCGCACGGGGCGGGTCTTCACCGGTGACCGTTCGGGCGACTGGGTGTTCCGGGCGCTGTGGCGGGCCGGTTTCGCCAACCAACCCACCAGCGAGGCGGTCGACGACGGCCTGCGCCTGTCGGGTGCCTGGGTGGCCGCAGTGGTGCGCTGCGCGCCCCCGGGGAACCGCCCGACGCCGGCCGAACGCGACACCTGCCTGCCCTACCTGAGGCGGGAGCTGGCCCTGCTGACCGACGTACGCGTCGTGGTGGTGCTGGGAAAGTTCGCCCATGACGCCGTGACCTCCCTGCTGGGTCTGCGACCGCGGCCTCGGTTCGCCCATCTGGCCGAGCACCCGCTGCCGGCCGGCCGCACGTTGCTGTGCTCGTACCACCCCAGCCAGCAGAACACCTTCACCGGCACCCTCACCGAGCCCGCCTTCGACGCCGTGTTCACCCGCGCCCGAGAGCTGGTGTGAGCACTCCGGTCAGGCGGGGGCGGGCTCGGGTGGCTTGGGAGCGTCGACGGCGGGGGGCTTGGGCTTGGGCGGCGGTATCAGCTGGGGGCCCGACACCGCCGTCTCCGGCCAGCGCTTGCGCTGGTTGGTCGACAGCTTGCGCAGCAGGGCGATGGCCCCGGGGTCGTCGTCGCCGGGGCGGCCCTCGATGGCGCCCTCCTGCAGCATCTTGACGATGATCTCCCGGCCCAGGTCGGTGCGCACGATCGTGAGGGTCCAGTCGCCGAAGGCGCCGATGCCGCCGGTGGAGATGTCGGCGTGCTCGGCCGCGAAGTCGGGGCACTGCTTGCAGCCCTCGCGCGTCCAGGCGTGGCATTCCTTGAGGGGTATCTCGTGGAAGCTGCCGTCGCGCATCCAGATCTGGAACCTGCCCTTGATGTTCATCTTCACCATGTCCTGCTTCCGCAGGCCGTACTTGGCCTCGAACAGCTCCTCGAAGATGGCGTCGTCGAAGGTCTTGGAGCAGAGCAGCCCGATGTTGAGGGCGAAGCGCCGGGCCGGCTTCCCGGCCTTGCGCACGGTCATCACCGGTGGCACCGACGACTGGCAGCTCATCCCCACCAGGGCGAGCTTCTCGGCCCCTCCGGCCACCGCCTCGGCATAGGCCATGGTGTTGGCCGAGTAGGTGTAGCGGCTCCCGGCCGCAGCCAGTACCTCCTCCCGGTTGCGGGCCACGCCGGGCACGGCCTTCCAGCTGGTGCCGTCGCCCTCCAGGTAGGACACGAGGGCGGCGTCGACGTAGCCGTGGTCCATGGCCCACAACAGGATGGCCGACACCAGCCCGCCATCCTGGCCCTTGGTCTGGATCTCGGGGTCGGTGGCCCGAGCCAGGATGATGTCCTTGGAGATTCCGTCGACCTCGTCGGTCAGCCGGCTGCGACCGAACAGGTGGGTGTCGATGTCGCTCTCCCAGGAGCGGAAGCGGGGGCACGCCCGGGTGCACGAGGTGCACCCCCTGTCACCGTGGCCACAGCCCCCCGCGCCGCCCTCCTCCTCCAGGTGGAAGGGCTTGTACACGCCCTCGCCGTCGTCGTAGCCGAGCACGTCGTGGGGGCAGGCCACCACACAGCCGGCACAGCCGGTGCACAGGCCTGAGGTGACCACTTCGGAGTAGAGGTGGGCCCAGTGAAGGACCTCCCGGGGCATCCCGCCATGGTAAGCGCCCCTCAACCCGTTCCCCGCCGTTCTCGTGTGCGAAACGCGCGGAGGAAGGCCGCGTTTCGTACACGAGAAGGTCAGGCGGCGGCGGGGGCGAGGGCGCTGCGGATCGTGGCAACCGCGTCACGGGGCCGGAACCACAGCTGGTCGTCGGTGATACGGACGATGCGGAAGCCGGCAGCGGCGAGCTCTGCGTCCCGACGGGCGTCCGCATCGAGATCGAGCTTGGTGCTGTGGTGGACGGCGCTGTCGATCTCGATGATGAGCCGACGGTCCAGGTATGCGAAGTCGACCCGGCCCACCCACCGGTCACCGCCGACGTCGACCTGCCGCGTCGGCTCGGGGAGCCCGGAGGAACGAAGAAGCGACAGGAACCTGCCCTCCAGACCGCTCTCAGGTGCGATGTAGCCGATGCCCCGTTCGGCGAGGAGGGCCCGCATCAAGGTGCTTCCGGACCGCCCGTGCTCGGCGAGCTCGGTCGTGACGCGGTGGAGGGCGGCGACACCGGTGAGATGCCGGGCGAGGGCATTGTCGAGCGCCCGTGCCACCCTGCCCGCGTGCTCGTCTCCCGCCAGGTCGAAGATCGTCCGGGCCACCGTCGTGACGGGTACGGCGTCTCGGGCGGTCAGGTGTGAATCGGGAAGAAGCTCAGGGCCGTGGAGGATCCCCAGACCGACTGGATGGCGGGTGCCTCCGCGGAGCCGGCTGACATGGATCTCGTCGTCGACGAACCCGGGAAGACGCCAGAGCCGCGCTGCCGATCGGTGGGACACGACCGCACGCGGCGCGGCGTCGAGGGCAGCGGCCATGCACCGCTGCTCGAAGGTCGGCACCGACCCCACCAGGCGCAGAACCCTCGACGTCATCGGCTCCCAGTCCGTGGACGCCGCCCGTCCGGCCACGGCCCGACGCGTTCCACCCAGTGCTCGTGCCTGGCGGCGCGAGACGACACTGTGCTGGCGCTCCGCAAGGGACCGCAACCGGGTATCGAGCTCCATCCTGTCCACCGCACCATTTCACCCCCCGCCTGTGACATTCGGCGGCCCCCCGTCCGTTCTCGTGCACGAATCGCGCCGGATCGGCGCGCGTTTCGTACACGAGAACGGCAGGAGGGGGCGGCGGTAGGGTCGGTGGGTGCCGGAGCTGGCCGAGGTGGAGGCGTACCGGCGGCTGGCCGAAGGGGTCGTGGGGAGGCGGGTGCGCCAGGTGGTGGCCCCCGATGCCTGGTATCTCAAGCGGGGCCTCACCGCTGCCGCGGCGCGCAGTACCCTCCGGGGTCGGACCCTCACCGGGGCTCGCCGCCGGGGCAAGCTGCTGCTGGTGGACACCGACGGCGGGCCCGTCCTGGGGCTGCGCTTCGGCATGAGCGGGAAGCTGGTGATCGACGGCCAGGCCGGCAGCGACGACTACGTGTTCGCCAGCAACCGGGCGGTGGCGGCGTGGGACAGGTTCGCGCTGCGGTTCGAGGGCGGCGGCGACCTGCGCATGCGCGACTCCCGGCGACTGGGTGGCGTCGAGCTCGACCCCGACGAGACCCGTCTCGGACCCGACGCCCTCACCGTCGGCGCCGCCGGCCTCGGCGCCGCCCTGGCCGCCAGTCACGCCCCCCTCAAGGCCCGCCTCATGGACCAGTCGCGCCTCGCCGGGGTCGGAAACCGGGCCGCCGACGAGCTCCTGTGGCGGGCGGGCCTCGACCCCGGCCGCCCCGCGTCCTCACTCACGCCCGCCGAGCGGCGCCGCCTTCATCGCCACCTCCGGTCGACCCTCGCCGACCTGGTCGCCCGCGGGGGTTCGCACACGGGCGAGCTCATGCCCGAACGCCGGCCCGGAGGCGTGTGCCCACGCGACGGAACGCCGCTGCTGCGGGCGACGGTCGGCGGCCGCACCACGTGGTGGTGCCCCCGCCACCAGGCCTGAGTCACCCGGCCCCGGCGGCCGTCACCTCTCGATCAGGGGGTCGAGGACCGGCTTGACGTCCACGACGGGCGTGCCGTCGAGCGCCTCCAGGTCGCGCACCCGGAGCTCGTTCCCGTCGATGGCGATGATCTGCACCCGGTGGAGCCCGATCGGGTTCGGCCGATCAGGGGAACGGGTGCTGAAGACCCCCAGCTCCGGGCTCGTCGGGTCGTCACGGGGATGGGTCACGAGCACGTCGCGGCGGGCCCGATCGAGCCAGGTCACGACGAGGATCTCGTTGCCGGCCCGGAGGTCACGGAGGCCTTCGTGCACCGCCGGGTCGAACACGATCCGGGCGTCGGGCGAGCCCTCGTCTCCTTGCTTCGGAGCTGTCTTGCGGTCGGTGAGCGGCGAGTGGACCCACCCGATCGGGCGCAGCTCGTGGGTCTCGGTCGATCCTGAACGTTGGGTCGTCATGGCGGGCCAGGCTATTCACCGGCGGTGACTATCAGATGGGTGTAGTAGTAGCCGCATGAACCGCGACCGCCTGTACATCGGTGGCGAGTGGGTCGAACCCGACGGACGGGGCACGATCGACGTGGTCGACGCCGACACCGAGGAGGTCATGGGGCGCGTCCCCGAGGGGACGCCGATCGACGTCGACCGGGCCGTGGCCGCGGCGCGCCGGGCATTCGAGGGCTGGGCGGCGACGCCGGTTGACGCCCGCGCCGCGTGCATCCAGCAGCTGGCCGACGGCCTCCTCGCCCGCACGACCGAGCTGGGCACCGTCATCGCCCGTGAAGTGGGCACGCCACTGGCCATGGCCACCCTGATCCAGTCCGCTGCCCCGGTGATGATCCTGGGGTCCTACGTCGAGCTGGCGACAGGTTTCCCCTTCGAGGAGCAGGTCGGGCAGTCGCTGGTCGTGCGCGAGCCGGTGGGCGTGGTGGCGGCGGTGACGCCGTGGAACTACCCCCTCTACCAACTCGTCTGCAAGGTCGCCCCCGCCCTGGCCGCCGGGTGCACCGTGGTGGCCAAGCCCTCGGAGGTGGCGCCGCTGTCGGCGTTCGTGCTCGCCGACGTCGCCCACGAGGTGGGACTGCCCCCCGGGGTGCTGAACCTGGTCACCGGCTACGGGCCGGTCGTGGGCCAGGCCCTGGCCGCCCACCACGACGTCGACATGGTGTCGTTCACCGGATCGACGGCGGCCGGGCGCCGGGTGGCCGAGGTGGCGGCGGGCTCCGTGAAGCGGGTGACCCTCGAGCTCGGCGGCAAGTCGCCGTCGGTGGTCCTCGACGATGCCGACCTTGCCGAGGCGGTACGGGCCACGGTCAGCCAGTGCTTCCTGAACTCCGGCCAGACCTGCATCGCATGGAGCCGCATGCTCGTGCCCCGCCGCCTCCACGACGAGGCGGTCGAGATCGCCCGGGAGGTGGCCGAGGAGTTCACCGTCGGCCACCCCCTCGAAGGTGTGGCCCGGCTCGGCCCCCTTGCCACCCGGCACCAGCAGGAGCGGGTGCAGCAGTGGATCCGCCGGGCCTCCGCCGACGGGGCCACCCTCGTGACGGGAGGGGCCGAGCCGCCCGTCGGGCTCGAGCGGGGTTTCTACGTGCGCCCCACCGTGTTCGCCGACGTCACCCCGGACATGGCCATCGCCCAGGAGGAGGTCTTCGGGCCGGTTCTGTCGGTGATGCCCTACGACGGCGACGACGACGCCGTGGCCATCGCCAACGGCACCGTCTACGGCCTGCACGGCGCCGTCTTCTCCGACGACCGCGAGCGCGGCCTGGCCGTGGCCCGCCGCCTGCGCGCCGGCCAGGTCGACGTCTGCGGTGGGGGGTACAACCCCGTCGCCCCCTTCGGCGGGTACAAGCAGTCGGGCCTGGGCCGCGAGCTCGGTCGCTTCGGCCTCGAGGAGTACCTCGAGGTGAAGTCACTGCAACTCTGATGGAGGTGATCGAGCGGGAGCGGACGGTCACCCTGGACCCACCCGTCGACCTCGGCCTCACCCTGCGCCCGTTGCGGCGGGGACGCCTCGACCCTTCGATGCGCATCGGGCCCGACGGCGTGTGGCGGGCGACCAGGACACCGGCAGGACCGGTGACGACCCGGCTGACCGTGCGGGGGCCCACGGTGGTCGGCCGAGCGTGGGGGCCGGGGGCGGAATGGGCCCTCGACGCCCTGCCCGACCTCGTGGGGGCGGCGGACACCGCCGACGACTTCCGACCGACGGACCCGGTGGTCGCCGATCTCCACCGGCGCCATCGCGGCCTGCGCATCAGCCGGTCGGCCGCGGTGGTCGAGGCCCTGGTGCCCAGCATCCTCGAGCAGAAGGTCCTGGGACTGGAGGCCCGGAGGTCCTATGCCCGGCTGGTCCGGGCGTTCGGCGAGCCGGCGCCGGGCCCCGGCGCCCTGGTCGTGCCGCCGGATCCGGCAGCGTTGGCCGCCACCCCCTCGTGGGCGTTCCACCGGTTCGGCGTCGAGGCCAGGCGGGCCGACACGGTGAGGCTGGCGTGCTCGTACGCCTCCCGCCTGGAGGAGGTCGCGGGCATGGTCATGGACGATGCCTACCGCCGCCTCACCGCCGTGCCCGGGGTGGGGCGGTGGACGGCGGCCGAGGTCGCCCTCGTCGCTCTCGGCGACGCCGACGCGGTGAGCGTCGGCGACTATCACCTGCCGAACCTCGTGGCGTGGGCGCTGGCCGGCGAGCCCCGGGCCGACGATGCCCGCATGCTCGAACTGCTCGAGCCCTACCGCGGTCATCGGGGTCGGGTCATCCGCCTCATCGTGAGCGGCGGCCCCCATCCTCCGCGCTACGGCCCCCGGATGCCGGTTTCCTGGTGGCGGGCACCCGGGTCCTAGACACCCCACCCGGAACTGGGCAGGTTCAGGGCCCCTATAGGGGCCCTGAACCTGCCCAGTTCGGGATGCGCCTAGCGCCCCGAGGCCGGAGGGTTCTCGGGTAGCGCCTCGGCGAAGGCCCGGGCCCAGTCGGCGTAGCCGGTGACGCCGGGGTGGAAGCCGTCGACGGCCAGCTTCCCGTGCCAGGGCGGCCCGGTGTGGGCCCACACATCGGCCACCACCAGGCCGGCGGCGGGGGCCTCGGCGCGGATCACGTCGTTGACGATCGCCGCCCGCGCCGGGCGCAGGCCCTGGGGGAGTGTGGCGACGACCGCGCCCGCCGGCAGGCGGCGCATGATCTCCCGCAGCGACGCCAGCAGGGCGGGCAGCGGTGTCGGGAACACGTCGTTGGCGCCGATGGCGCACGTGACCAGCTGCGGCTCCTCGTCCAGGGCGACGAGCCGGGGGAGTTGGGTGGCGACGACGTCGGCGGCCCTGGCCCCCGAGCGGGAGAAGTTGAGCACTCGCCAGGGCGTCGACGATTGCTCGTCGAGGGCCGACCGCAGCTGCCCGACGTACCCCTGGTCGTACGCGGTGGCGCCGATGCCCTGGGCCGTCGAGTCGCCGAGCACGACCCACAGTGATCCCTCGCCGGCGAGCGCGGCCTCGTTGGCCTCGTCCCAGGCCTGGGCGAACGGAGCGACCTGCGCGTGCACCTGGCGGACTCCGGGCAGGAAGACCCGGGCCACCCTGCCCGCCCACGACCGCCCCCAGCGCAGCAGTCCCCTCACCCCGACGAGCCAAGCGCACTCCGACATGCCCGGCAAGCCGGTCCGGGCCGGTGCCCGGCCCGGCTCAGGCGAGCTCGGTCGGGGTGGCGGCGAACGTCTTCATGTGTCCCCCACGAAACACCAGCACGGGAACGGCGCGCCCGATGCGCTCCGATGTCATGAGCCGCTGGAGGTCGCCCACGTCTGCCACGCCGACACCGTCCACGGCGACGATGATGTCCTCGGGACGGAGTCCGGCCGACGCCGCCGGGCTGTCGCCGACGACGGTGAGCACCTCGATGCCCTTCTCCCGTCCCGTGGCCTCGGCGGCGCGTGGGGGCAGGGGTCGGGAGCCGCCGGCGATTCCGAGGTAGGCCCGTCGCACCCGGCCGTCGGTTCCCAGGGTGGCGAGGATCGCCCGGGACGGGGCGTTGATCGGCACGGCCAGCCCGAGGCCCTGGCCCGTTCCCGGGCCGACGACCGCGGTGTTGATGCCCACGACCCGGCCTGTGCTGTCGGCCAGCGCACCCCCCGAGCTCCCCGGGTGCAGGGCGGCGTCGGTCTGGATGACGTTCTCCACCAGGCGTCCGACCCGGCCCGCACCGGCCGCGAACGACCGCCCGAGGGCGCTCACGACCCCGGCGCTCACCGAGCCGGCGAACCCCAGCGGGTTCCCGATGGCCACGACCAGCTGGCCGACCCGGAGGTTGTCGGCGTCGCCCAGGGTGGCCGCCGGCCCCGTCGCGTCCGACGTCCCGATGACGGCCAGGTCCGAGAGCGGGTCGGCGCCGACCACGTCGAAGTCGACTTCACTGCCGTCGGCGAACGTCGCCACGCCACCCACTGATCCCTCGACCACGTGGGCCGAGGTGACGAGTACGCCGGCGGCCATCACCACGCCCGAGCCCGACCCCCGGGTGCGCCGGCCCCCGGGGACCCGGGCCATGACCCGCAGGCTGGCCACCGACGGGATCAGGGCGGCGGCGACCGTCGTCACCACCCGCGAATAGGCATCGAGAGCGGGGCTGTCGAGGGGAGGCCCGTCGGGTGTGGCCGGGCCCGACCCGGGGCGTACGGCGGCCATGGCCGGCACCTAGGCCGAGCCTTCCTCGCGGGTGGCGCCGAAGGTAACGCTCACCGACAGCTCCTCGGCGCCGCGGACCACGCCGAGGGAGAGCGACTGTCCGTCATCGAGGCCGTCGACGACGGCGTGCAGGTCGTCGACGCCCGCCACCGGCCTCCCCGCCGCCTCGGTGATGAGGTCGCCCCGCCGCAGCCCGGCCCGGGCCGCAGGGCTGTCGTCCTGTACGACCTGCACCAGGACCCCGTCACGGTCGGGCAGGCCCACCGACCGGCGCAGGTGACGGGCGGCCCGACCCGGGACCAGCCCGACCCCCAGGTGGCGGGGCGACGCCGACTCGCCCCGGGCCAGGGTGTCGACCCGTCCGCGCAGGTCGTCGTCGGCGGGGATGGCGGCGTAGAACCCCTCGCCCAGGCGGTTGGTGTTGAGGCCGAGGAAGCGGCCGGAGGCGTCGACCACCGGGCCCCCCGACGACCCCCGGACCAGGGGAGCGGTGTGTTCGATGGAGCCGGTGACCCGGCGGCCCCGCGGGCCGCGGAACGCCTGGCCCAGCGCCGAGACCAGGCCCACGGTCACCCGCAGGCCGCGCCCACCCGGATTGGCCAGGCCGAACACCACCGCGCCGAGACCCGGTGGGGTGTCGGTCCAGGCGAGGGGGGCCACCCCCGCGGTGTCGACGTTGAGGATGGCCAGGTCGCCGTCGACATCGACGCCGGCCACATGACCCTCGACGGTCCGGCTGTCGTGGCCGAACGACACCGCCACCTCGCCCCCGCGCACGTTGTGGGCGTTGGTGAGCACGGCGCCGTCGCCGATCACCACCCCCGACCCGGTGCCCCACCCATGGCCGATGCCCACGACCGCCGGTCCCGCCGTTTCCGCCACTGCTCGCACCGCCGTCTGCACCTCGTCCAGTCCTGACATCCCTGCTCCTTGGCTCGTACCTCTGTGATTTGCACAGTAACTTGTGAGTTGCAAGTTACCAACTTCTACGCCCGTCGGCAACGGAAGGCAGGATGGTGGTCATGGCGAGCACACCGGACACCACGCCGCCGGTCTCCGCGCTCGGGGAGGCGGTGGCTCGCGTGGGCGACCGGTGGACGCTGCTCGTCGTCAACGCCCTCCTGGGTGGGCCCCGCCGGTTCAACGACCTGCTCGCCGAGCTGCCCGGGCTGGCGTCGAACATTCTCAGCCAGCGCCTCCGCCATCTCGAGCGGGAGGGGGTGGTGGTGGCCACGCCGTACTCGAGGCGCCCGCCGCGGTTCGTCTACGAGCTCACCGCCTCAGGCCGCGACCTGGCCGGCGCCGTCCGGCTCCTCGCCCAGTGGGGTGCGGGCCGGGGGGGCGACAGTGCCGCCCTGGCCCACGATGCCTGCGGTACCCAGATGGAGGCTCGCTGGTGGTGCCCGACCTGTTCCCGGGTGGTCGACGACGACCCCGGCGACGAGATGCGCTTCGTGTAGCGCCCCACCGACAGAAGCTTTGGCGTGGGCTTGGCCAAGGCTTAACCCCCCGAGGGTTCAGGCGACGCCCGGACCGGTCGATCACTTACTACAGATCAGAAGGGGATGCCTTCTGGCGTCAAGGGGGTCGACGATGTTCGAGAACGTGGGACGAAGTGTTGTAGCGCTTGGCGGAGCCGCCGGTTTGACGTTCTGCCTCGCCGGCGGAGTAGCGGTGGGCATCGTGCCCCAGGCCGGCGGGACCTCGGTGGCCGAGGGGCGACCGGCGGCAGTGGTGCAGGACGTGACTGCGGCACCGGCACCCGAGGCGGCGGCGCCGACGACCGTTGCTCCGGAGGCGGCACCTCCGCCGGACACGACGCCGGCCACCACGCCCCGAAGCGCCGCCGCCGCCGAGGAGCAGGTCACGTACTCCGAGGAGGAGCCGGCCGCCGTCGAGGCCGAGGCCTCGGCCCCCGCCGGGCCCATCGGCGTGGCGCGGGTCAACCCCTCGAGCGCCCAGGTGAAGGCGGCCATCGCCCAGATCGGCGGCGGCCTGCCCGTCAACGAGGCCCAGGCCCGGCAGTTCGGCAACGAGGTGTGCAGCGCCTTCGACGCCGGCCAGCCGGCCGCCACGGTGAAGGCGACGGCGTTGGACGCGGCCCGCCAGATCCCGTTCGTGAAGGTGAGCGCGATCCAGGTCGACGTCGCCGTCAACACCGCCGTGCAGCTGTTCTGCCCCGGCCACGCCTCGGCGCTCTGAGCCCGCCTTGACCGCCGAAGCGCATCGTGAGGTGACACGGCCATGACCCTCGTCCTCAACAGCCGGCCCGTCCTCGGGGAGCCCGTCGGGGAGCCCGCCGACTTCCCGCAGTCCCCCGACGTGGCGGCCGTCGTGCCCGCCGCCCGGGTGCGGGACGCGGTCAAGGTGTTCGGTCGGGCCGACACCGCCGTGCGGGCGCTGGACCATGTCAGCCTCGACTTCGGCCAGTCCGCCTTCACCGCCATCATGGGGCCCTCGGGGTCGGGAAAGTCGACGCTGCTCCACTGCGCCGCCGGCCTCGACGACCTCACCTCGGGGGAGACCTGGATCGGCGATGTCTGCCTCGGCTCGCTCGACGACCGCCGCCTCACCCGTCTGCGGCGCGACCGGGTGGGCTTCATCTTCCAGGCGTTCAACCTGATGCCGACGCTCACCGCCTCGGAGAACATCACCCTCCCCCTCGCCCTGGCCGGGCGGCGGCCCGACCCCGCGTGGTTCGACCGGGTGGTCGACGTGGTAGGACTGGGCAGCCGGCTCGGCCACCGTCCGGCCCAGCTCTCGGGCGGCCAGCAGCAGCGGGTGGCGGCGGCGCGGGCACTGGTGTCGCGACCAGACGTGATCTTCGCCGACGAGCCGACCGGCAACCTCGACTCCCGCGCCGGGAACGATCTGCTGCGGTTCATGCGGGAGGCGGTCGACGGCTTCGGCCAGACCATCGTGATGGTCACCCACGACCCCATGGCGGCGGCATGGGCCGACCGGGTGGTCTTCCTGGCCGACGGCCGGGTGGTCGACGAGGTGGTCGCCCCGACCGCCGACGCCGTGGTCGAACACATGATGCACCTGGGCGACTGACATGTGGCCCGTGCTGAAGGGCTCTCTGGCCCACGGGACCCGTGTCGTGCACACCGCGGTGGGGGTCGCCCTGGCCGTGAGCCTCGTGTGCGGGACGTTCGTGCTCACCGACACCATCGACACGGCGTTCGCCCGGGCCGCCGCTCCCGCCCCCGGCGAGGTCGACGTGGTCGTGCGTTCGGCGGCACAGTTCGCGTCGGTGGGACAGGCGGTGACCGACCGGGAGACCATGGCGGCCGACGTACTGCCCACCGTCCAGGCGGTCGCGGGCGCCGAACGGGCCTGGGGCACCGTGTGGGGCTACGTCCAGGCGGTGGGGCCCGACGGGAACGCGGTGACGACCAAGGGACGACCGGCGACGGGCACGGCGTGGACGCCCGACACCGCCGTCGTCGACGGGGCGGCGCCGGACGGTTCGAACGAGGTGGCCGTCGACGTGGCCACCGCCCGCGCCACCGGCCTGCGGGTCGGCGACCGGCTCAAGGTGGTGCTGGCCGACACGACCGAGGAGTTCACCGTCACCGGCATCAGCGAGGTCAGCAGGCTGGTCACCTCGACCCTCGTCACCTTCGACCTGGCGACCGCCCAGCGGGTCCTCGGCCGTGAGGGACGCCTCGACGCCGTGTCAGTGCGAGCCCCCGCCGGGGTGAGCGCCGAGGCGATGCGGGCCCGGGTCGGTGCCGCCCTGCCCGGTCGCTACGAGGTCCTCACCGCCGACCAGGCGGCCAAGCAGGCCAAGGAGTCGTGGACGGGTGCGCTGGGCTTCCTCACCACCGGCCTCCTGGTCTTCGCCGCCATCGCTCTCCTGGTCGGCGGGTTCATCATCTTCAACACCTTCTCCATCCTCGTCGCCCATCGCTCGCGCGAGCTGGGCCTCCTCCGGGCGGTCGGGGCGAGCCGGGCCCAGCTGCTCGTGTCGGTACTGGCCGAGGCGGTGGCTGTCGGCCTGGTGGCGTCGATGGCCGGCGTCGCCGGCGGTCTGGTCGCCGCCCGCGGCCTGCTCGTGCTCCTGCGGACGGCGGGCCTGTCGATCCCCACCACGTCGGTGGTGTTCCAGCCCCGGTCGGCGGTGGTCAGCATGCTGGCCGGCGTGGCCGTCACCGTGGTGGCCGCCATCCAGCCGGCCATCCGGGCCACCGCCGTGTCCCCGCTGTCCGCCCTCGTCGGCCGCGACGGCAACGGCGACGGCGAGGGTGCGCCCATGCGCCGCCGCCCGGTCACGGTTGCCGCCGGCCTGGCCGTTGCCGGCGTCGGAGCCGTGGTGGCCGGCATGGTCGGCGCCGTGCCCCGGCCGCTCCTGGCCGTGGGGATGGGTGCCGGTCTCACCCTGGTCAGCCTCATCCTGCTCGTCCCTCTTCTCGTCGCGCCGACGGCCCACGTCGTCGGGGCCGCGCTCGCCCGCCTACTCGGAGAGCCCGGCGTCCTGGGCCGGGCGAACGCCGTCCGCAACCCGCAGCGCACCGCCGCCACCGCCACCGCCCTCATGATCGGCATCGGGCTCGTCGGCGTCGTCGCCGTCCTGGCCGCCTCGATGAAGACCTCCGCCACCTCCACCGTCGAGAAGGCCATGCGGGCCGACTTCGTCGTGAGCACCTACCAGGTCCCCGGTGCGCCCGCGGGTGTGCCGCCCGTCGCCGCCGACCGCCTCCGCCAGTCGCCGGCGGTCGCGGCCGTGTCGGAGATCCGGTCCGGGCAGTGGGGCCTCGACGGGGCGACCCAGACCCTGGTGGCCGTCGACCCGGCCACCGTGACGGGCGTGTACGAGCTCGACCCCGATTCGGCCGCCGCCGCCGCCCGGCTCGACGATGCAGGCGTGCTCGTGCGCGACACCGTTGCAGCCCGCCACGGCTGGCGGGTCGGCGACGTGGTCCCCATGACCTTCGCCCGCACGGGCACGCAGCCGATGCGCCTCCGGGCCACCTACACGACCACCACGGTGAGGAGCGACTACATCCTGTCGCTGGGCGCCTACGAGGCGAACTACACCCAGCAGCTCGACATGGAGATCGACGTCCGTCTCGTCGCCGGCACGACGGCGACGGCCGGGCGCGAGGCGATCCGCCTGGCCCTGGCCGACTTCCCCAACCTGGCCGTTCGGGACCGTTCCGACGTGCTCGCCGCCCAGGAGGCCCAGGTCGATCGGCTCCTCGTGCCGGTCGCCGCCCTGCTGGCGCTGTCGGTGGTGATCGCCCTGCTCGGGATCGCCAACACCCTCGCCCTGTCCATCCACGAGCGCCTCCGCGAGCTGGGGATGCTGCGCGCCATCGGGATGGCCCGCAGCCAGCTGCGCGCCATGATCCGTTCGGAGGCGATGATCGTCGCCGGGCTCGGCGCCGTGGGCGGCGTGATCGTGGCCGTGGTCTTCGGCTGGGTGGCCGTCACGTCCATGCAGGGACTCGGCGTGACCCGGCGGGTGTTCCCGGTCGGTCAGCTTGCCGGTCTGGCCACGATGGCCACCCTGGCCGGACTTGCGGCCGCCGCCACGCCCGCTCGCCGGGCCGCCCGCCTACGCGTGCTCGACGCCGTGGGCAGCGGCTAGACCGGCGGCCCGACCGCCTCCGCCCGGTGGTCGCCGGCTCTAGCCCCGGATGCCACAGGCGCTCTGGCCGTACGCCTGCAGGCGAGTGGCGGCGGGCGCCACGTCCGGCGCCTGGAAGATCTGCGCCGCCTCGGGCGGCACCTTGGCCAGGTCGTAGCCGGCCTCCTTCAGGGCGGCCAGGTAGTTCTCGGCCGCGCCGGCCACCACTGTGACGTCGGGCTTGATGTCGGCGGGGGCGGCGTCGACGGCCCCCTTGATCGCCGAGCTGACATCCTCGGCGAATTCACGGAGCTGGTCCGGATTGGCGCTGGCCTGCCCGAGGTTGGCCAGACGGTCGCTGTAGCTCTTGATCAGGTCGCAGAACTGCCCGCCGTCCTCACCTCCCGAGGTCGACGACGCCCCGGCAGCCGTCGTCGGGGCCGTGTCCGACGAGTCCGACCCGCCACCGCAGCCGGCCAGGGCCGCGGCCACGATCATCGCAGCCACGACCCGTCGCCCGACAGAGACTGTGCGCACCGGTGGAGCCTACCTGGGCCCGAGCGGCCCCTTGAGCGGGGTGCTGGGCCCGAGCGGCCCCTTGAGCGGGGTGCTGGGCCCGAGCGGCCCCTTGAGCGGGGTGCTGGGCCCGAGCGGCCCCCTGAGCGGGGGCCCGGGTCAGGCGGCAGCCGCTTCTTCGACGGTGGCCGGCTCGAGGGCCAGGTCCAGGACCTGGCGGACGTCGTCGACGAGATGGAAGGCGACGGTGTCGCGGACGGCGTCGGGCACGTCGTCGAGGTCGGCGCCGTTGCGGGCGGGCAGGATCACCTCGCGCAGGCCGGCCCGGTGGGCGGCCAGCACCTTCTGCTTCACCCCGCCGATCGCCAGCACCCGTCCCTGGAGGGTGACCTCGCCGGTCATGCCGACACTCGAGCGCACGGCCCGGCCGGACAGCAGGCTGGCCAGGGCGGTGACGCCGGCCGACGGACCGTCCTTGGGCACGGCCCCGGCGGGGACGTGCACGTGGAACCGCGAGTCGGCCACGGTGGCGTCGTCGAGGGCGAGATCGCCGCAGTGCGAGCGGATGTAGGACAGGGCGATCTCGGCCGACTCCTTCATCACGTCCCCCAGCTGCCCGGGGAGGGTGAGGCGGCCCTGGCCGCCGGTCGCCGCGCCGGGTAGGGACGTGGCCTCGAGGAAGAGCACGTCGCCCCCGACTCCGGTGACGGCGAGCCCGGTGGCGACACCCGGCACTGCGGTGCGGTCGGCGGCCTCGAAGAAGAACCGGGGCCGGCCCAGGTAGGCGCGGACGTCGTCGCCGTCGACGGTGACGGGGGCGGTGGCCTCGCTGCCGGCCAGCTTGGTGGCCACCTTGCGCAGCACCTTGCCCAGCTCGCGCTCGAGGTTCCGGACGCCCGCCTCCCGGGTGTAGTCGACCACCACGGCGCGGATCGCCGCTTCGGTGAGCGACGCCTCCTCGGCGGCCAGGCCGTTGCGGTCGAGCTGGCGGGCCAACAGGTGGTCGGTGGCGATCGCCACCTTCTCGTCCTCGGTGTACCCGTCGAGGTGAATGACCTCCATGCGGTCCAGCAGGGGACCGGGGATGGTGTCGGCCACGTTGGCTGTGGCGATGAACAGCACGTCGGACAGATCGAGGTCGACCTCGAGGTAGTGGTCGCGGAAGGTGTGGTTCTGAGCCGGGTCGAGCACCTCGAGCAGGGCCGACGACGGGTCACCTCTCCAGTCGGCGCCGAGCTTGTCGACCTCGTCGAGCATGAAGACGGGGTTCATGGTCCCGGCCTCACGCAGCGCCCGAACGACACGTCCCGGTTGGGCGCCCACATAGGTGCGGCGGTGGCCGCGGATCTCGGCCTCGTCGCGGACGCCGCCGAGGGACACCCGCACGAACGAGCGTCCCAGGGCGCGGGCCACCGACTCGCCGAGCGAGGTCTTGCCCACGCCGGGGGGACCGACCAGGGCGACGATGGCACCGGCGCCCTTGCCGCCCGTGGGAGTCAGGCCGCGGTCGGCACGCAGCTTGCGCACCGCGAGGTACTCGATGATGCGGTCCTTCACGTCCTCGAGGCCGTTGTGGTCGGCGTCGAGGATGGCCCGCGCCTCGGTGACGTCGAGGTGGTCGTCGGACCGCTCACCCCACGGCACCTCGGTCACCGTGTCGAGCCAGGTGCGGATCCAGCCGTGTTCGGGGCTCTGCTCGCTGGTGCGCTCCAGGCGGTCGATCTCGCGCTCGACGGCGACTCGCACGCCTTCGGGCAGGCCGGCGTCGGCCACCCTCGACCGGTACTGCTCGACGACGCCCTCGCCGTCGGCGCCCTCGCCGAGCTCCTTGCGGATGGCGGCCAGCTGCTGGCGCAGCAGGAACTCGCGCTGGGTCTTCTCCATCCCCTCCGACACGTCGTGGCGGATGCGCTCCTTCAGGGCCAGGTCGGCGAGCGTGTCGCGCGCCCACGCCAGCACCCGCTCGAGGCGGTGCTCCACGTCGAGGGTCTCCAACAGCTCGATCTTCTGGTCGAGGGTGAGGTCGGGCGAGTAGCCGGCCGTATCGGCCATGGCGCCGGGGTCGGTGATGCCGCGGAGGGCCTCGGCCAGCTGGCGGACACCCCGCTCCTCGAGGATGTTCTCGACGACGGCCCGGTACTCGCGGGCCAGCTCGTAGGCGCGCTCGGTGGGGTCAGTCTCCTGGGCCTTCTCGACCTGCACCCACAGGGCGGTGCCGGTT